>JAYPRP010000003.1:0-54536 GCA_038132575.1 Rhodospirillaceae bacterium
CTGGAGACCTTCGGCTACGAAAAGCAGGTGGTCTTTCCGGTCACAGCCGAACTCCGCACGGCCGGCGAGGCCGTGAAACTGCGCGCGCAGGTTGATCTTCTGATTTGCGACGATGTGTGTATTCCCCACAGTTACACCGCATCGCTCAACCTGCCGGCGGGCCCGGCGAATCCTTCCGAGTTCGCGAACATGATCGCCCGCTACCAGAACCAGGTGCCGGGTGACGGCAGCCGGTCCGGTCTGGTGTTCGAGGGTGCCGACATTTCGGGCGGCAACATCAAGCCGCTGATCCGCACTGCGTTTCGCGCCGATACGCCGTTTGTGACGCCTGACCTGCTGGTCGAGGGATCCGAGGACGTCCTGTTCTCGAAGCCGGCCTTCGAGTTTCTCGAGGATGGGCGCGTCATCCTCGCCTCGGTGAGGGCAGAGGATATTTTCGGCGAGGGAACACCGGTCGATCTCGAGAGCGCCCCGCTTACCTTCACCCTGATCGACGGCGCGCGCAGCATCGAGGTCAGCACGTTGCCACGGGCCGACGGGCTCGCCCATATCGATACGGGCGGTCTCGCGCTCGCGACGTTCCTGTCGGTCATGGCGCTCGCGCTCATTGGCGGGCTAATTCTCAACCTGATGCCCTGTGTCCTCCCGGTGATCTCGATTAAGCTCCTGTCGGTCGTCAGCCATGGTGGCGGCGACCCGCGTGAGGTGCGTCTCGGCTTCCTGGCGACCACTGCCGGCATTGTCGTGTCCTTCCTGGCACTCGCGAGCCTCGCGGTGGGCGTGAAGTCTGCAGGCCTCGCGGTCGGCTGGGGAATCCAGTTTCAGCAACCCCTGTTCGTCGTCACCCTCGTGGTGATCCTGACGCTTTTCGCCGCGAACATGTGGGGGCTTTTCGAAGTGCGTCTGCCGGGGCGGGTGGCTGATATGGCCGTCGCGGCCGGCAACGGCCAGTCGCTCGGTGGGCAGTTCTTCCAGGGCGCCTTTGCGACCGTCCTCGCGACGCCCTGCACCGCGCCCTTCCTCGGGACCTCGATCGGCTTCGCGCACAGCCCTGGCGCGCTTGAGATTTATGCAATCTTCATCGCGCTTGGCGTCGGCATGGCGCTGCCCTTCATTCTGGTCGCCGTTTTTCCGGCGCTAGCAACAAAGCTGCCCCGGCCGGGACCCTGGATGAACGGCTTCAAGAAAATCCTCTCCCTGGCCTTGGTCGCGACGGCGGCCTGGCTCCTGACAGTCATGGCAGGGCAGGTGTCGGTCGAGGCTGTGATCGTCGTAGCCGTACTGATGGCCGTAATCTTTTCCTTGTTTGCACTGCGCAACCAGATACCCGCGATTGGGGGCCGTGCACTCGGCGCCTGCGTATTCACTGCAGCCTTGCTCGCCTTTTTCGCTCCGATCGTGCTGCCGGCTCTCGGCATCGGGGTTAAGGATTTGGCCAGGGTCGCCACCCGCGACGAAGCTTGGGTGCAGTTCGACGAGACGGCAATCTCTGGGCTTGTGGCTAAGGGTAACATCGTATTCGTCGACGTGACGGCTGACTGGTGTATCACCTGCCAAGTCAACAAGAGGCGCGTCTTGGAAACAAATGCGATGATGGATACGTTCGGACGCGAAAACGTGATCCTGATGCGAGCTGATTGGACAAGGCCGAGCGTTACGATCGCGAGTTATCTCGCCTCTTTCAACCGCTTCGGCATCCCGTTTAATGTCGTCTACGGGCCGGAATCGCCCCGCGGTTTGGTTTTACCAGAGCTTCTATCGGAACATACAGTTTTAGACGGGCTAACCCAAGTAGGAGTTAATAAAACAATATTCTCAAGATGATAAATTTTATGAATTTAAGGTTTATATTTTTCTCCTATTTTGGTTATGTTCCGCATTGAGAATGTATCTTAACAAACAGTCAGAGGAAAGAATGGCGATATCTATAGGCGATCGAATCCCCTCATCTACTCTTCAGCATAAAGGGCCAGAGGGAGTACAGCAGGTTCTCACTGACGATATATTTCGGGATAAAAAAGTAATTTTGGTGTCTGTCACTGGTGCGTTTACCCCCGGATGCTCTGCGCAGCACTTGCCTGGATTTGTTGACAAATCAGATGAATTTTTTAGTAAGGGTATCGATTTAATAGCGTGTATGGCCGTCAATGACGCTTTCGTAATGGAGGCTTGGGGTAAGGATCAAAATGTTGGTGACAAAATTATGATGCTGGCCGATGGCTCAGCTTCTTTTAGTCGAAGTATTGGGATGGATCTTGATCTCACCGAACGAGGCATGGGTGTTCGCAGCCTTCGGTTTGCTATGGTCGTTGAAGATGGGACCGTGAAAAATATATTTATTGATGAGCCAGGTGTAATCCAAAACAGTACTGCTGAAAATTTATTGGATAATCTGTAGTAATTTTTTAAAAAAATAAACAACGGGGAATCGTCCCCGTTGTTTATTTTAATCATTTAAAAAATATTCAATGCTCATGCGTGCAAGTTCGTCTGCGCGCTCGTTATCCGGGTTACCAGCGTGGCCCTTGACCCAGTGCCAGTGAACGTCATGGTCCACCATGGCTGCATCCAAACGCATCCAGAGGTCGACATTCTTGACTGGCTTCTTCGCCGCCGTCTTCCAGCCGTTCCGCTTCCAGTTGTGGATCCAGCTGGTGATGCCGTCTCGGACATAGGTGGAGTCGGTAAACAGGTCGACGGGCGAGGGCTGCCGCAGTTCCTCGAGCGCCGCGATCGCCGCCATCAGCTCCATGCGGTTGTTGGTCGTCTCCGGCTCGCCGCCGGAGAGTTCCTTCTCATGCTCGCCGGATCGCAGGATCGCGCCCCATCCGCCCGGGCCGGGATTCCCGGAACACGCGCCGTCGGTGTAGATCACGATCCGTTCGCTCATCCGTTCACATCCTCGAAGCTGACGCCGTAGGCGCCGGGGCCGTCCACCTGCTGGTGGAAGCGCAGTCGGCCCAGGAACTGTTTCGGATCCTTGGGCTGTACATAGGCTGCGGCGTCATGGTTGATCCAGTCGTACAGCCGCGTCAGCAGAAAGCGCAGGGCGCTGCCCCGGGCGAGCAGCGGCAGCGCGTCATATTCCGCGCGGGTAATTGGGCGTACGCCCGCATAGCCGCGCAGCAGCGCGCGCGCCTTCGTGACGTTCAGGCTGTGGTCGGGCTCGAAGCACCAGGCGTTGATGCAGATCGCGAGGTCGTAGGCCAGCGCATCGTTGCACGCGAAGTAGAAGTCGATCAGGCCCGAGAGCCGGTCGCCCAGGAAGAAGACATTGTCGGGAAACAGGTCGGCATGGATGACCCCGCCCGGAAGATCGTCGGGCCAGAGGTTTGCCGTGTGCTCGAACTCCGCCGCGATCACCGCCGCGAGCCCGTCCACGACCGTGTCGGCTCGGTCACGGGTTTCCTCCATGAGGCCTTCCCAGCTCGCGACCGACATGCTGTTCGGCCGATTCCCGTCGAAGCTCTGCCCGGCCTCGTGCATCCGGGCCATCGCCGCGCCGCGCTCGGCGCAATGCGCGGGCGTGGTCTTTTTAGGCCAGATGCCCGACATAAACGAGACGATCGCCGCCGGGCGGCCGGCGCGCTTACGCAGCGCCGCGCCGTCGCGCCCGGGAATGGGCGTCGGGCAGGAGATGCCGTTCTCGGCGAGATGGTCCATCAGTCCGAGGAAATAGGGGAGATCGTCGGGACTGACCCGCTTCTCGTAGAGGGTCAGGATATAGCTCTGGGGGGCGGATGCGTCGCCGGCCACGGTCTGGAGCAGATAGTTCGTGTTCTCGACACCCTCGGCGATCCCCTTGAAGGAAACGACCTCGCCGATGTCGTAATCGGCGAGAAAGGCGACCAGGTCTTCATCGGAAACGTCTGTATAGACGGCCATGGGATATCAGGCAGTCAGTGCGCGTGGGAGGTTGAAGTGCACATCCTCCTCGCGCACCGTGACCTCTTCGATGGTGACGTCATACCGCGCGCGGCATGCGTCGACGAATTCCTGGACCAGGGTCTCCGGCGCCGACGCACCGGCGGATAGACCGAGGGTCTGGAAGCGTTCGAACCGCGCCCAGTCCATGCCGTCGGCGCGTTCGACCAGGGCAGCATCCTCGCAGCCCGAACGCAGCGCGACTTCGACCAGTCGGTTCGAGTTCGACGAGTTGGGCGCGCCGATCACGATTATCGCCTCGCAGCGCTGGGCGATCGCCTTCACGGCCTCCTGGCGATTGGTGGTCGCGTAGCAGATGTCTTCCGAGCCCGGCTCCGCGATATCGGGGAACCGCTTGCGCAGCGCCGCCACGATGGCCGCAGTGTCATCGACGGAAAGTGTCGTCTGGGTGACATAGGAAAGCGGGGTGTTTTCGGGGATGTCGAGCGCAGCCACGTCCTCTTCCGTCTCGACCAGCGTGATCGCGCCTGCGGGCAGCTGGCCCATGGTGCCGACTACTTCCGGGTGGCCCGCATGACCGATCAGCAGGATGTGCCGGCCGCTGCGTTGCTGGTGCTGGGCCTGATGGTGCACCTTGCTCACGAGCGGGCAGGTGGCGTCGAGATAGAAAAGTTCCCGGCGCTCGGCCTCGGCCGGTACCGACTTGGGCACGCCATGGGCCGAGAAGACCACCTTGGCGTCATCGGGAACTTCGGACAGCTCGTCCACGAAGATCGCACCCTTCGCCTCGAGATTCTCGACGACGAAGCGGTTGTGGACGATCTCGTGGCGCACATAGATTGGCCGACCCCAGCGTTCGAGCGCCTGCTCGACGATCTGGATCGCCCGGTCGACGCCCGCGCAGAAGCCGCGCGGCTTCGCCAGCAGGATCGTCAGGGGTGCCTTCGACATCGAACCGCTCCGTCGAGAGGACCCGACCGAACTTGTTCTCGGTCCCCCGCTCTCGTAAGGTTTTCGTGCGGCGTGTCGCCGCGCACCCGTAATATCTTAGTGGCGCTGCACGGTGCAAGACGCAGCGCGAGGCGTGGAGGAACGTTATGGCGAAAGGTGAGGTCGCCCGGAAGGAGCCGATCGCCGTCGAGGTGATTCCCGGCCGGAAATACTGGTGGTGCGTGTGCGGCCGCAGCAAGAAGCAGCCTTTTTGCGACAGCGCGCACAAGGGAACGGAGTTCGAACCGGTGATGTTCGAGAGCGACGAAGCCAAGACCGTCTGGTTTTGCTGTTGCAAACAGACCGGCGACAGGCCGTTCTGCGACGGCACCCACAACACGCTCTGAATCGAACGGCGGACAGCATGATTCTCCGACGTGCCATGGCCAACAGGGCCAAGACCGGATGGATGGCGCTTGCGTTGTTTGCGCTTGCCGCGTGCGACCGCACGCCACCGGCGCCGCCGCCGCCCTGTCCCGATATCGTCATCGTGCAGGATGCCGCCGAAGTGACCCAGTTTCTTCCGGGGCCCGGGCGCGACCTTACCGACGTGACGCTCGAAGCACAGGTGGCCGACTTCCGGGGCTTCTGCGACACGGATATCGGCGACGACGGGACCGGGGCGGTGGATGTCGAGCTGGAGCTTCTGATGATTGCCACGCGCGGGCCGGCCGCCGCGACCCGCGATGCGCTTGTCAGCTATTTCGTGGCGATTGCCGACAAGCAGGAGAACGTTCTTGCGCGTGCGGAGTTCGAAAGCGCGATCACGTTCGAGGGCAACCGCAACCGGATCGGGTTCGCCGAGGAGCTCACCCAGCGTATCCCTCTGGACAGGGGCCAGCTCGGTGACGATTTCAGCATTTTCGTCGGTTTCGTCCTGACGGACGAGGATCTCCGCTACAACCGCAACAAGCGCGGACGTTAGTCCACAGGTGCCGTCCTGGGTTGTTGACTCCACACCGGCGTCGCATAATCTCGAAGGAGGGGTGCGGCCCGAGTCGCACCTCGTGTGGAATTACATCGTCAGGAGACCCCAGCGGGAGAGACCGGTTTTTCGGCCGGCGCCGAAGGAGCAACCGCCCCGGAAACTCTCAGGCATCCAGGACCGCGAGGGGGATGACACTCTGGAAAGCAGATCCGGTCAGGCCTTGTGCCGTCGGGTCTCACCGAAGGCGTAAACCCTGCCCAAGCACTTGTTCGGGCGTGGTGAATCTCTCAGGTTCGAGGACAGGGTGGGGCAGGCGGCGCAGCAGGTGCGTCGTCGGCTTGGCTCGGACCGGGAGAACGGCGTGGCCCCTGACACGGAACGCAAGACCCCCCTTTATTATCTGCATGTGACGCTGGGCGCACGCATGGTGCCCTTCGCGGGTTACGCCATGCCCGTGCAGTACCCGGCGGGCATCATCGCCGAACACGGCGCGGCGCGTTCAGCGGCGGGGCTGTTCGACGTATCGCATATGGGCCAGGCGATCCTGCGCGGCGACGATCCGGCGACCAGTTTCGAGCGGCTCGTGCCGGGAGACATCTGCGGTCTCGAGCCCGGGCGGATGCGCTACACGCTGCTGCTCAACGACGGCGGCGGTATTCGCGACGATTTGATGGTCACCCGCATCGATGACAAAGGCGCGCCCGCGCTGTTTCTCGTGGTCAACGCCGCGTGCAAGGACGCCGATTTCGCTCATATCGCCGCATCGCTCGCGGACGAGGCGGAGCTGCAGATCTTCAATGACAGCGCGCTGCTGGCGCTCCAGGGACCGAAGGCGGAGGGCGTGCTGGCCGAGCTGGCGCCGGCATGCCGCGACCTCGTTTTCATGCAGGGTGCCGAGATGCGCGTCGGTGACGTCGATGCCTATGTTACCCGCTCGGGTTACACCGGCGAGGATGGGTACGAGATTTCGGTGCCGAGCGCAGCCGCGGCGGGGCTGGCGGAGCGCCTGCTCGACCATGACGATGTCTCGCCGGTCGGACTGGGCGCGCGGGATTCCCTGCGCCTGGAAGCCGGTCTCTGCCTGTACGGCCATGATATCGACGAAACCACCTCGCCGATCGAGGCCGGGCTTGCCTGGGCGGTCGGCAAGCGCCGCCGCGAAGCCGCTGATTTTCCGGGCGCCCGGGCGATCCTCGATCAGCTGGCGGATGGCCCCCAACGCCGGCGTGTCGGGCTTCGGCCGGAGGGCCGGGCGCCGGTACGCGAGGGCGCGGTGATCCGCGACGGTGCGGGCAATGCCATTGGTGTCGTCACCAGCGGCGGGTTCGGGCCCACCGTGGGCGGCCCGGTCGCCATGGGATATGTGGATGCCGGCAGTGCCGGCACCGGAACGGAATTGAACATCGAACTGCGAGGCCGGACGGTGGCCGCCAGGGTGGCGGATCTTCCCTTCGTGCCTGCGAACTACAAGCGCGCGAGCTGAACCGAGAGGAGAACACCGATGGCCGATCGAAAGTACACCGAGGATCACGAGTGGGTCGAAGTCGACGGCGAGACCGGCATGATCGGGATCTCCGACTATGCGCAGGAACAGCTCGGCGACGTCGTCTTCGTGGAGTTGCCCGATGTCGGCAAGATGCTCGATCGCGGCGATGAGGCCGCGGTCGTCGAGTCCGTGAAGGCCGCGGCCGAGGTATATGCCCCTGTGGGCGGCGAGGTGATCGAGGTCAATGACGCGCTGAACGGGGATCCCTCGCTGGTCAACACCGATGCATTCGGCGACGGCTGGTTCGCGAAGCTGCGTCTGACCGACCCGTCGGAACTTGACGAGCTCATGGATGAGGCGGCGTACAAGACCTTCTGCGAGGGCCTGGGCTGAGATGCGTTACCTCCCCCTCACGGAGAACGACCGGTCCGAGATGCTGTCGGCCATCGGGGTCGGGTCGGTCGATGACCTGTTCGTCGACGTCCCTGCGGCTGCGCGCTTCGACGGGGCCTTCGAGCTCTCCGATCACATGGCCGAGTACGAGGTCGAGGCGAAGATCGGGGCCATGGCTGCGCGCAATGTCACGACCGCCGACGGACCGAGCTTTCTCGGCGCCGGCGCGTACCGTCACCATGTTCCGGCGGCCGTGGATCACCTGGTCCAGCGCGGCGAGTTCCTGACCTCCTACACCCCCTACCAGCCCGAGATTTCCCAGGGCACGCTCCAGGCGCTGTTCGAGTTCCAGACCATGGTGGCGCTGATCACCGGCATGGAGGTCGCCAACGCCTCCATGTACGACGGCGCGACGTCCTGCGCCGAGGCGGTGCTGATGGCCCAGCGGGTCACGCGGCGCAGCAAGGCAATCCTGTCCGGCGGATTGCATCCCCACTACCGCGAGGCGACCGAGACCCAGTCGCGCTACCTCGATATCGCGATCGACGCGCATGCACCCGACCTGGACGGCACCGAGGAGCTGTCCGGCGCGATCGACGAGGACACGGCCTGCGTCGTCGTCCAGAATCCGGACGTGTTCGGCCATGTGCGGGACCTGGCGCCGCTGGCCGAGGCCTGTCACGCCGCCGGCGCGCTGCTGGTCATCGCGGTGACGGAAGCGGTCTCGCTGGGCGCGATCCGTCCGCCCGGCGAGATGGGCGCCGATATCGTGGTCGCCGAGGGCCAGAGCCTCGGCAACGCCCAGGGGTTCGGCGGCCCCTATGTCGGGCTGTTCGCCGCGCGGGAGAAATACGTCCGGCACATGCCGGGCCGGCTCGCCGGTGAGACCGTGGACGAGGATGGCCACCGGGGCTGGGTCCTCACGCTGTCCACGCGCGAGCAGCATATCCGGCGCGAGAAGGCGACGAGCAACATCTGCACGAATTCGGGGCTCTGCGCGCTCGCCTTCACCATTCATCTGGCGCTCCTCGGCGAGGGCGGCTTCCGCGACCTCGCGCTGCTGAACCATGCCCGCGCCGTCGAGCTGGCAACGCGGCTGGATGCGGTCGCGGGCGTCGAGGTGTTGCCGCAGGCCTTCTTCAATGAGTTCGCCGTGCGCCTGGACGGCGCTGCACAGGACGCAGTCGATACGCTTGCGGCGCGGGGCATCCTCGCCGGCGTTCCCGCCGCGCGCCTGTTCGGCCGCGACGCCGGGCTCGACGACATCCTGCTGGTGGCGGTGAGCGAGCTGACCGGCGCGTCGGACATGGATGCGCTGTGCGATGGCCTCGCGGAGGTGCTGGCATGAGCGGGCATTCGAAGGATCTGAGCCGGTCTGTCCCCGGACCAACCCCGGCGGGCGGCGTCGAGACGGTGCTCGGCCACCAGGGGCTGCGCCTCGAGGAGCCGCTCCTGTTCGAGATCGACAATCCCGGCGCCGCCGGGGTGGACCTGCCCGCGCCGCCGGCAGGCGCGAACCGGCTCGGCGGGCTGGAACGGACCGCCGCGATCGGCCTGCCGAGTGCGAGCGAGCCCGAGATCGTGCGCCACTTCACGCGCCTGTCGCAGAAGAACTACGCCATCGACATGGGCACTTACCCGCTCGGATCGTGCACCATGAAGCACAATCCCCGCCTGAACGAGAAGATGGTCCGCCTGCCGGGCTTCGCGAACCTGCACCCGCTACAGCCCGAATCGACGGTCCAGGGCGCGCTCGAGCTGATCGACACGCTGGCGCACTGGCTGAAGGAACTGACCGGGATGCCTGCGGTCGCCATGTCGCCGGCCGCCGGAGCCCATGGCGAGCTGTGCGGCGTCATGGCGATCCGCGCCGCGCTCGACGACCGCGAGGGTGGGCCGACGACGCGCCGGCGTATCCTGGTACCGGACTCGGCCCATGGCACCAATCCCGCGACCGCCGCGGTCTGCGGCTTTGCCGTCGATGCGATTCCATCGGATGCGCGCGGGCGCGTGGATGTGAAGGCCTTCGCCGAGAAGCTCGACGAGGATGTCGCCGGCATCATGATCACCAACCCGAACACCTGCGGGCTGTTCGAGAACGACATGATCGAGATCGCGCGGCTGATCCATGACGTCGGCGGCTATTTCTACTGCGACGGCGCGAATTTCAACGCCATCGTCGGCCGCGTCCGGCCCGGCGATCTCGGCATCGACTGCATGCACATCAACCTCCACAAGACCTTCTCGACGCCCCATGGCGGCGGCGGGGCCCGGGGGGGGCCCCGTGGTGCTGTCGGACGCTCTTGCGCCCTTCGCGCCCACGCCATGGGTGGTGCACGGGCCGGACGGCTATGGGCTCGTCGAGCATGCGGCGGATGCGGGCGACGCCCGGCCGTTCGGGCGCCTCAAGGGCTTCCACGGCCAGATGGGGATGTTCATCCGGGCTTACGCCTACATGCTCAGCCATGGCCGTGACGGCCTGCGCCAGGTGGCGAGTGACGCGGTTCTCAACGCCAACTACGTGATGTCCGAACTGTCGGATGTGATGACGGCCGCCTTCGACGGGCCGTGCATGCATGAGTGCCTGTTCGACGACAGGTTCCTCAAGGATTCTGGCGTGACCACTCTCGACTTCGCAAAGGCGATGATCGACGAGGGTTATCATCCCATGACCATGTACTTCCCGCTGGTCGTCCACGGCGCGATGCTCATCGAGCCGACCGAGACGGAATCGAAGCGCGAACTGGACAACTTCATCGCCGTCGTGCGCGCGCTCGTGGCCCGGGTCCAGGCGGGCGAGAGCGACGCGTTCGCGGCCGCTCCGCGACTGACGCCGCGCCGGCGGCTCGACGAAACCGCGGCCGCGCGCCGCCCGGTCCTGCGCTGGACGCCGGATATCCCGACCGCCGAAGCGGCCGAATAGGCCCGGGCCCACCCTGGCGGCGGACATGAAAAAAGCCCCGTACGGGGCCTCTTCGTCGCGCTGTCGCCGTTCCGGCGGGTGCGCTTGTCTAGTTGAGCTTGCCCGGCACTTCGCGGATCGCTTCGTCGACGATCTCGTCGCCCTTCTGCCCCGCGACCGTCTCGGTGAGGATGCGCCGGGTCGCGTCGATCGCGATGTCGGCGGCGAGCGCACGCACATCGGCAACGGCGCGCGCCTCGGCGGCGGCGATCATGTCGAGCGCCTGCTGCTCGCGGCGCTTCAGCGTCGCCTCCGTCCGCTCCTGGACGTTTGCCTCGATCCGCTTCGCCTCCTCGCGGGCCTCGTTGATGATGCCCTCGGCCTCGGCCAGCGCGTCGCGCTGCTTGCGCTGGTATTCGGCCAGCGTGTGCTGGGCCTCCTCGCGCAGGCGCTGTGCCTCGTCGAGCTCGGTCTTGATCGCGTTGGCGCGGTCGTCGAGCTTGCCGCCGATCATCTTCGTTACCGGGCGATAGACCGCGGCGATGAAGATGATGAACGCGACGAGAATCCAGGTCTCCGGCTTCTCGAGGAAGGGGACATCGTCGCCCGCGGCAAGCGCGGGGCCGGCCGATGCCAGCAATGCGCCGACAGCGATCGTGAGACGCGTTGTCATCATGAACGTCCTCCGGCCGCCTCGTCGATCGCCTTGCGGACGGTGCCGCTGTCCGGCGTCACGCCGATCAGCCGCTCGACGGCCTGGCTGGCGATGTCCTCGACGAGCTCGGACACATTGTCCATGGCGGTCTGCCGGGCGTCGCCAATACGCGCATGCGCGGCATCCGCGTCTGAGGACAGTTTCTCCGTCAGGGCCGCGTTGCGCGCGTCGGCATCCGCCGTAGCCGCTTCCGCGGCCTTGTGCAGCTGCTCCTGCGCATCGGCCCGCGCCTTCGCCAGCTCCGCCTCGTAGGCGGCGAACACCTCTTCCGCCTCGGAGGTCAACTCCTCCGCGCGCGCGATGTCGCCATCGACCCGTTGGTGGCGGCTCTCGATTGTCGCGGAAATCCGCGGCAGATAGACCCGCCATGCGAACAGGAAGACGATGGCGAAGCACACCACCAGCCAGAAGATTTGGCTAATGAAGGAGGAGGGTTCGAACTGAGGCATCTTGGCGCTCTTCCGCTCTTGATCCGGTTTGCGCCCGGGCGGCCCATGGGCCGTTGGCCGGACGTAAACGCGATCCGTTGCGGCCGGTCTCGACTAACCGGCGAGGATGATGAAGGCCATGATCAGGGCGAACAGCGCGATGGCTTCCGTGACCGCGAAACCGATCCAAATGAACGCGCCAATTTCGTCCTTGGCGGCCGGGTTGCGGCCAATCGCCTCGATGTAGCTGGCCCAGATGCGACCGACACCGATACCGGCGCCGACCATTCCGATGGCGGCCAGGCCGGCACCGATCAATCGCGCGAACTGCGTTGCGACTTCGAGTTCCATCATTGAATGCTCCTTCAAGCTCTCTCGTATGAGGATTAGTGCAGATGCAATGCGTCGTTCAGATAGACGCATGTGAGAATGGCGAACACATAGGCCTGGATGACGGCGATCATCACCTCGAGCAGGGTGATCGCGATCAGGAAGGCCAGCGGCAGCAGGCCGGGCAGGACCCAGAAGCCGCCAAGTGCGACGACCCCGCCGCCGATCACCTTGAGCAGCACATGACCGACGGTCATGTTCGCGAACAGGCGCACGGACAGGCTGATCGGGCGCGAGAAGTACGAAATGATCTCGATCGGGATCAGGACCGGTGCCGAGACGAGGGGCGCGCCGTGCGGGAAGAACAGCGTGAAGAACTTGAGGCCGTGCTTCACGAGGCCGATCAGCGTGACGCCGACAAAGATGAAGGCTGCCATCGCGAAGGTCACCGCGAGGTGGCTGGTGAAGGTGAATGCGCCCGGGATCAGCCCCAGTAGGTTGCCGAACATGATGAACATGAACAGGCTGAAGATGAACGGGAAGTAGGGCCGACCCTGGGAGCCGACATTGTCGCGGACCATGTCCGCGATGACCTGGTAGAAATACTCCGCCGATGCCTGCATGCGCCCGGGCACGAGCGCGCGGCGCTGGGTGCTGACGACCATGAAGATCACGAGCACGGCGGCGGTAATCGCCATCCAGAGCGCAGAGTTGGTGAACGAGATGTCGAGCTCCGCGACTTCGAGCTCGACGATCGGAACGATCGTGAATTGTTCGAGAGGACTAGCCACCCGGATACTCTCCAGTCTTCTTCGGCGTTTTGACCGACGCGAACATGCCTATGCGCCGGTTTCGCCGTTTGTCTTCCGCCGGCTTGCCTGATCTGCGGTGCGAATAACGTTCAGCAGACCCGCGACAAACCCAAGCATCAGAAACACCACCAACAACCAGGGCTTCGTGCCCAACCACCAGTCCAGGCTCCAGCCGATGCCACCGCCGAAAGCCACCCCGGCGACCAGATCGACGACGACTTTCGCGCCGACGCCAATATCCGAAGCGCCACTTTTCGACCGGGACGAGGACTTTGCTTGTTCCCCCGCGCGCCGGTCGCGAATTTTGCCGAGGCGCTGCTTGAGTTCAGGCAGTTCAGGCGGCTGGTCCGGATCGGTCATGGACCCCCTCATCCCTGAATTGCTGTACCCGCGGCCCGACTGGGCCGGCGCCCGAAAGCGAGCGCAACGTAGCGATCGCTCCAGGGCAAGTCAAGGTGACTTTCCGCACATGCGAAAAGGGTTGGAGGCCGCAGAAAACCGGGAGAAATTCGCTGCGCGTGTTTAGGCGATCGCGCGGATTTCCTCGGCACCGCGGAGGTCGACCGAGACGAGCTGGCTGACACCGCGCTCGGGCATCGTCACGCCGTACAGCCGGTCCATGCGAGCCATCGTCATGCGGTGATGGGTGACGATGAGGAAACGGGTCGTGCCGGTTTTTGCAATGTGGTCGAGCAGGTTGCAGAACCGGTCTACGTTGGCGTCGTCCAGCGGCGCATCGACCTCGTCGAGCACGCAGATCGGGGCCGGGTTGGTCAGAAAGACCGCGAACAGGAGCGCCGTCGCCGTTAGCGCCTGCTCGCCGCCCGAAAGCAGCGACAGCGCCTGCAGCTTCTTGCCCGGCGGGCTCGCGAAAATCTCGAGCCCGGCTTCGAGCGGATCGTCTGCGTCGGTCAGCTTCAGGTGGGCGCGGCCGCCCCCGAAGAGGCGCACGAACAGGTCCTGGAAGTGCTTGTCTACCTCCTCGAAGGAGGCCAGCAGGCGCTGCCGCGCCTCGCGGTTCAGGTTCGCGATGCCGCGGCGCAGGCGGTCGATCGCCGCGATGAGATCCTCGCGCTCGGTCTGGATTGTCTCGATCTTCTCGATCAGTTCCTCGGATTCCTGTTCGGCGCACAGGTTCACCGGGCCCATGTTGTCCCGCTCGCGCAGCAGGCGTTCGAGGCGACGGTCCGAGGCTTCCAGATCGGGGATTTCCTTGCCTTCGGCGATCTCCGCCAGCGCCAGGACTTCCTCGGGCTTGCATTCGAGCCGCTCGGTGATCCGCTCGATAACGGTGTCCAGCGTCTGCCGGGCCTGGGCGACGGCCGACTCGGTGCGCACCTTGTCTTCGCGCACTGTGCCGAGTTTCGCTTCCGCGTCGCGCATGGCTCGCTCGGCCTGGGACAGGCGTTCGTCGGCGCGCGTCACCGCATCGGCGGCCGCGTTGCGGCGCTCTTCAGAAGCCGTCAGCCGGTCCATCAGCGCCCGGCGCTGGCTCTCGATCGCGGCCGGTCTCTCGGCGAGAGTCTTGAGTTCGCCGCGGGCCTCGCCGTCGCGGGCCTCGAGTTCGGCAATGCGCTCGCCCGCGCCGTTGTCCCGAGCCTGCCAGGAGGTTTCCTCCGCCGCCAGCGCGGTGATGCGCCGATGGCGCTCCTCGGACTCGCGCACGAGCCGGTCGTGCTCGCCCTGTGCCGCTGCGGAGGCCGCGCGGGCCTCATTGAGCTGTGTGCGAAGCGCGCCGGTCTCGCCCCGCAGCGCATCCAGATCGCCCACATCCGCGCGCCGCGTGCGCGCGTCGGCGATCTGCGTATCCACGTCGGCGATGTCTGTCGCGATCCGCGCCAGGGTTTCGCCAAGGTTCTCGTACCGCGCGACCCGCGCGGCGAATTCCCGCGCCAGGCCCGCATGCATGCGTCGCGTCTCGGCCGCATGATCGTCGGCGGCTTCAAGTGCCGCGCGCGCAGTGCGTGCCGTTTCGCCGGCCGCGTCGGCAGCCTCGCGGGCACCGCGATGTTCTGCCTCGATCTCGGCGAACGCAGCCTCTGCGCTCCGGATGCGGCTGCCAAGCTCCGCCAGGCGGTTGCGCTGGCGCAGCCGGGTCGAGGTGATGGCGCGCGCGTCGTTGCGCGAGACGTAGCCGTCCCAGCGCCAGAGATTTCCCGACCGGTCGACCAGCCGCTGGCCGGGCTTGAGCTCGCGTGCGAGGCGCTGCCCGCTTTCCGCATCGCCGACGATGCCGATCTGCGCCAGGCGCCGCGCCAGCGGGCCGGCGTTGCGGACATATGAGGCCAGCGGTTCGGCGCCGGCGGGAAGGCCGAGGTCGCCGGCGGCGTCAGACGTTTGCCAGTGACGTGGGGCACGATCGTCGGAGGGCGCATCCAGGTCTTCGCCCAGCGCGGCGCCCAGTGCAGCCTCGTAATCCGCCACCACCTCGATCACATCGATCATCGGCGTCCAGTCGGCGTCGAGGGCCTCGGTCTCGGTGGCGAGCAGATCCTCGAGTGCGCCCGCCTCGGCGCGTAGCCGCGAGAGGGCCTCGTCGGCCTTCGACCGCGCGTCGCGCGCCTCGTCGCGCACTGCGTCCGCGCCTTCGCGTGCCGTGTCGGCATCGTCCAGCTTTGACCGCGCCGCCTTCAGCGCGTCTTCCGCAGTATTGAGACGTGTCTCCGCGCTCTCCAGTTCGTCCGACGAAAGCCCTTGCTCCTCGATCGCGGTGCGTTCCGCCCGCGCTTCGTCGCCCTGGGTCTCGAGCCGGCGCCGGCGCGCGGCGAGTTCGTTCATCTCGCGCTCGAGTGCGGTGATCTGCGCTTCGCCGGTCGCGAGCCGTTCCATCAACCCGGTGAGGTCGGCCTCGATCGTCTCGACGCGGGCGGCGCGCGCCTCGAGTGCTGCCCGGGTCTCGGCGATGAGCTCGTCCTCGCCCGCGCACGCGCGTTCGATTTCGGCCTTCTCCGTGCCGAGCCGGGTCAGTGCATTCCGGGCTTCGGCGGCCAGCCCGCGCTCGCGGCCCAGGTCGGCCTCGATCTGGGCGAGTCGGGTCTGCCACTGCTCGGTCGCGGTGCGGTTGCGTTCCTCTTCCGCGTTCAGCTCCTCGCGCGCGATGTTGAGTGTCTGGAGCTCCGCCGCGGCCGCCGCCTCGGTCTCGCGCAGCGGGACCAGTTCCGCGGCGGCGGTTTCACGCAGCCGCGTGGCCTCGGAGACGACCTTGGTCTGCTCGGCGACGATAGTCTCTGCGCCGCGCAGGCGCTCCTCGGCGCCCGCCAGGGCGCTGCTGGCCGCCGTCCAGCGGTGATGCAGCACGGTCGCCTCGGTGCGGCGGATGTCGTGGGAAATGTTCTTGTAGCGCCGCGCCTGACGGACCTGCTTCTTCAGCCCCTGGAGCTGGGCGTCGAGGGTGATGAGCACATCGTCGAGGCGCTCCAGGTTGTTCTCCGCGGCGCGCAGTCGCAGCTCGGCCTCGTGGCGGCGCGAGTGCAGGCCGGTAATGCCCGCGGCTTCTTCCAGGAGAATGCGCCGATCCGCCGGCTTGGCGCTGATCAGCGCGCCGACCCGGCCTTGGCTGACAAGTGCGTTGGAGCGCGGACCGGTCGCCTGGTCGGCGAACAGTATCTGGACGTCGCGGGCCCGGACGTCGCCGCCGTTGATCTTGTAGTTCGAACCCTTCTCGCGCTCGATGCGCCGGGAGATTTCGATGTCATCGGAATTGTTGAACTGGGTCGGCGCGGTCCGGTCCTGGTTGTCCAGGCTCAGAACGACCTCGGCGGTGTTGCGCGCCGGGCGGTCGGAGGTCCCGCCGAAGATCACGTCGTCCATGCCGCCGCCGCGCATCTGCTTGGCCGATGTCTCGCCCATGACCCAGCGCAGGGCTTCGACAAGGTTCGACTTGCCGCACCCGTTGGGGCCGACAATACCGGTTAGGCCGGGCGCGATCTCGAGATCGGTCCCGTCGACGAACGACTTGAAGCCAGTCAGTCTCAGCTTGTTGAACTGCACCGGTACGTAACCCCCCTAAAAGAACTCAGTCTGTGCGACGCGGCGCATTGTGAACACCGAATCACTACTGCGCCAGAAGCGGATCGATGATTTCCGACAATTCCTCGATCGAATGCGAGCCGGCATAGAGCTGGCCGCCGATATCGAAGGTTGGGGTGCTTCGGACGCCCCGAGCACTCGCATTCTGACGTTCCGCCAGAATGCCGTTGGCGAGCGCCTCGGACGCGAGGCAGCTCTCGAATCTCGCGTCGTCGATGCCGGCCAGCCGGCCGATCTTCGCGATCTCCGAGATCGGGTCGCGCGCGCGCGTCCAGTTGGGCTGGCTCTTGAACAGGACCTGGATCAGGCCCGAATAACGGCGCGGGTCGGCGCAGCGCGCCATCATGCCGGCACGCAGGTCCACGCCGTCGCGCGGAAACTCCTTGTAGACGAATCGCACCTTGCCCGTATCCAGGTACTTTTCCTTTAGGTCGTCATAGACATCGTTGTGGAAGCTCGCGCAGGCCGGGCAGGTGAGCGAGAAATACTCGATCATAGTGACCGGCGCGTCCGGGCTTCCGATCGACCGTTCCTGCAGCGCCGCGGCGTTATCCACCGCATCCTGCGCGGACGCGAACATGGTTGCGCAGGCAAGCGATACCGCGCCCGCCAGGGCAATGCCTATTCCCCTATATAGACGCACAGAAACCTCCAAACACAATATGTAGGTTAGTATACGGCTGCGCGTTCGACGGGCCAAGCGCGGAAAAACCGCATTCTGCCAGTCGTTTAGAGACCTTGAGGGGGATCCTGACAGGCGATTGTGACGGAATGGAGACGCTCGGCCTGTCAGTCGTCGGCGGATTGGTCCTCGGACCGGGTCCTTTCCTGCGCCAGCACGGACGCGCCGAGGTTGCGCAGCGCGCGCCGCAGCTCCGGGTCGTAGATCCCCGCCAGGTCGTTTTCGAGCCGGGCGAGGTCGGCCGGGTCCGCCTCGGCCGTCGGGGCGATGGCGGGGCGCTCGGGTGCGGAAATCGGTCCCTGGTGGAGGCGCATGGCTGCGACGGCGCGGAACCCGTAATAGCCGTTGATCCGCTCGAGCACCTGGGGTTCGAGATGCTGGAGTTCGAGGGCGAGCGGGCCGGTGACACGGACATGCAGTGTGCCGCCCGCGCCCTCTGCACCACGCACGAGACGCAGCGGCACGCACTGACGCGCGAGGTCGGGCCCGACGATCTCGGGCCAGTCCGAAAAGACGCTCGCCTCGTAGAAACCCCGCTTGCGCCGGATAGTGGCCGTCGCGCGGCTGCTCTCGGCGCCGATCGCGCGCAATCCCCGCGCCCGCTTGCTCGTCATCTCGTCAGGTTTCTCCTCATTGGATTTAGCTTGCCATGTTAGAAGGCGGGGCCAGACGTCACAACGCTCCAGATCATGCCGCCAACCCCCGCCAAAACGATTCTCGACTGGTACGACCGCCACGCCCGCCGCCTGCCGTGGCGGGTGCCGCCGGCACGTTCGCGCCGGGGTGAGCGGCCCGACCCCTATCGCGTCTGGTTGAGCGAGGTGATGCTCCAGCAGACCACCGTCGCCGCTGTGGGGCCGTACTTTCGCAACTTCCTGGATCGCTGGCCGGCGGTCGGCGATCTGGCGGACGCGGATCTCGACGAGGTCCTGGCGGCCTGGGCGGGTCTCGGCTACTACGCCCGTGCCCGGAACCTGTACAAATGCGCCCGCAGGGTGCGTGACGACCATGGCGGCTGTTTTCCCGATACCGAAGCGGGCTTGCTTGCGCTCCCCGGCATCGGGCCGTACACGGCGGCGGCCGTCGCGGCCATCGCGTTCGGTCGCCGAACAACCCCGGTTGACGGGAACATCGAGCGGGTGATGGCGCGCATGTTTGCCGTCGCGACGCCCATGCCGGACGCGAAGGCGGAGCTGAAATCGCTGGCCGAGAGCCTGACGCCTCCGCGGCGGGCCGGCGACTACGCCCAGGCGGTCATGGATCTCGGTGCGACAGTCTGCACGCCGCGGTCGCCGGCCTGCGGGTTGTGTCCCTGGAACGACATCTGCGAAGCCCGCGCGCGCGGGATCGCCGAGGACCTTCCACGGCGAGTGCCCAAGCCGCCGCGCCCCGTCCGGCGCGCCGTGGCCTACTGGATGACACGGCGTGATGGCGCCGTGCTGTTGCGCCGGCGCCCGGAGACGGGCCTGCTGGGAGGCATGATGGAAGTGCCGTCCGGGGACTGGGAGGAGACGGACGCGTTCGAGGGTCGCCCGCCTGTCGCGGCGAACTGGGTCGCGTTGCCCGGGCTCGTGGAACACGGGTTCACTCATCTGCGGCTCGAGCTGCAGGTGAAGGCCGCGCGGATAGACGGGCGGACACGGCTCGGCGGTATTTGGGTGATGCCTGATGCGTTCGGCGATCACGCATTGCCGACGCTCACCCGCAAGGTGATGCGCCATGCCATGGCCCATCTGGGCAAGCCGGAATCAAAAGAGAGCTAGTTGAGTTCTGCGCGGAGCTTCTGGCGCAGCACGTCGATCGGGACCAGTTTCCCCTCGATATCGACATGCCAGAAGGTCCAGCCGTTGCAGGCCGCCGCGCCCTGGACCTCGGCGCCGATCTTGTGGATCGAGCCCCGGGTCTCTGCCGCGACGATGGTGCCGTCGGCGCGCACCTTGGCGGCGTGCCGGCGCTTGGGCGCATAGAGCTTCTCGCCTGGCCGCAGCAGGCCGCGCTCGACGAGCCAGCCGAAGGGGATGCGCGGCTGTTCGCGCTTCGACGGGGTCTCGAGCAGGTCGGTCTCGGGGATGCGGCGGGTCTGCGCGAGCCGCTTCTCCGCGACGGCGATATAGTTTGGGTCGCGCTCGATCCCGATGAAGTCTCGACCGAGCTGCTTGGCGACCGCGCCGGTTGTCCCAGACCCGAAGAAAGGATCGAGGATGACGTCGCCGACCTTCGTCGAGGCGAGTACCACGCGGTGGAGCAGGGCTTCCGGCTTCTGGGTCGGGTGCGCCTTCTTGCCGTCGGCGCCCTTGATGCGCTCGCTGCCGTTGCAGATCGGCAGCAGCCAGTCACTACGCATCTGCAAATCGTCGTTGAGCGCCTTCATGGCGTCGTAGTTGAACGTGTATTTCGAGGTCTGGCTCTTTGCCGCCCAGATCATCGTCTCGTGGGCATTGGTAAAGCGCCGGCCACGGAAGTTGGGCATCGGGTTGGTCTTGCGCCAGACGACGTCATTCAAAATCCAGAAGCCGAGATCCTGGAGAGTCGCTCCCACGCGGAAGATATTATGGTAGCTGCCGATGACCCAGAGCGAGCCATTGTCGCCCAGGACCCTGTGCACCTCCGAAAGCCACGCCCGGCTGAATT
Source organism: Rhodospirillaceae bacterium (assembly GCA_038132575.1). Classification (GTDB taxonomy): domain Bacteria; phylum Pseudomonadota; class Alphaproteobacteria; order UBA6615; family UBA6615; genus UBA8079. The sequence goes on from JAYPRP010000003.1 coordinate 20,212, forward strand.
CATCATAGGCCCTGAGATCGTCGAACTTGTCCCAGTCGTCGTCGACGCCGTCCACTTTCGAATTGTTGGGACGGGTCAGCTCGCCGGACAGTTGCAGGTTGTAGGGCGGATCAGCGAACACGACATCGATGCACGCGTTCGGCAGAGCGGACAGCTGCTCGATGCAGTCGCCTTTGAGAATCACGTTGCGCGCGGGCACGCCGGTGCCCTTGCGACCTTGGCCAGGGGTACGCATGGCCGCGGACGATGAACAACTCGGGACTCACCGTCAATCGGAAAATCACCTGGAAGAGGATTTTGTGTTTCGAGTCAGCTGGTTAACGAGATGTTGGGGTGTCTTCGAGGATCGCGCGTATGGGGGCGAAGCTGCGCCGGTGATGTGGCGTCACGCCCCGGGATTCGAGTGCACGGCGATGCTCCGCGGTGCCGTAGCCGGCGTTCCGCTCCCAGCCATACCCCGGATACGCCTCGGCAAGTTCCGCCATCAGCCGGTCGCGCGTGACCTTGGCCACGATCGACGCGGCGGCGATCGACAGGATTTTCGCGTCTCCGCCAACGACCGTCTCGCCGGGGCACGGCAGGTCCGGCATCCGGTTGCCGTCGACGAGCGCGCGGTTGGGCGCGACGGGCAGTGCGCGGACCGCGCGGCCCATCGCCTGCAGGGTAGCGGCGAGGATGTTGTGTTCGTCGATCTCCGCGACCTCGGCCCGGGCGATCGACAGCCAAAGTCTGCCGCGGTCCCGCTCCGCGCAGATGACCTCGAAGCAGCGCTCGCGCGCGGCCCGGCTCAGGGCCTTGGAATCATCGACCCCGGCATCGCGCAGGCATGCGGCGCTGTCGGGTGTCAGGATTGCCGCCGTGGTCACCACCGGTCCGGCCCACGGTCCGCGTCCGGCTTCATCGACCCCGGCGACAAGCTCGTGCTTGTTCGTTTCTTCCATTTGCCCGGATTAATCCGAACCGTCGGACGCGCCACCGGGCACGTCGCCGGGAGAATCTTTGGCCTTGCGCTGGCCGGGACGCCGGATGCCCGAGGGCAGCGCGACGCGGGTTCCCGCCAGCCGGCGCAGCGCGGCGCGGGTCCAGTCCGCCTCGCGGCCGAAGGCGACCCGAAACACGTAGCGGATCGAGGCTCGCTGGTAGCGCGCGGTGCGGTGCAGACGGCGGATCGCATTCATGTAGAGGGGCGAGATCATGAGCGACAGGGCCGTGACAGAGAGAATGATCCGGAACTCGTCGCCCGAGATGATTCCCTTCTGCAGTCCCACGTTGCCGAGTAGGAAAGAGAACTCGCCGACCTGCGCGAGAATCAGCGCGCTCAGCAGCGCCTGGGCCCAGGGCTGGCGCAGCGCGGCGAAGATCGAGAGGTTGATGGCGGTCTTGCCGACGGTGACGATCAGCAGCATCAGGATGATGATGCCCAGATTGTCCCAGATAAGCGCCACGTCGATGAGCAGGCCGACCGACAGGAAGAAGACCATCATCAGGATCGACTGGATCGGCATCACCATGTCGAGCATCCCGACACGCAGGTTGCTGTTGCCGATCGTGAGCCCGGCGAGGAACGCGCCGTAGGCGGGCGACAGGCCGATGAGGCCGGACACCGTGGCCGCGCCGAAGCAGCAGACGAGGCCGAGCAGCGGGGTCAGGTCCTTGTGGCCTTCCGTCCGGCTTAGAAAGGGGATGTTCAGGCGCTGGCGGCGACTGAGGAAGATGATCAGCGTGAGCAGGAAGCCGATGGACAGGACGATGCGACCGATCGCGAAGATGCTGAACGCGCCGTCCGCGACGACATCGAGCAGCAGGATCATCGGCACGACGGCGAGGTCCTGGGCGATCAGGATGCCGACGGTGATCTGGCCGGTCCGCGTGCGCAGCTCGTCGATGTCCTCGAGCATCTTGACCGCGACGGCCGTGCTGGACAGCGCGAGCACGAAGGCGAGCAGCGCCACCGCCGCCACGGGCCAGCCCTGCCACTGGCCGATCAGCCAGACGAGTATGGTGGCGCCGGCGGTCTGCAGCGCCACGGTGGTGACCGCGATCTTCCAGATTTGCCGGAAGGCGCGCAGGCTCAGCTCCATGCCGATCACGAAGAGCAGGAGCAGGACGCCGAGCTCGGCGAGCAGGCCGATGCTGGCCTCGTTCTCGACCAGCCCCAAGCCCGAGGGTCCGAGAACGAACCCGGCGATGATGTAGCCGACCACGGCCGGCTGCTTCAGGCGTGTGAAGAATACGCCGCACAGCAGCGCGACGAGCACCACGACGGTGAGCGGGAGCAGTTCGTGGTTCGGAAGCATGCTGGCCGCACGCTAGCACAATGTCGGGTTCGCGATTCTGAATTCAGATAGTGATCTTGGACGCTTCGGCGACGCCTCAGGCCGGCGCATCTCCGAACAGGTTCAGTTGTCCTTCGGCGCCCTCCGGTTCGGCGAGGCGGAACCGGCGTGCATCCAGCAGCGTCGGTTCGGTGTCGAAGCCCTGCTGGCGGACCGCGACCCGGAAGCGCTTCTCCAGGAGCTTCGCGAGCTCGCCGCTGCCGCGCATGCGCTCGCCGAAGGGGCTGCGATAGAGCTCGCCGCCCCGCATCTCGCGAAGGCGCTTCAGCACCCGGCGCTTGCGGTCGGGGTAGTGGGCGTCGAGCCACTCCTCGAACAGTTCCTTCAGCTCGAGCGGTAGCCGCAGCAGGATGTAGCCCGCATGGGTCGCGCCGGCCTGGCGGGCGCGAATCAGGATGGCCTCGAGCTCGTGGTCGTTCAGTGCCGGGATCATCGGCGCGGCCATCACGGTAACCGGTAGCCCCGCCGCGGCCAGCATCCGGATGGTCTCGAGGCGGCGCTCGGGCCGCGATGCGCGCGGCTCCATGCGTTCGGCAAGCTCGGTGTCGAGCGTGGTCACCGACACGCCGACGCTAGCCTGTCCGCGCGCGGCCATGGGGCCGAGAATGTCGAGGTCGCGGGCGATAAGCGCGCTCTTGGTCACGATCGAGACGGGGTGGTTGTGCTCGGCGAGCACCTCGAGGATCGCGCGGGTGATCTTCAGCCGCCGCTCGACGGGCTGGTAGGGATCCGTGTTGGTGCCCATGGCGATGGTGCGCGGCACGTAGCCCGGCCGCGCGAGCTCGCGGGAGAGCAGTTCCGCGGCGTTCGGCTTGGCGAACAGCCGGGTCTCGAAGTCGAGCCCGGGCGAGAGGCCGAGCCAGGCGTGGGTCGGGCGGGCGAAGCAGTACACGCAGCCATGCTCGCAGCCGCGATAGGCGTTGATCGAGCGATCGAAGGGGATGTCGGGCGAGTCGTTGTGCGCGATGATGCTCCGCGTCCGGTCGAACGTCACCGACGTGTCCAGGCGCGACGGTGGATCGTCCGCGCCGTGTTCGGTGTGCCAGCCGTCGTCCGTCGCGCCGGCCCGCAGGCGCTCGAAGCGGCCGCTGCGGTTAGACACGGCGCCGCGTCCTGGGCGCGGCCGGTCGGGCAGGGGCGCGAGGTCCGCCTCGTGAAGTTCCGGCACCGGCTCCGACGGGGGGCGTGCCGGGCCGGGATCGATCATCTTGTTCATGTCCCCGAACATAGATATTGTCGAGAACATAACAAGAACATTTTTTGTATAGTGCCGGTCCGATGCGTTTCCGTGACGGGGCGTCAGATCGTCAGGATGTTGGGTGCGAGCCAGTCACCGCGGGTTGCGGCGATCACGTCGGGCTCGAAGCAGCGCGCGACATGGCCGCGGATGTGCGCCGCCATGCGGGCATCGCGCATCGCCGCGTGATCCGCGCCCGACCACTCGGCCCGCCAGCGCGCGAACCAGGTGATGGTCCGCAGCCAGGTCAGCCGCCGCATCGGCAGCAGCCACGGCCCGAGGGCGGCGGCCCGTTCCCGGCCGGCCAGGTCGAGATAGTGCTGGTAAAAGCCTTCGACGTCAGCCGCTACCAGCGTGCCCCGGCAGTCGGGATCCCAGCCGGTCGAGGTGCGCAGCGTCACATGAGCCAAGTCGATCGGGACCGCACCGTAGAGCGCTTTTTCCAGATCGATGAACCAGGCCTTCCCGCCGGCGTCGATCAGAAAGTTTCCTGGATGGGCGTCGGTGCACACGAGGCTTGACGGAAAGTCGGGTTCGCCCTGGCCGGCGAACTCGAGCGCCCATTCGAGATCCTCGAGGATGCCCGCTTCCGACGCGGCCGAAAGCCCGGCGGCGGGCAGGTGGGCGGCCTGCTCCTCGATCACCTGCAGCGTCGAGGAGACCGGATTCTGATGCACCTGGAGCGGCGCGCGGTCCCCCGGCGGGGGCGCCGGCAGCGCATGGATCGCGGCCAGCGCCCCGGCGATCGCTGGCAGGTCGTCGGGCAGCACCGGCGCGCGGCCCTCGATCCGCGTGACGAGCAGCGCGCCGCGCGGCAGTGTCGCATCGGGTTCGAGCACCGCGAGACAGGGGGGCGTGTGGCCGCTGGCCGCTGCCCGGTCGAAGGCCGCCGCCTGGTAGGCGAGCGCGTCGTCGGCATCGAGACCCCACTGGTTCATGCGTGGAATACGCAGGATCGCGCCGGTCTCGCCCACCCGCCAGTGGTCGTGGGACACGCCCTTAGTTGCGTGAATGCTCAGATCCGCGGCGTGTATGTCGGGCAAATTGCCGGAGCGCCGCAAACGTTCGGCAATGGCGTAGGGGTCGAGGGCGTCCGTCACCGGCGTCAGAGCGGCTCGCGCCCCTCATGCTCGCACAGACGCGGCAGGAGCTCGGCGAAGTTGCACGGCTTGTGCCGAATGTCGAGCTGGTCCCTGAGGATGTCGTCCCAGCCGTCGCGGCATGCGCCGGGCGAGCCCGGCAGCACAAAGATATAGGTGCCGGTCAGCACGCCCGCATCGGCGCGGGACTGAACCGTCGACGTTCCGATCTTCTGGAAGCTGATCCAGCGGAACAATTCGCCGAATCCGTCGATCCGTTTCTCCACGACATCGCTGAGCGCCTCGGGCGTGACATCGCGGCCGGTGACGCCGGTTCCGCCGGTCGAGATAATTACCTCGATCTCGGGGTCGGCGGACCAGCTGCGGAACCGGTCGGCGATGGCCGCGCGGTCGTCGCGAACGATCTCGCGCGCGGCGAGAACATGGCCTGCTTCCTGCACGCGTTCGCTCAGAGTGTCGCCCGAGCGGTCATCGTTCATGTCGCGGGTGTCGGAGATCGTCAGAATGGCGATGCGGACCGGCTTAAACTCCGGATCGGTCTTAGTTCCCGGCATTTGCGTCCTGCGCCGTGTAGTGTGGCCACCGGCCCGCGACGATGTCGTCGAGGGAGGGCGAGTTCTGCCCGAGGCGGTCGCGGTAGATCCAGAGATTGGTCAGGATGCGTTCGACGAACGCGCGCGTCTCGCGGGAGGGTAGGCTCTCGATGAAGAGCAGCGGATCGTCGCCATGGGCAATGCTGCGTTCCCACTTCCTGAGATTGCCGGGCCCCGCATTGTAGGCCGTCGCCGTGCGGAACAGGTCCTGCTGGATTCCGCGCTCGGACATTAGCAGCTCGATATATTGCTGACCGAGCGCGAGGTTGAGCTCGGGGTCGAACAGCTTGTACTTGCCACGTCCGCGAAGCTCGCGCTCCCGCGCGACATAGCTCGCGGTTCGCGGCATGAGCTGCATCAGCCCGCGGGCGCCGGCGTGGCTCTTGGCGCGGCGGTTGAATGCGGATTCCTGGCGCACGAACGCAAATACCAGTGCCTGGTCGACCGCATATCCGTCTGCCGGCTGCCAGTCGGGAACCGGATAGGCGGCGGCGAGCTCCGAGCGAGGTTCGGCGAAGCCGGACAGCTTGAGCGAGGCCGCCGGCAGGCTTGCGCTTGCGGCGAGGGCGAGGACATCGGGCAAAAGCGTCGGGCGGGCGGCGGCAAGATTGAGGAGTTCGAGTTCCGCTTCATGTTCGCGGCCAACCTGCAGCAGGGCGATCGCCCGTGCGCCGATGCGGGTGTCGGCTACATCGCGATATGCGACGAAGCCGAGGCTCGGCTTCTTCCAGTCGAATTGCGACGTCACGCCGAGGGCTCGGCGCGACAGCAGTCCGTAGAAGTGGCGTTCGTGGACGGCTCCGATTTCTAGCAGTGCCGTGACCCGGTCGGGATGGCCGTTGGCGATGGCGGCGCGCGCCGCCCAGAAGCCGCCAGCGGCCGCGAGGGAGTCCGCCGCCAGTGTAGAGTTCGCCAGCGTGCTGAAGAATGTTTCCGCGTCCTGGGTCTTGCCCAGCCGCCAGGCGGCGAGCCCGCCCCACCAGTAGGCCAGCGGGGACGCACCCGGCGCGATCACATCCGCCGCCCAGGCCGCCTCGAGGGCCTCCGTGTCCTTCCCGGCGCGGAAATAGCCGCGCGCAATGGTTCGCCAGGCCTGCGCGATCTGGGTGTGGTCCAGAAGCCGCTGTGCGCTGCGCTGTTCAAGAAGCTGTTTGGCCCCTGTCGGCCAGCCGCGGGCTACGCGGCGGCGGATGTCACTTTGTACCTGCCGTCCGCCCCGGGTCGCCGCCCGGGAATAGAGCGGCCTACTCTCAGACGCCTTGCGCACGACTTCCCCGAGGATCGGCAGGGTGTGCGTGACCGGCGCCTGTGCGGCGCGGGCACCCTTCGGCTGACGCAGCACGGCGAGCCGGTGAATGCGGCGTGCCTGCGGGTGGTCGGCGTGTGCCGCCATCCAGGCGCGCAGTTCGGTGAAGCGTGAACGGTACCTGGTCGGGTGGAGATAGCGCTGAGCTTCGACATGCCCCATCAGTCGGCGATCCTGGATGCGCGCGATAATTGCGTTGGCGGCGTTCCAGTCGCCGGTTTCCTGGAGCTCGAAGACGCGCTGATAACGTGCGACATCCGCCGCAGACAGGAGGCCATCGACGGATCCGATGCCGGGGATGACGAGCGTTCCGGGCCCGACGAGAGCCATCTCGAGTGGGCGCGGTTTAGGTTGCTGCGCCCGCACATCGCCGGGGCTAATGCTCGTTGCGAACAGGAGCGCGGCGATGGCCAGCGGTACGGCGAACCGATTTCTCACAGCGCTTCCGTTTCTGTTGAACACGCGGGCCTAGATACAACCCGAGGGGCTCGTATGACAAGTTACCGCGTCGCGGCTTCACAATTCGTTAAACTTCGAGGGGTGTTTCCAGCGTGTCCAGTTTTTCTCGGACCGCGATCAGGTCGATCCAGGCGGCACGTTTCTGGGCCGGCTGGCGCAGGAGATAGGCCGGGTGCAGCGTCGCCATCACCGGGATCGCGGTGCTGTCGACCCCGCCGTTCGCTGGCAAGGTGTAGTCGTACCACTGTCCGCGCAGCCGCGTGATGCCTTCGGTCCGGTTCAGCAGCGTCTTTGCCGCCGTCCCGCCGAGGAACACAAGGAGTTTCGGTGCGACGAGGGCGATATGGCGTTCCAGAAACGGCAGGCAGGCGGCAATTTCGGCACCCGTGGGCTGCCGGTTGCCGGGCGGCCGCCACGGCAGAATGTTCGTGATGTAGACGTTTGTCTCTCGGTCCAGATCGAGAAACCCGAGCATCGCGTCGAGCAGCTGTCCGCTGGCGCCGACAAATGGCCGTCCCTCGCGGTCCTCGTCGCGGCCAGGTGCCTCGCCAATGAGCATGATGTCCGCGTCGGCGGCGCCTGTGCCGAACACCAGGTTCGTCGCGGTCGTCTTCAACGCGCAACCATCAAACGCCGCGAGCGCATCGCGCAGGGCGCCCAGATCATTGCATCCGCCCGCGAGGTCGCGCGCGGTCGAGTTCACCGTGTCCGCGGGCGCAAGGTTGGGTGGCGCGGCCGGCGGCGGTGCGACGTTCGGCACAACATCCGGTCGCTTCGCCCCTGGCTTCGGTTTCGCTTCAGGCACCGGTTCGGTTTTGGGCGTCGGTTTGGGCGGGGGCGCCACGAAACGGTCAACCGGCGCGTCGAGTATGGCCTCGTCCGCGCCAGCCTCGACTTGCCAGCGTAGCGCGGCCACCAGCGCGTCCTGGGTTTGTTGCCCGGTCGTCATACACGCGCCTCGTGGCCGGCGCGACATATGGTCGACCGGCCATCGCCCGGTTGTGCTTCGCGTTGGGTCATGGTTCTTTTGGCACCGATCCTAATCGAGTCGTGGAGAGTCTTAACATGAGCGAGCAGGGCACCGAACGCGAATCGATGGCCTACGATGTCGTAATCGTCGGCGCGGGCCCGTCGGGCCTGGCGGCGGCGATCCAGCTCAAGCAGCGCGCCGCGGCGGCGGATACCGAGCTGGGCATTTGCGTTCTGGAAAAGGGTTCGGAGGTCGGTGCTCATATCCTGTCCGGCGCCGTCCTAGAGACCCGCCCGCTCGACGAGCTCATCCCCGACTGGCGCGATCGCGGTGCACCGGTCAACACGCCGGTCGCCGACGAGAAGTTCCTGTTCCTGCGCGAGTCCGGCGCGACCTCGATTCCGACGGGGCTTTTGCCCCCGACCCTTAAGAATCACGGGAATCACATCATCTCGCTAGGCAATTTCTGTCGCTGGCTGGGCGAACAGGCAGAAGCGCTGGGCGTTGAAATCTACCCGGGCTTCGCGGCGACGGAGGTCCTGTTCGATGCGGATGGCGCCGTGAAGGGTGTTGCGACAGGCGATATGGGTGTCGGCGCCGACGGCGAGCCGACCGCCAACTATGCGCAAGGTATCGAGCTGCATGCCCGCTACACCTTCTTCGCGGAGGGTTGCCGCGGGCATCTGGGCCGTCAGCTGATGGACCGGTTCGACCTGCGCGCCAACGCCGAGGCGCAGACCTACGGCATCGGCATCAAGGAGCTCTGGGAGATTGATCCGGCGCAACACCGGCCGGGCCTGGTGATGCACAGTGCGGGCTGGCCGCTTGACCGCGCCACCTATGGCGGCTCGTTCCTCTATCACCTGGAGGACAACCAGGTGGCGGTCGGCTTCGTGATTGGGCTCGACTACAAGAATCCCTACCTCTCGCCCTTCGACGAATTCCAGCGCTTCAAGACCCATCCGGCCATTCGGCCCACCTTCGAGGGCGGGAAGCGCGTCTCCTATGGCGCCCGCGCGCTCAACGAAGGCGGCGTGCAGTCCCTGCCCGAGATGGTGTTCCCCGGCGGCGCCCTTATCGGTTGCGAGGCCGGCACGCTGAACGTGCCCAAGATCAAGGGCACCCACACCGCGATGAAGTCCGGGATGCTCGCCGCGGACGCCGCGTTCGAGGCCCTCGCGGACACGACCGCCACGCCCGTCCTGTCGGGGTTCACCGCGGCCTTCAGGGAAAGCTGGGCCTATAAGGAACTCGTTCGGGCGCGAAACTTCCGGCCGGCCTTCAAGTTCGGCCTGATGATGGGCACTCTGCTGGCCGGCCTAGACCAGGTCGTTCTGCGCGGCCGCGCGCCTTGGACCCTTAAGCACGGGCATACCGATTACGAGGCGCTGGAGCCCAAGTCGAAGCATCAGCCGATCGACTATCCGAAACCCGATGGGGAGGTGAGCTTCGACAAGCTGTCGTCGGTGTTCATCTCGAACACCAACCACGAGGAAAACCAGCCGGTTCACCTCACGCTCAAGGACCCGGATGTTCCGATCACGGTGAACCTCGAACAGTATGATGCGCCGGAACAGCGTTTCTGTCCGGCCTCGGTCTACGAGATCCTGCGCGACGACGACGGGTCCAACCCGAGGCTACAGATCAATGCGCAGAACTGTGTTCACTGCAAGACCTGCGATATCAAGGACCCGACCCAGAACATCGTCTGGGTCGCGCCCGAGGGTGGCGGCGGACCGAACTATCCCAATATGTAGATGACGTGCCCGTCACGACAAGTTGTGGCACCCCGTCGGCGGGGTGCCGCTAGATTCGACTCGGCTGCTCGTCGGGCATAGATATTCGGGACGATTTGGATACGTGATGCGCTTAAAACTAACTTTCTGGGCCGGTCTCGCCATCGCCTTGCTTGCAAGTTTACCCGCTGCTGCCGCGACGGAGAATCGCGCGGGTCCGCCGGGATTTCAGGCGGATCTCGAGGGCGCACCGTTCGAACCCGGGCTCTCCGTGGCTGGACGTTTCCTGGCGGCCCGGCATGCCGAATCCGTTGGCAACCTGGTTGCTGCGGCGGAAATCACGTCCGGCGTCCTGGACGCGGTGCCCAACAGCGAAATCATGCAGCGGCGTGCCCATCTCGTGATGATAGGCGCCGGTCGCTTCGATGAAGCGGCCGCGATCGCCGACGAGCTCATCGCATTGCGCCCGAACGACCCGCTGGTGGTCTACACACTGGTCGTGCGTGCGTTCCAGGACGGCGCCTATGAGCGCATCTTCGAACTCCTAGACGCCGTTCCCGATTCCGGGATCAACACGATTGTGGCGCCGCTGCTCAGGGCGTGGTCGCTTGCCGGACAAGGGCGGACGACCGACGGCATCGCGGCGCTCGAGACCATGGCCGCGAATACTGGCCTCGCACCGGTCGCGGGGTTCCACCGGGCGCTGATCGCGGACCTTGGCGGCGATCCCGTCGGCGCGGAGGCGGCATTCCGGCAGACACTGGCCGCTTCGGGCGGCCGGCCCTCGCTGCAACTGGTTGATGCGTTCGCCCGTTTTCTCGTGCGCGCCGGAAACCGCGATGAGGCCGCTGCGCTGGTCGCGGACTTCGCGGATCGGAATCCGCAAACGCTGCTCATCGACCCGGTACGCGATGTCGTCGAGGGTTGGGCGGAGCCCTTGCGGCCGGTAACTGAGGTGCGCAGGGGCGTGGCGGAGGTCTTCACCAATATCGCGAGCCTTCTCAACCGCGAGCGACTGCGGACCGAGGCGATGCTGTTCACGCGCATGGCGCTCGATCTCTCGCCGGGCGACGCGTCCGCGACATTCTCGCTCGCCGAGCTTTTCGAGGCGCGCAATCGCGATGACCTGGCGATCGAGGCGTATGAGGAAATCGATCCTGACTCGCCATACGGCTGGTATGCGCGGCTCGGCATTGCCGACGCGATGCATGCGAACGGCGAGAGCGAAGCCGCGATTCGTCTGCTGCGGAAGATGACGTCCGAGCGGCCCGAGCGGGCCGATGCGGCGCGCGCGATGGCCGACCTGCTGCGGGTGACCCAAAAGTTCGAGGCCGCGGTCGACGCCTACGACCTTGCCATCGGTAGGCTCGATGGAGAGCCCGGCTGGGGGCTATTGTATACGCGGGGCATTGCACTAGAGCGGTCCAAGCAGTGGGAGCGGGCCGAGGATGACTTCCTGCGGGCGCTCGAGCTTTCCCCCGACCAGCCGCTGGTGCTGAACTATCTCGGTTACAGCTGGGTCGAGCAGGGTGTGCAGCTCGAGCGGGCGAAGAAGATGATCGAGACCGCGGTCGAGAAGCGCCCGCGCGATGGCTACATCACCGATTCACTCGGCTGGGTTCTCTATCGGGTGGGAGATTTCGAGAATGCGGTGATCCATCTCGAACGCGCGGTGGCGCTCGAGCCCGGCGATCCGGTGATCAACGGTCATCTCGGCGATGCCTACTGGGCGGTCGGCCGTAAACTCGAAGCCCGTTTCCAGTGGTTGCGCGCCCTGTCCCTCGAGCCCGACGAAGACGTCGAACGCGAGATCCGGTTGAAGCTCGACGGCGAAAAGATGCCGGAGCCGCTGCAGCCTGGCAAAAAACGCGATATCTAGGCACGTGTCCCGAACGGCCGACACGACGCCCGGCGGCACCGCGCGAGAAACAACCGCGCCGGCGAAGATCAATCTCTTCCTGCATGTTGGTCCACGCGTCGCGGACGGTTACCACCCGCTCGAAAGCCTTGTCGTTTTCACGGCGTTCGGGGACCGCATGCGGCTTGCGCCGGCCGGGCGCTTTGAGTTTACGCGTTCTGGACGATTCGCGGATGCGTTGCCGGAGGGGGCGGCCGACGACCTTACGGTACGCACGATTGCAGGGGTCGCCGAAATTTATGGACGCGTAGGGGATTTCGCCGTTGCGCTCGAGAAGAACATTCCGGTCGCCGCCGGTCTCGGCGGCGGATCGGCCGATGCCGGTGCGGCGATCCGGCTGGTATGCCGCGAATGGGGCATATCGGAGAACGCACCGGAGATTCTCGCGCTCGCCGGACGTCTCGGTGCGGATGTCCCCATTTGCCTATCGAGCCGGACGGCGTGGGTGAGCGGCCGGGGAGACCGGGTGCGGCCCATGGCGGACGTCGCGGAAGTGGATCTTCTTCTGGTCAATCCCGGCCTGCCGCTGAGCACCGCCGAGGTGTTCGACGCGTACGACGCCACGGCGGCTCTGGCGGGTGGGTCCGATATCTTGCCCGATCTTCGTAGCCCGTCCGAGCTGGTTTCCTATCTCGAGGGACAGCGCAACGATCTCACCGGACCCGCGCAGGCCCTCTGTCCGGCGATCGGCGACGTCCTGGACGCGCTTGGACACCAGGATGGATGCCGGCTTGCGCGTATGAGCGGCAGCGGACCGACCTGTTTTGCGATCTTCGACGACCCGGAGACCTGCGCGCGGGCCGGCGATGCGATCGCCGCCGCCGCGCCGGGCTGGTGGGTGCGCGCGACACGAACCCGCGTCGGCGCAGCCTAGTTCCGATTTCCTGTCAATTGCCGCGGGTGGGCAGCCAGTTCTTCCGACGGCTCGCCCGTGATGTCGAGGCCAAGCGCGCGCTGATACTTGAGAATCGCGTCCCGGGTCATCGGGGTGAGCGTATCGTCGGCCGGGCCGGGGGCGAAACCGAGCGCCGTCAGCATCGCCTGGATTCGGGATTCCCGACGGTCAGCCCGGGTACGACCGGTTATACACTGAAATTTATTGCCCTCGTTGCACAATAAATAAACTGATCGCGTTCCGGACCGCCGGTCGAGGCGCCGCCCGGCATGGTTTGGTTCGGATACGTGCGAGGGCATGTGGGACCTCATGCACTGCCACGCATGGTCCCGCCCGATGCCCATCCGTGGTGCGGGCGGGGGTCAGGTTACGGGCATCGGTTTCTCGAATTCGGGAGCAGACGCTCGAAGGCCTGGGGGCACATTTCAACGGCCCAGGCTCCGGTCTTGTCTGCGCTTCGGGGGGACACGTATAGTCGCGCCGCCAGCCGCCCGGTGCATACATATGTATGCTGGACAGCATCTCGAAGCGGAGCCTTTTTCATGGCCGAAAATGTTGCCCTCATCACCGGCGTGACCGGACAGGACGGGGCCTACCTAGCCGAGCTGCTACTGCAGAAAGGTTACGAGGTCCACGGCGTGAAACGCCGCTCGTCGTCGTTCAACACGGGCCGGGTGGATCATCTTTATCGCGACCCGCACGAGGCCGGCGTGGCGTTCCATCTCCATTACGGCGACATGACGGATGCGACGAACCTGATCCGCCTGGTCCAGGAGGTGCAGCCGACCGAGATCTACAACCTGGCGGCGCAGAGCCACGTGCAGGTCAGTTTCGAGACGGCCGAGTACACGGCCAACGCGGACGCGATGGGGGCGCTGCGCCTGCTCGAGGCGATCCGGATCCTGAAGCTCGAGGATACGGTGCGCTACTACCAGGCCTCGACCTCGGAGCTCTATGGCAAGGTCCGGGAAACGCCCCAGAGCGAGACCACGCCCTTCTATCCGCGCAGCCCCTATGCCGCGGCCAAGCTCTACGGCTACTGGATCACGGTGAACTATCGCGAGGCGTACGGGATGCATGCTTCGAACGGCATCCTGTTCAACCATGAGAGCCCGATCCGCGGCGAGACGTTCGTCACCCGCAAGATCACCCGCGCGGTCGCGGCGATCGAGCTCGGGCTCCAGAAGCAGCTCTTCCTCGGCAACCTGGACGCGCAGCGCGACTGGGGCCACGCGCGCGACTATGTCGAGGGCATGTGGCGGATCGTCCAGCATGACACGCCCGACGATTTTGTCCTCGCGACCGGCGAGACCCACGCGGTGCGTGAGTTCGTCGAGCTCGCCTTCGCCGAGGTCGGCCGCAAGATCGCCTGGCACGGCGAAGGGGTCGACGAGGTCGGCGAGGATGTGAAGACGGGCGAGACGCTGATCGCGATAGACCCGCGCTACTTCCGTCCGACCGAGGTCGATCTGCTGCTCGGCGACCCGTCCAAGGCGAAGCACGAACTCGGCTGGGAGCACACGACGCCCTTCCCGCAGCTCGTGAAGGAAATGGTCGCGGCGGATCTCGATCTCATGCGGGCCGACGGCGACATCCACCAGAGCTTCGATTGATCGGCGCGGCTTGCGGATCGCATCGTCAGGCGCGATATAATCCCCACGGTCGGCATTGGGGCGTAGCCAAGTGGTAAGGCATCGGGTTTTGATCCCGTGATCGCAGGTTCGAACCCTGCCGCCCCAGCCAACCCTTAAAGCCTATTCCTCCGACGTCGCCGCCGGGTCTCGTTGCCGGCGTGCGCGCACGAGTTCCTGCAGGCGGTACATCTGCCGGTCGCGAATGCCGGCCGCGCGCATGTGCTCGACGGTGTTCTCGAGATACTCCGCGCACGTTCCGAGATAGCCCTCGGCCGTCGCCAGGTACTCCACGACGTTTTCCTCGGGCAGCCTGCCGACATAGCGCTCGTTGTCGCGATTGATGACGAAGGTGACGGCGTCGACCGGACCGTCCGGTGTCATCGCCCGAACCCAGGCGGCGGCATAACTCTCGACCGCCATCTCCCGGTCCCAGACGATGGACAGCTCGTCCTTCTCCCGGCCCTCGGGCAGCTTGAAGACGACGCCGTTGCACGACCCGCCGCGATCGAGCGCCAGGACCAGTCCGGGCGTCTCCGGCGAGCCCCGACCCAGCGTCGTGCGCAGGCAGAAGGAGCGGTGGTAGCCCCAGACACGGGCGGTGCGCATCTCGCTGAAGTGGATGGCCGGGTTCCAGATCAGCGACCCGTAGCCGAAGACCCAAACGTCGCGCCCGGGGGCGCGCGCGAAGAACTCCGCGAGCCTGGCGGCGCGTTCCGCGTCGGTCAGCGGACGGATATTGGTCACATGCTCCTGTTGCTTGAGCATGCGATAGACTTCCCCGTCGCGGATGGACTCCCGGTTGAGCTTGTTGGTCATTTCGAATCCGGTGCAGGCGGCATGGTGGGTGTATATCAACCGGGGCGGGGGAACTGAACCGCAGCGGAGACGGAGACGAAACGATGCGGGTGACGGCGGACACGGTTCTGGAGTTCTGGTTCACGGAGGCGAGTCCCGCGGACTGGTTCGAGCGCTCCGATGCGTTCGACGCGAAGATTCGCGAACGCTTCGCGGGCGCGCTCGAGGCGGCCCGCGCCGGCGGCCTCGACGACTGGGCCGCGACACCGCGCGGCTGCCTGGCGCTGATCATCCTGATCGACCAGTTCTCGCGGAACCTCTACCGGGGCTCGCCCGAGGCCTGGTCCGCCGATCCGGCGGCGCTGGCGCTCACGCGCCGCGCGCTCGAGGCGGGCCACGACGCGGAACTCGGGAAGGACGAACGCAAGTTTCTCTACATGCCGCTGATGCACAGCGAGGCACTGGCGGACCAGGAGGACTGTGTCCGGCTGTTCCGCGAACTGGCGGACGGGGATGCGGAGGATGTCAGCCTGGACTTCGCGGTCCGGCATCGCGACGTCGTCGCGCGCTTCGGACGTTTCCCGCACCGTAATGAAACCCTCGGCCGTGCCAGCACGGCCGAGGAGATCGCGTTCCTGGAGGAGCCGAACTCGTCTTTCTGATGCGCCCGCGCGTCAGGGCAGGTCGGCGAGGACGATCTCGGCGTCGCCGACGGCCGTGATCGTGACCTCCGGCTCGCCCGCCATGGCCGCGCCGGCACGCTCGCCGACCTCGGTGCCGTTCACCGTGACCGTGCCGCGCGAGGGCACGAGATAGCCTTTCCGCCCGTCCGCGAGCCGGTGGGTGACGCTCTGGCCGTCCGACAGGGTGGCGCCGAACAGCGCCGCGTCCTGGTGAATGGCGGGTGCGCCCAGCGCCGCGTCCTGTTCCCGGCCCGACGCGAGAAGCACGAGCCGGCCCGCATGTTCGCCGCGCGGGAAGGTCTTGGTTTCCCAGCGCGGGGGGTGGCCGTCCCGGTCGGGGAGGATCCAGATCTGGAAGATGCGGGTCGTCTCGTCCTCCAGGTTGAACTCCGAGTGCTGGATGCCGGTGCCGGCACTCATGATCTGGACGTCGCCGGCCTCCGTGCGCCCGCGATTGCCGAGATTGTCCTCATGGGTGATCGCGCCCTCGCGGACATAGGTGATGATCTCCATGTCGCGATGGCCGTGGGGCGGGAAGCCGCCCCTGGCGACGATGGTGTCGTCGTTCCACACCCGCAGCGGCCCGAAACCCATGCGTTCGGGATTCATGTAACTGCCGAAGCTGAAGTGGTGGTGCGCGTCGAGCCACTCGTTGCGGAAATGGCCCAGGTCGTCGAGCGATGTGACGTCGATCATGCCGCAGCCTCCAGGCGCGCGCGGTCGTGCGGCGCGGTGAAATCAATTGCCGGGCCCAGCGGCACGATGCGCGTCGGGTTCACGGTCTCGTGGCTGCCATAATAGTGGGTCTTGATGTGGTCGTGGTTGATCGTCGAGGTCACGCCCGGCACCTGGTAGAGCTCGCGGGTGTAGTTCCAGAGGTTGGGATAGTCGATCAGCCGACGGATGTTGCACTTGAAGTGGCCGTGATAGACCGGGTCGAAGCGCAGCAGGGTGGTAAACAGCCGCCAGTCGGCCTCCGTGACCCGGTCGCCCACGAGGTAGCGCTGGCGGGACAGGCGGTCTTCCAGCCAGTCCATCGTCTCGAACAGATCGGTGACGGCCGCATCGTAGGCTTCCTGTGAGCGGGCGAAACCGGACCGGTACACGCCGTTGTTCAGGGTCTGGTAGACGCGCTCGTTGACGGTGTCGATCTCGTCACGCAGCTCCACCGGGTAATAATCGCGCTCCGGATGCTCCGCGATCGCATCGAATGCGCTGTTGAACATGCGGATGATCTCGGCGGACTCGTTGCTCACGATGGTGCCGGTCTCGAGATCCCAGAGCACGGGCACCGAGACCCGCCCCGTGTATTCGGGGTCGGCGGCCTTGTAGACCTGATGCAGGTAGTTGGCGCCGATTACCGAGTCGGGGATGACCCCGTCGCCGGGTTCGAAGGTCCAGCCATTCTCGGCCATGTACCAGTGCACCACGGAAACGGAGATCGCGTCCTCCAGGCCCTTCAGGGTGCGGAAGATCATGGTCCGGTGCGCCCACGGACATGCGTGGCAGACATAAAGGTGATAACGGCCGGCTTCGGCCTTGAACCCGCCGGTACCGGTCGAGCCCGGGCTGCCGTCGGCGGTGATCCAGTTCCGGAAGGAGGTCTCGGGGCGGCTGAACTTGCCGTCCTTGCCGGTTCTCTGCGGCTCTCCGGCTTGCCAGACGCCTTCGATCATCACGCCCATCTTCGTCTCCTTGCGCGCATGCGGCGATAACTCCGCTTTTAGGTTGGACGCACGGCAGGGTTTGTCGAGGACCGCTGTTCGAATGTCGAACTGGTACTCGTCAGTTGGCCAGAAAAGCATAAAGGCATTCGAAGGCGCTCTGCCAGCCCTCGGCGTGACCTTCGGCCATTTCCGGGTTCGTTAGCATCGTAAGGGTCAGACGAAGCTCCGATGTGCCATCGTCCAGTGCCTTTAACTTCAGATCGAGAAACGTCTCGAGTCCCTGCATCTGGCCCTCATGCTGCCAGGTCCAGGTCCGTCCAGGCCGCATAGAGCCGCTCGACCGGAACGGAGAGCCGGCGCGACAGGCTGAGTGTCCGCGTCGCGTCGGGGGCTTCGGCAATGTGGGGCGCGTCCGACATATCGCGTCCTTGCCGTCGGCTTGCTCGAGAAACTGCGCGAGCGAATTCAGCCGGCCATCTTAGAACGCGCGATATCGGGCAAGCCATTCGTCTGCGTCTTGGAGTGGCGCCGCCTGAACGGCGCAGATCTGACGTCGGCCGTCTCGCCGACGTTCGATCAGCCCGGCCTGCTGGAGCACCTTGAGGTGCTTCGAGACGGCGGGCAGCGACATGTCGAAGGGTTCTGCCAGTTCGCCGACGGTGGCGTGGCCCTCAGCGAGGCGTGCGAGGATCGCGCGGCGGGTGGGGTCCGCCAGGGCCGCGAAGGTCCGGTCAAGATTATATTTAACCACAAGGTTAATTTAATCGGGTGCGCACTCCGTCGCAAGGTGCAGTGTTACTTTCCTTCGCGCCGCCATGCGGCAAGTAGTAGTCCGGCGATAGCGAACAGAAGAACGAGTGCTGGCAGAAACGGCATTTCCCGGACCCCTGTTGCCGCCGAGGCACCATTGCGCTGGAACGCGAGCCAATCCGCCGAAACATTCTGAGCTCCACCGTCGGCGAGTCCGCGTCCCGGACGGACGCGCCGGATGTCGGGCGGGCCAGATTCAGACAGCCAGTTCACCCCGCCGCCGGTCACTGCGGCCACCGGCCGCAGGAGCGCATCGGTTGCGGTCATGTCGGCAAACTCGACGGGGTTGATGGTGCCGACACCGGCGACGGCCGTCCGGCTGCCGTCGTCCAGCCGGTAGATGCCGGTCTCGACAACCGCCATGTTGCCGACTGCGCGGCCGTCACCCAGCTCCTCGAGCGTCAAGGTCGTGGTCTCGCCGGTGGGACCGGTGACGACCACCGGAGCAGGATCGGGCGCCAGGCTATGGCGGACGATCTCGATCGTGTCGCCGCGCACCGTCGCGGTGAGCCGATCCTCCTCGAGTTCCGGTTCCTTCATCAGCCAGTGCGCGAGGCGGCGCAGCAGCTCGTTGTGGGGGCCGCCTCCCTCGAAGCCGCGCGCCCAGAGCCAGATGTGATCGCTCAGGAACTGCCCGACGCGCCCCTCGCCGACCCGGTCCAGGATCAGCAGCGGCCGGCCGTCGGGGCCGTCCATCACCACGGTGCCTGACTTCGGGCGCGCATCAACGTGTCGGAACCAGCGTCCCCAGTCGGGTGTGTCGCCCTCGGCGAGCCCGATCCCGGGAAGCGCTGCGGTCACGGGGTGGCGGCGGCCGGTCTCGTTGACGTCCGCAATGTAGGGTGCCTCGGTCACGGTCCCGGTCGGCTCGCCGGGAAGCACGCTCGCCAGTGCCGTGCGATAGAGGCTGGTGGCCGGGGTCACCTCGGGGCCGGTTGCCTCGAGAAGCGCGCCACCGGATTCCACATAGTTGACGATGTTGCGCAGGTAGATGGACGGCAGCACGCCCATGCGCCGGTAGCGATCGAAGATGATCAGGTCGAAATCGTTGAGCTTGACCTCGAACAGTTCGCGATAGGGAAAGGCGATGAGGCTGAGCTCGCGGACGGGGGTCCCGTCCTGCTTCTCCGGCGGCCGCAGGATCGTGAAATGCACCAGGTCGACCGACGGGTCGGCCTTCAACAGGTTGCGCCAGGTCCGTTCCCCGGGGTGGGGTGCGCCGGAGACCAGCAGCACCCGCAGCCGGTCGCGGATACCGTGGACCGTTACGACCGCGCGATTGTTGGCCTGTGTCAGTTCTTCGCGGCCGGGTCCCACGGACAGCTCGAATACGCTCGTCCCGCCGCGATCGACGACCAGGTCGATGCTGTGATCGACCCCGACCGGCGCGAGGATTGTCCGTCCGTCCGCGGCACCGTCGCGCCGGATTGTCACCTGTACCTGGCGCGCGCGAACCGCGGAGGGCTCGTCGATCCGCAGCGTCAGGCGGACAGTCTGGCCGACGATTCCGAAGCCTGGATTCTCGACGATGGTGAGCTTTCGGTCGCCGGCGTCCCGTTCGCCGGTCAGCACGGCATGCACCGGCCCGCCCGTGTCGAGCGCCGCGACATTGTCCGGCAGATCGTGTACCCGGCCGTCGGTGATCAGCATCGCGCCGGCGAAGCGGTCGCGCGGTATGTCGATCAGGGCGCGGTCGAGCGCTTCGAACAGGTGGGTGCCGTCGCGCAGCCCGGATGGGCCGGTCGGGATCCGGGCATCCGCCGGGGCGGGCACTTCGACGACCCGCAGCTCGAAGTTGGTTTGCGAAGCGGCCCAGTCGGCAACCCGCGACAGTGCCGCGTTGGTCTGTACGCGCCGGTCGCCGATCGTTTGGCTCTGGGACCGGTCAACGACGACAAGCCCGATATCCGTGAGCGGCGTGCGATCCTCTATGACGATCGACGGGTTGGCGAGCGCGCACAGCACCGCAGCCGTCGCAGCGATGCGCCAAACGACACCCGGCGCGGGCAGACCCGGGCGCGGCGCGAAGAAACCGGCGAGCATCACGAGACCGCCGAGCACCGCCATCGCGATCAGGATGTCCACGGGAAGCAACGGGTTCCAGATGATCGAGGATGCGCTCATCGCTACTGCCCGAGCCGTTCCAGGATTTCATCGACATGCACCTGGTCGGCCTTGTAGTTGCCGGTGAGGGCATACATGACCAGGTTGACCCCGAACCGGAACGCGAGCTCGCGCTGACGGGCGCTTCCGGGCACCACGGAAAACATCGGACGGCCGGTATTGTCGATTGCCCAGGCGGCTGCGAAGTCGTTGGCGCCGATAATGACCGAGGACACGCCGTCATTGACCCGTTCATCGGGCTTCTGGACGAACAGCCGGCCACCCTCCCAGCGGCCCGGAAACTGGTGCAGCAGATAGAAGGCCTTGGTCATGACATGGTCGGCCGGGACCTCGATCAGGGCCGGAATGTCGAGCCCTTGCACGAGACCGCGCAATGTCTGGGTGCCCGGCCCGACACCGCCGATGCCTGACAGGTTCTGGTCACGGGTGTCGAACAGGATCGTGCCGCCGTTGCGCATGAAGTCGTTGAGACGCGCCCTGGCCCTGTCCGACAACGGAGCCTGGCGGTCGGTCATCGGCCAGTAGATCAGGGGAAAGAATGCAAGCTCATCGCGTTCGACATCCAGTCCGACCGGCGCGCCGGGCTCGATCGAAGTGCGCCGGGCGAGAATCTGCCCCAACCCTGCAAGTCCTGCGCGGCTCGTCTCGTCGACCTTCGTGTCGCCGGTCAGCACGTAGGCCAGCCGTGTGTCCTTCGTGGCCTCGAGCGCGAAGCGGTCGCTCGACTGGGCCCAGCCGGGCGACGTGGTTGTCGCAAGCAGGCCACCGGCGAGCGCCAGGCATATCGCGGCGGTTGCTGCCCCGCGCGACAGGCGCGGCGTCAACCCGCGCAGCACGAGCGAAATAAGGAAGTCGAAGAGCAACAGTCCGAAAGCCGCGACGAGCAGCCAGACCTTGAGCGGGCGTTGCTGTGAGGGCCCGTACGCGACCGTCTCGACCCCCGGCGCGTGGTCGTCGAAGATCTTCGGCGCGAGGTGGGGCCCGAGATTGATGGCTCGGCGCGATTGGTCCACGCCATAGAATCCCGGCGGCGTCCGGGGGCCGGGCGCCAAGTCGGCGTCGCTGCCCGCGGGCAGCGGGCGGCTGTCCGGCAGCGGCTCGGAGAGCCGCCCGAACCCGTCGAGTATGGCGAGGGGCGGCAAGGGCCGGGCGGCGATGCTGTCGGACGCGACGCCCTGGCTGAGTGCGATCAGCCGGCGCAGCATGTCGACGTAAAGTCCCGAAAAGGCGAGGGACGACCATTCGGCGTTGGCCGTCGTGTGGAACAGGACCAGCCAGCCGTCGCCGCGTCGCTCGCCTGTTACCAGCGGGGTGCCGTCCTCGAGCCGTGCCCAGGTCTTGCCCGCCAGTTGCGGCGAGGGCTGGGCCAGAACCTGACGGCGCACGATGACCTCGTCTGACGTTCGCAGACCCGCGAAGGGCGACGTCGCGTCGAACGGTGCGAGGCGCGCCGGCTGGTCCCAGCTCATGACGCCGCCGAACACCCGCCCGCCGCGGCGCAGATCGACAGGCAGCAACCGGTCGCTGCCGTCGGCGAGGTTGGGGCCGGCGAAACGCACCAGGACACCGCCGCCGTCGATCCAGCTTTCGAGTTGCGATATCTCGGTTTCGGTCAGGTTACCGATGTCCGACAGGACCATCACCGCAAGCTGCCGCTCGAGCAGGGCCGCGACCGCGCCGTTGCGCAGTTCGGCAAAGGGTTCGAGTGCGCGGTTCAGGTAGAAGGCGTTGCCGATCAGTAGCTGATCGACCTGGGCGGTGTCGCCGGAGACGATCCCGACGGGCCGCTGGCGCAGGCTTTCGTCGAACAGCATCACTGCGCCCGCGTGGCTCGCATTCTCGATTCCGACCCGGGTAATACGGTTGCGCAGTTCGCTCGGCATGGCGAGCAGTACCTCGGCCGTCGCCGCGCCGTCATCGAAAGTAAAGGCCGTCCGGCCGAGAAGTCGTCCGCCCTCGTCGGTGGCGACGAGGGCCCTGCCGCGCGCGCCCTCGCTTTCGGCGCGCGTCACACGAACCCGGATGCCGTCTGGCGCGTTTTCGCTCAACGCTATGACGAGCGGCTGGTCTGCGGGCACCGGATGCACCACCCGCAGGGCGCCAAGCCGCTGCAACGCTTCTGCCAGTGGCGCGGTGCCGGTGTCGGGGTCTTCAAGGCCGCTCGAGAGCCAGACGGCGTTGGCCGGACCATCCAGACTTAGCGTCTCGATCTGTTCGCGCACCGGCGCATGCTCGGCGGTCCAGGGTTGGGGTGCGATGGAGCGGATGCGGTCCCGTGCTTCGGCCGGGGACATCGGCCGCAACGGTTCCGGCGTCCGGCCCGCCGTCCGCGCCGTTGTCGCGATGTAAACGCTGCGGTTCTCGCGCGCCGCCTCGTCGATCAGCGCGGCCGCTGCCTCCTGGCGCTCGGTCCAGGCATCGCCGGCACTCCAGTCATTGTCGATCACGAGCACGAGCGGACCGCTCGTGCGCAGCACGCGCCCGGGGTCCAGGACCGGATGGGCGAGCGCCAGGATGACCAACGCGGCAAGCAGGAGCCGGAGCGCAAGCAGCCACCAGGGCGTACGGTGCGGGGTTTCCTCGTGCTGGGGTAGGCCGAACAGCAGCCGGATCGCGGGGAACGCGACCTGGGAGGGCGCCGGCGGGACCGCGCGCAGCAGCCACCACAGCGCCGGCAGCGCGGCGAGCGCGAGCAGCAGCCACGGCACGGTAAAGGACAGGGCGCCGATGCTCAGCATGCGCGGTCAGGCCCCCGCCATCTGCGCGTCGGTCATTGCCATGAACAGGCTCAGCAGCGCGGGTTCGGGTGCCGAGTCCGTGCGGTGGATGCCGAAGGACCAGCCGGCGCGCTGGGCGAACGTGGCGAGCGCAGTCTGTAGCGAGTCGAGACGCGACATGTATCCGTCGTGGAGCGATTCTGCGCGCCCGACCAGCAGTTCACCCTCCGTCTCCAGGCCGCGGAACCGGGTGCGTCCGCGGAACGGCAGTTTCGCCTCGCTCGGATCGAGCACCTGGAGCAGGTGACCCCGCACGCCGCGCGCCGCCATATCACGCAGGAAGGACAACAGAACCTTCTCGTCGACCAGAAAGTCGCTGATCAGCGTCACGGTGCCGTAGCGTGGCAGGGCCGGAACGGGCGGCACGTCGTAGCTCTCCGGCGGGCCGTCCATGGCGTGCATGACGGTCATGGCGATCCGGTCGATGACGGCGCGTCCGGTGGCGGGCGCTTCGGGGCGGTCCAGCAACGCGATCCGCTCGCCGCCGCGGGTCAACAGCGAGGCGAGTGCGAGCGCGAGGACGGCGGCGCGATCCTGTTTCTGCGGAAGATCGCGGCGCGACGCGTAACGCATCGACGCGGTCAGGTCGGGCCACAGCCAGACGCTCTGGGCTGCTTCCCATTCGGTCTGCCGGACGTAGAGCCGGTCCGAGCGCGCCGAGCGGCGCCAGTCGATGTCCGTTGGGCTGTCGCCGAACGCGAAGCGGCGATACTGCCAGAAGGTCTCGCCCTGTCCTACCCGTCGGCGGCCATGCACTCCCTGCGCCACGGTTGACGCCACCCGGTCCGCCGCCACGAGCAGCGGCGGAAAGGCGGCCGCGATCTCTTCTGAGACGCGGCGGGTGGCGGGAACTGAGGGGGACGTCATATCGGGATCGCGCCGACCGCCTACTTAAACGGGTTGCACAGGCTGTCGATCACGTCGTCCAGCGTGCGGCCCTCGGCCCGCGCAGCGAAGTTGAGCGCCATCCTGTGCCGGAGCACGGCCGGCGCCAGCGCTATCACGTCGTCGATCGAGGGTGAAATGCGCCCCTGCAGCAGGGCGCGGGCGCGGGTCGCCAGCATCAGCGCCTGGCTGGCGCGCGGGCCCGGACCCCAGGCGACCCAGTTGGCCACATCCTCGCGGTTGGTTGTGTCGGGCCGGCCCGAGCGGACCATCGCGAGGATCGTATCGACCACGCTCTCGCCCACGGGCAGGCGGCGCACGAGCTGCTGGGCGGCCATCAGCTGCGCGGCGTCCATCACCTGCGTCGGCGTGCGGTCCTCGAGCCCGGTCGTCACCAGCAGCATCTGGCGTTCGGCGTCCGGGTCGGGGTAGCCGATGTTGACCTGGAGGAGGAAGCGGTCGAGCTGTGCCTCGGGTAGGGGATAGGTGCCTTCCTGCTCGATCGGGTTCTGGGTCGCGAGCACATGAAAGGGGCTCGGCAGTGCGTAGGTGCGCCCGGCGACGGAGACCTCGCGCTCCTGCATCGCCTGTAGCAGCGCGGACTGGGTGCGCGGGCTCGCGCGGTTGATTTCGTCGGCCATCAAGACCTGGGTGAAGACCGGGCCCGGGATGAAACGGAAACTGCGACCGTCCTCATTCTCGTCGAGAATTTCCGAACCGATGATGTCGGCGGGCATCAGGTCGGGCGTGCATTGCACGCGGCGGCTGTCGAGCCCGAGCACGGTGCCGAGGGTCTCGACGAGGCGCGTCTTCGCCAGTCCCGGAACGCCCAGCAGCAGAAGGTGACCGCCTGCGAGCAGCGTGATGATCATCTCATCGATCACCTCCTGCTGGCCGAAGATGACTCGGCCGATCCCGGTGCGTACAGCGGAGAGCTGTTCACACACACGCTCGATATCTGCGAAAATCGAATCCGTGGCCGGAACATCCAGTTCCGAACGCACGACACCATCTGTGGGCATCACCTTACTCCTCGCGAGTGCTAATGTGGGCGAACCATGGGCTCCGATACAAACAATCCTCAAAGCCTGTTCGAGCGGATCGGCAAGGCCCGCACAGAGGGCGAAACCCGTCGTGAACCGATCGATTGCGGCCATTTCGACATGCGAATCGGACGCGACGGGACCTGGTATTATCGCGGCTCCCCGATAGGGCGTAAACCGCTGGTCACGCTGTTTTCATCGGTGCTCAAGCGCGATCCCGACGGCCAGTACTGGCTTGAGACGCCGGTCGAGCGCGGCCGCATCGACGTGGACGATGCGCCGTTCACGGCGGTCGAACTGGACGCGATCGGGCAGGGCCCCGGACGGCGCCTCATCTTCCGCACCAATCTTGACGAAACGGTGACAGCGGGGCCGGAAAATCCGCTCCGCGTGGCGTTCGACGAATCGACCGGCGAACCGTCACCATATATTCATGTGCGCGACGGGCTCGAGGCCCTGCTGACCCGGCCCGTCTATTACCAGCTTGCCGAACTCGCGGAGCCGGAGTCCGGCACGGGTCCGCTGGGTGTGTGGAGTTACGGGATGTTCTTCGGCCTCGAACCCAGAGAAGAATCGGGCGCGGAACCGGGGGGCTCATGAACCGGATTGCTCCCGACCGCGCGCGGATCGCCGAACGCATCCGCGATAGCCAGTTCCATCTCGATGTCCGCCGCAGCAGCGGCATGGCCGTATCGCAAATGCTGCACGACGAGGACCCGGCTACGTCGGGGCCGCGCCGCGGCGACCACGATCTGAATGAGATCGGGATGCGGCCGAAACCGCCGCTCATCCCCGCCGCCGTGCTGGTGCCGCTCGTCGATCACGGCGAACGGCTCACCGTGCTCCTGACCGAACGTGCCGCGGACCTGCGCGCTCATGCCGGCCAGATCAGCTTCCCGGGCGGACGGATCGATCCGGACGACGTCAGCCCAGAGGCCGCCGCGCTGCGCGAGGCCGAGGAAGAGATCAGCCTCCCGCCGGCCTCGGTCGAGCTGGTCGGTCGCCTCGATACATACGAGGTTCGCACGGGTTTCGAGATCACGCCCGTGGTCGGTTTCGTCGCGCCCGGTTTCGAGATGGTCTATGAGCCGGGCGAGGTGGCCGACGCGTTCGAGGTGCCGCTCGACTTCATCCTCGATCCCGGCAACCACGAGCGCCAGAGCCGGGTGTTCCAGGGCAAGCGGCGCTATTTCTACGTGTTGCCGTTCGAGGACAGATACATCTGGGGCGCGACCGCGGGTATGCTCGTGAACCTTTATGAGGTGCTGACCGGCGAGACGGCGCGCTGGCGCTGACGGCCGGCCGCAAGCTAAGACCGGTCGCACGTGGCCGGCCCGGAACGAAATGAGCCCGACCCGAAATATCGAACCGCAGGCGTGGATGACGGATGGCGACCTCGGCGCCGTCTTCGCGGCACTGCAGGCGACGGGCGATCCGGTGCCGGCGGTCCTGAGTGTCGGTGGCTGCGTGCGCGACGCACTGATGGGGCGGCCTGTGGTTGATGTCGATCTCGCCACGGTCCACCCGCCCGACACCGTGAAGGCTCGGCTCGCCGAAGCGGGCATCGCGACCCTCGATATCGGAATTGATCACGGGACGGTGGTCGCCAACTTCGGTGCCAAGCAGTTCCAGATCACCACCCTCAGGCGCGATGTCGAAACCGACGGCCGGCACGCGACCGTCGCCTTCACCGACGACTGGATGGCCGACGCGTCGCGGCGCGACTTCACCATCAACGCGCTCTATGCGGATCTCGACGGCAATATCTTCGATCCGCTCGGGGGCATGACGGATGTCGAGGCGCGGCGCGTGCGTTTCATCGGCGATGCGGGCGAGCGCATCCGGGAAGACGCTCTGCGGATCATGCGGTTTTTTCGGTTCCACGCGCAGTTCGATGATCTGGCCTGCGATTCGGAAGGGCTCGCCGCGTGCCGCGCGAATTTCCCGCTGCTCGCAAACCTCTCGGGCGAGCGCATCCGCGACGAGCTGTTCAAGATGCTGCTGTGCCCCGCCGCCGGTCGGATGCTGCGCGAATCCGGCTTTCTCGACTTGTTCCGAGCGTTGCTGCGGGTCGCGGAGAACCCGGCGCCGGCTGACAGCCTCTCATCGATCGCGACGCGGGAGGAAGCGCTTGGTGCGCCCGACCCGCTGCGCCGTCTCGCGGTGCTGCTGCCGGGCCCGGGCGATGCCGTGGCTGCTGCGGAACGCCTGCGCCTGGAGAACAACGCGGCCAGGCGCCTGAGCTCCATGGCGGCTATCCCCGCTGGCATGACACCGAAGCTTTATCCCCACACCCGTAAGGTTCGGCTCCATGCGCTGGGCCCCGATGCATGGCGGGATGCAGTCGTCGTCAGTTGGGCACGCAGCGAGGCAGGGGCAGGGGAACAGCCCGGGATGGAGACCGCGTCCGATGCGGAATGGATGGAGCTGCTTAGTTTCCCCGAGACCTGGGCCGTGCCGGAGTTTCCGCTCAAGGGCGCCGACGTAGTCGCCGCGGGCGTGCCCGAGGGTCCCGAGATCGGGCACCATCTGGCGGCTGTTGAGAACTGGTGGATGATCCGAGACTTCAGGCCCGATCGCGCGGCATGCGTGGCGAAGTTGAAACGGCGGCTGCGATGGGGCTGGCTCCAGCGCCTGTTCGGCGGCGTCTAGGCCCTACCGGGTGCGCACCAGTTCGCCCGACATGCGTACCTTCACTTCCTCGTCCTGCAGGCGCAGGAACCGGATCGACATGCCCTTGTCGGTGAGCGAGCGCCGATAGACCTGAAGTTCGGAGCCGCCGGTCGCGTTGATCGCCAGCGAATAGACGGTCATCGTGTTCCCGTTGATCGCCGCCCAGCGCACCGCGTTGCCGCGCAACGGATTTGGCAGTTCGGATTTCTGGAACAGACCGCCCTCGGGCGACAGGATGAAGACGTTTTCCTTGTCCTCGACCGGAATGAAGTTTTCCTCGACCTCGCGCCGCTTGACGTCGTCGCCGACCTGGCGGTCTTCGGCGTCGCGGATGACCGTGATCCATTTCAGCGTGAAGCCGTCATCCTTGTAGCGTTCGAGCGTGACGTCGAGATCGCGGTTTTATTGCCTGTCCTCGCCGAGCCCCGGCTAGTTGCCGACCTTGACCAGCCGGGCATCGACCTGGCGCTGCGGTTCGCCGTTCGCGACGTTGACGTACTTGAGGCTCATGCCCTTGCCTTCAAGGGTTCGGTTGTAGGTCTGGATCATGTATCCGCCCTCTGCAGTGATCCGCATCACATGCACGGACAGGGTCTGGTCCTGGATGTGGGCCCAGGCGAGCCCGTCGCCGCGCGAGTCCTGCCAGTCGACCGCGTCGAAGACGTTGGCCGCGGAGCCTGGTGTGAAGATCATGCGCTGGGTGCGCCGCCGGATAGCGGGATTGTTCGGATCGCCGCCGCCGCGGATCACGCTCGTCCACTCGACATAGAAGCCGGTGCCCTCGGCGCCGATCTTTACGTCAAGATCGCGCACGGTGACACCGAAGTAGAGCGAGTCGCTGTTTTCCGCCACGCCCGAACCCTGGAAGTGACCGTAGAAGGCCTTGATGGGCAGGTCCTGGGCCGACGCCGTGCCCAGCCAGCCCGCCGCGACCAGCAGGACGGTGGCGAGAGGTATCGTCAGGAAACGGCGAATGCGGGTCATGGTCTCTCCAATCCATCGCGTGCGCCGGACCGGCGCCGCGGTAATCTTGTTCACACGCCTTGAAACTAGCCCAGCCTGAGAGACATAGAAACTCCGCGCATGGCTGAATTTCGGCGTGCGGCGTTACGGCCAGGTGACGACCGGGGGCAGGGACATGAGGATCGCCTCGACATTGCCGCCGGTTCTGAGCCCGAAGGTGGTCCCCCGGTCGTACAGAAGGTTGAATTCGACATAGCGGCCGCGGCGCTGGAGCTGGTGGGCGCGTTGTGCGTCGGTCCAGGGCTTGTTCATGTGCCGGCGCACGATCTCCGGATAAACGTCGCGGAACGCGCACCCGACATCCCGGGTGAACGCAAAGTCGGCGTGCCAGTCGCCGGTGTCGACGTAGTCGAAAAAGACGCCGCCGACGCCGCGCGGCTCGTCGCGGTGTTTCAGATGGAAATACTCGTCGCACCAGGCCTTGAACTTGGGATGGTAGTCCGGGTCGTGGGCGTCGCACGCTTGCTTGAGGGCGCCGTGGAAGCGCGCCGTGTCGTCGTCGTCGGGGTACATTGGCGTCAAATCCGCACCGCCGCCGAACCATCCCTTCGCCGTCACGATATGGCGCGTGTTCATGTGTACGGCCGGGACGAGCGGCGATTGCATGTGCGCGACGAGCGACACGCCGGACGCCCAGAACCTTCCGTCCTCCTCCGCGCCGGGGATGTTCGTTCTGAAATCCTCGGAGAACACGCCCGCAACGGTTGAGATGTTGACGCCGACCTTCTCGAAGACGCGGCCGCGCATGATCGACATGACCCCGCCGCCGCCCGGCGCGCTGTCCTGGCCCGGCCGGTCCCAGCTTGTGCGCTCGAACCGGCCAGGCGGCCGGTCCGCGAACGGGCTGTCCGCAGGGGCATCGAGCTCGTCCTCCAGAGCCTCGAAGGCGGTGCAGATGTCGTCGCGCAACCTCGCAAACCAGGCGGATGCTTGTTCTTTCCGGTCTTTGTCTGTCATGGGCCTTCTAACCTTCGGGAAAACTGCCTTGCTGCCGAAGCGCCTCGCCGAGAACCATCGCCAGCGCCGTGACCACGTTCAGCGAGCGCGCCGCGGGTGCGATCGGGATCCGCAGCCTTGCGTCCGCGCGGTTGTGGACGGATTCCGGGACGCCGTCGCTCTCGCGGCCGACCAGCAGCGTATCGTCGGGCGCGAAGGTGAAGTCAATGTGCCGTTCTGTCGCTTTTGTCGTCAGCAGCACGAGCCGCCGGGGCGGCGCAAGCGTCTCGGCAAACCGGTCCCAGGAGATGTGGCGCGTCAGGTCGACCCGCTGGAGATAGTCCATGCCGGCGCGCCGGACACCATGATCGCGCAGGACGAACCCGGCCGGTTCGATAAGATCGACCGGGCAGTCGAGGCAAGCCGCCAGGCGCAGAATTGCGCCTGCATTTTGGGGGATGTCCGGCTGATAGAGGGCGATCCGCATACGACAGGGGTTCAGCGCGTGGCAAAACGGTGGAAAGAAGCACCCCGGGCAGGCTTGGCAAACGCCGGAGACTTCGATTATACCCGGGCGAAGTGCATGGCACACGAGGATCCAGGGAGGCTTCTGGTCAATGCGTGGGGGCATTTTGTGTGGCGGGGTTGCGTTCGCTGAACGCCCTGTTGCGGCACGGTGTCACATTGTTGGCGAGTAGAAATTCCCATACCCAACGACACTGTGCACAAGCGGTCTCATGGCGGACGGTTTCCGCCGAATTAAGGACATTTGCTCATGAGCGATGATACTCAGGATCACGGCGGTCATTCTGGGAACCGGCGCGATTTCCTCTACTTGTCAGCCGGTGCGTTCGCCGGCGTGGGCGGGGCGATTGCGCTCTGGCCGTTCGTCGATTCACTGAATCCGTCGGCCGACGTTCTGGCGCTGTCCACCGTCGAGGTGGATGTCTCCCAGGTCGAGGTCGGCCAGCGCGTCACGGTGAAATGGCAGGGCAAGCCGGTGTTCATCGATCACCGCACCGAGGAGGCCATCGCCGAGGCCCGCGATACGCCGTTGAGCGACCTTCGCGATCCGCAGACGGACGAGGCCCGTGCCGAGCGGCCCGAATGGCTGGTGGTGATCGGCGTTTGCACCCATCTCGGCTGTGTGCCGAAGGGACAGAAACCCTCGGAAGCGCGGGGCGACTGGGGCGGCTGGTTCTGCCCGTGTCATGCCTCGCACTACGACACATCGGGTCGCATCCGGAAGGGCCCCGCACCGCTCAACCTGCTGGTGCCGCCGCTGTCCTTCCTGAGTGACACCAACATCAAGATCGGCTGAGGCTAGTCATGAGCGCTGGAAACCAACAACCCGTCGGAAACGGCATGGTCAAGTGGATCGACACGCGACTGCCGGTCTTTAGCTACCTGCAGAAAGAGTATGCCGAGTTTCAGTCCCCGAAGAACTTCAATTGGTTCTGGAATTTCGGGGCGATCCTGACCTTCATGCTCGTCCTGATGATCGTCACCGGCATCGTGCTGGCGATGCAGTATCAGCCGAACACCAATCTCGCCTTCGATTCGGTCGAGCGCATCATGCGTGACGTGAACTTCGGCTGGCTGCTGCGCTACATGCACGCCAACGGGGCGACCTTCTTCTTCATCGCCGTGTACATCCACATGTTCCGGTCCCTGCATTACGGGTCCTATAAGAACCCGCGCGAGCTTCTGTGGATCCTGGGCGTGGTCATCCTAGTTCTTATGATGGCCACGGCGTTCATGGGCTATGTGCTTCCCTGGGGCCAGATGAGCTTCTGGGGTGCGACGGTTATCACCAGCCTATTCTCCGCGATCCCGCTGGTGGGCGATTCGATCGTCACGCTTCTGTGGGGCGGCTTCTCGGTCGACAATCCGACCCTGAACCGCTTCTTCGCGCTGCACTACCTCTTCCCGTTCCTGATCTTCGGGGTGGTGGTGCTGCACGTCATCGCGCTGCATGTCTCGGGTTCGAACAACCCGCTGGGCGTCGACCCCAAGGGGCCGCAGGACACGGTGCCGTTCCACCCCTACTACACTATGAAGGATAGCGTTGGTCTCGCGGTCTTCGTGACTGTCTTCGCATTCTTCGTGTTCTTCGCGCCGAATTTCTTCGGTGAGCCGGAAAACTATCTCCCGGCTGCGCCGCTTAACACGCCGGCGCATATCGTGCCCGAATGGTACTTCCTGCCCTTCTTTGCGATCCTGCGTTCGATCACCTTCGACGTCTGGTTCATCGAGGCGAAGCTCGGTGGCGTGATCGCGATGTTTGCAGCGATCTTTGTGCTGTTCATCGTGCCGTGGCTCGATAAGTCGCCGGTGCGCAGCGCCAAGTTCCGCCCGGTCTACAAGTGGTTCTTCTGGATATTCCTGCTCGACTGCATCCTTCTTGGCTGGGTCGGCGGCAAGACCCCGGACGACCTGGTCTTCGACGGCCTGGGCCTGAAGGTCCTGCATCTCGGTTGGCTCTCGACCTTCTGGTACTTCTTCCACTTCCTGGTCTTGATGCCTTTGCTCGGAATCTTCGAGCGGCCCAAGCCGCTGCCCAAAAGCATCTCCGAACCCGTTCTCGGGGGCGGGTCGGCCGGAGCTTCTGCAAATGCCAAGCCGATGGAGAAGGCCTAATGGGTATAGTTTTCAGGATGCGCCGCACGGCGGCGGTGGCAGGTTTTGCGGCGCTTACCGCGGTGATGTCGAGCGCGTCGTTCGCGGCGGGTGACGCAAAAGCGCCGGAGGATCGCGACTGGCATTTCGAGGGTATCTTCGGGACCGTGGACCGGGCATCGGCCCAGCGCGGCCTGCAGGTCTATCTCGAGGTTTGCTCGGGTTGCCACTCGCTCAAGCATGTGGCCTACCGGAACCTGGTCGACCTTGGCTTCACCGAGGCCGAGATCAAGGTCATCGCGTCGGGCTTCGATGTGACCGACGGGCCGAACGACGAGGGCGAGATGTTCGAGCGAGCGGCGATCCCTTCCGATCGCTTCGTCTCTCCGTTTCCGAACGAGGAAGCCGCCAAGGCCGCCAACAATGGTGCGAACCCGCCGGACCTGACCCTGCAGGTGAAGGCGCATCCGGGCGGCGCGGACTATCTCCACGCGCTTCTGACCGGCTATGCTGATCCCCCCGTGGGCACTGAGGTGCCGGCTGGGCTGAACTACAATACCTACTACGCCGGTAATTTCATCGCGATGGCCCAGCCGCTGTACGAGGATGGTGTCGAGTATGCCGATGGTACGCCGGCGACCGTAGATCAGATGGCGGCCGATGTGGTCAATTTCTTGCAGTGGGCGGCCGAGCCCGAAATGGAACAGCGCAAGAAGACGGGCTTCAAGGTCGTGATATTCCTGATCATCCTCAGTGCCATCCTGTATGCAGGCAAGCGCAAGATGTGGGCGAACGTCGACCACTGACCGAAGCGATATCAGACGAAAAGGCCGCTTGCGGAGGCGCAGGCGGCCTTTTTGTTAAGCGGCCGCATTCGCTAAACTCTGCGTCCAGCCACGATCAGTGAAAATCCACCCGGGGGGAGAAAATGGCGCGCGAAACCATCGTCACATGCGCGGTGACCGGCGGTCACCAGAATTTCCACGATCATCCGAACTTTCCGATCACGCCCAAGCAGATCGCGGAATCGGCGATCGAGGCACGCAAGGCCGGTGCCGCAGTGGCCCATATCCATGTGCGCGAACCCGACGGGTCGCGCTCCGGCAATCCGGAGTATTTCCGCGAGGTTGTCGAGCGTATCCGCGATGCTGACTGCGACATTCTGATCAACCTGACGACCGGCGAGGGAGGACGCTACGTGCCGAGTGAGGAGGACCCGCAGGTCGGCGGTCCCGGCACTTCCCTTTCGACGCCTGAGGTTCGGGTGCGCCACGTGCTCGACCTGCGTCCGGACATCTGTACCCTCGACGTCGCGACGATGAACTTCGGCGAGGCGGTGTTCATGAATACCCCGGCCCATCTGCGCCGGATGGCGGAACTCATCAAGGACGCCGGCGTGAAGCCGGAAATCGAGGTGTTCGAGCCGGGCCATATCCGTCTCGCGGTCGACATGATCAAGAACGGCTATATCGAATCGCCGCCGCTGTTCCAGCTCTGTCTGGGCATTCCCTGGGGGTCGCCCGCGACGCCGCAGATGGTGCAGGTCATGCATTCGATGCTGCCCGGCGACGCCAACTGGGCGGCCTTCGGAATCAGCCGCTGGGAGTTCCCGATCGTCGCCGAGGTGGTCAACAACGGCGGGCATGTGCGCGTCGGGCTCGAGGACAATCTCTATCTGACCAAGGGCGAGTTCGCGTCGAACGGCCAGCTTGTCGACAAGGCGGTGCGCATCATGCGCGAGCTCGACGCCGAGCCTGTAGAGCCGGAACGTGCGGCGGAGATGCTCGACCTGCTGCCCCGCGCCCAGTAGGCCCGGCGCATGAAGGCCAATCATGCGAGCGTGCCGCCGATGCTCGGTATAATCGGCGGCAGCGGTATCTACGACGTCGAGGGCTTGTCGGACGTCCGCTGGGAGGCGGTCGATACGCCCTATGGAAGTCCGTCGGACGAACTCATGTTCGGGACGCTCGACGGGTTTCCCATCGTCTTCCTGCCGCGCCACGGGCGCGGCCACCGGGTGCCGCCGTCCGAGCTGAACTTCCGGGCCAACATCCACGCGCTCAAGCGCGTCGGTGTGACCGAGGTGGTGTCACTGTCCGCGGTGGG
>JAYPRP010000003.1:54849-59926 GCA_038132575.1 Rhodospirillaceae bacterium
CGCGAGGCGGAGCTCTGCTACGCGACCGTCGCGATGGTCACCGATTTCGATTGCTGGCACGACGATCATGACGATGTGACCGTGGATCAGATCATCGAGGTGCTGATGTCCAACGCGGACAAGGGGCGGAGCCTGGTGCGCGCGTTGGCGCCGCGTCTCGCGATCCGCGAGGACCGGTGCGGGCAGGGCTGCCACACGAGTCTCGACAACGCGCTGATCACGGCACCCGATGCTCGCGATCCGGCGGTCGTCGAGCGTCTGGCCACGATCGCGGGACGTGTCCTGGACTGAAACCTGTTTGAAAACAGGGGTTTGCACCGGTGCGCTTTTTGCGTTGACCCGGACGTAATAGAATATATGTCACGGCCTCGCGCCCTTTGCGGGCGCGGCAAGGCCGGGGGAGAGATGAGTTATGCCTGATGCGAACGGCCACGATACGGTGACCGACCGCCCGATTGTCGGTATCGACCATGCCCTGATCGGTGTTGCTGGTCTGGATGCGGCGCGCGATTCCTTCGAGCGGCTGGGCTTCACCATCTCGCCGCGCGGGCGCCATATCGGCTGGGGCACCGGCAACTACACCATCATGTTCGAGCATGACTATGTCGAGCTGATCGGTGTCGTCGATCCGTCCCAGTATATCCACCGCCTGGACGAGTTCCTCGAGACCGGCGAGGGGTTGCTCAACGTGGCGCTGGGCACCAGCGACGCCGAGGCGGCGTTTCGCTGGTTGCAGTCTCAGGGCGTCGATGCATCCCCTCCGGAAAATCTGCAGCGCCTGCTCGAGACGGAGAAGGGTGACGAGACCCTCCAGTTCCGCAACGTGTACATCCCGAACGATATCACGCCGGGCCTCAATACCTTCGCCTGCGAGCATCTGACGCCGGACAAGATCCGTCGTGCGAGCTGGCTGTCGCACCCCAACGGGGCGCGGCGCATTGCCGAGGTCACCATCGTGATGGAATCCCTCGACGGGGTCCGCGATGCCTATGTTCGGCTGTTCGG
Organism: Rhodospirillaceae bacterium; assembly: GCA_038132575.1. GTDB lineage: Bacteria > Pseudomonadota > Alphaproteobacteria > UBA6615 > UBA6615 > UBA8079. Next base: position 55,855 of record JAYPRP010000003.1, read on the forward strand.
CGAGGCGGCCGTATCCGGCGACGAGCGCAAGGGCAACATCACCGTGGACACCGGCCGCGACGAATTGTGGTTCGTCACGCCAAAGACCTTCCCCGATCGCCACTACGACAAGACGATCGACGAGAACCTGCCGCTGCCGCGGCTCGCGGCCCTGACCCTGGAGGTTGCGGACACCCAGGCGACCGCGCTCTACCTGACGGGGCAGCAGGTCGCGTTCGAGCGCGACAGCACCGACGCGGTGATCGTGTCGTCCGAGGAGGCGTGCGGGACCTTCCTGGTCTTCGCCGACACGCCCGACGGCTGATCAGCCGATATTGGTCGTCAGGAACTCCAGCGTGCGTTCCATCGCCTGGCCCGCCGCTTCCTTGTGGTAGGAGCCGCGGCGCGAGCAGCTGAAGCCGTGCCCCGCACCCTCGTAGATGAAGCTCGGAATGTCGGGATGGTCGGCCTCGACCTGGTGGACGCCGTCGAGCGGGATACCGGCGTCTTCCGCGCCCCAGTGGAACATCACCGGGCACTGCGGCGCCTCGCCGCTGTTGGTCAGGATGTCGCCGCCATAGTAGCAGACCGCCGCCGCAACGGGTGAGCGGGCCGCCGCGAACCACGCGACCGAGCCGCCCATGCAGAAGCCGACGATCCCGATCTTGCCGACCCCGTCGATCTCGCTGATGGCCGCGTTCACGTCCTTGATCACGTCATCCCAGTCCAGTGCGCCCTTCAGCGCTCGGCCCTTGGCCATGCCGTCCTCGTCGAATTCGAGAACCGCGTCGCGCTCGTGGCGGTCGAACAGGGCCGGCGCGATCGCGACATAGCCTTCCTTGGCAAAGTTGTCGACGGTCTCACGGATGTCGTCGTTGACGCCGAAAATCTCCTGGATGATGACGATGCCGCCGCGTGCGACATCGTCGGGCTCGGCCTTGTAGGCGTCGAGCTCGTGGCCGTCGGCCGCCGTCAGTTTCAGATCGGTTCCCATGTGTCGTTCCTCCCGTGCCGGGTTGGCGTTTTGTTTCGACCGGTATCCTAGTGGGCTAGACGTTGAAGCGAAACAGCATCACGTCACCGTCGCGGACCTTGTAGTCGCGCCCCTCCTGGCGCATGCGCCCGGCGTCACGCGCTCCGGCCTCGCCGCCATACTCGACATAGTCGTCGAAGCCGATGGTTTCGGCGCGGATAAAGCCCTTCTGGAAATCCGTGTGGATGCGCCCGGCCGCGTCGTAGGCGGTTGCGGCACCTGCAACGGTCCATGCGCGCGTTTCCTTGGGCCCCGCGGTGAAGAAGGTCAGGAGCTGCAGCAGCGCGTAGCCGGCACGGATTACCTTCGACAGGCCGGTCTCGCTGAGACCGATCCCCTCCAGATACTCGGCCCGCTCGGCCGGGTCGTCCAGCTGTGCGATCTGCGCCTCGATCTCGGCGGAGACGATGACCGTCGCCGCGCCGTTGGCCGCAGCCATCTCGTTCACCGCCGCGGTGTGGCCGTTGCCATCGACGGCGGAGTCCTCGTCAACGTTGCAGACATACAGAACCGGCTTGGCGGTCAGCAGCTGCAACTGCCGAAAGGCCGGCCGCTGGTCGTTCGCGATGTCCGCGGTCCGCGCCGGACGGCCGTCCTGGAGTGCCGCCATCACCGGTTCGAGAAGCTGCAACTGCGCTCGGGCATCCTTGTCGCCGCCCTTGGCGCGCTTCTCCGTGGTCTCAAAGCGCCGCTCCATCGCCTCCAGGTCGGCCAGCAGAAGCTCGGTTTCCACGATCTCGGCATCGCGGACGGGATCGATCCCGCCTTCGACATGGGTGATTCCGCCATCGTCGAAGCAGCGCAAGACATGGCAGACAGCGTCAACCTCGCGGATGTGGGACAGAAACTTGTTGCCCAGTCCCTCGCCCTGGCTCGCGCCACGCACCAGGCCCGCGATGTCGACGAATTCCAGATAGGTGGGCACGACCTGCGCCGATTTCGCGAGGTTGGCGAGAACCGCTAGCCTGTCGTCCGGTACCGCGACGCGCCCCGCGTTGGGCTCGATCGTGCAGAACGGATAATTTGCCGACTCGGCCTGGGCGGTCGCCGTCAGTGCATTGAAAAGTGTCGACTTGCCGACATTCGGCAGCCCGACAATACCGCAGTTGAAACCCATCTCAGTCGCGTCCCCGCAGCCGGTTCATCGCACGCGACAGGGCGTTGCCCATCGCTGTCTCCGTTTCGGTGTCGCCGGCGCGGGCCGGCGGCTCCGGATCCTTGTGCCGGACCGAGGGTGCCGGTTCGGAGGGAGTTTCTCCGCCAACGCCCTGGACCGCCATCGCGACCCGGCTCATGAAGTCGCTTGCCCGGCCCTCGAACAGCGCCGGCAGCTCGTCGGCGACCGCCGCCAGCTCGCGGGCGAGCCAGTCCTGGTCGGCGCGCGCGAAGTCGCCCAGCACATGGTTCTTCACCCGTGCCTTGTCGCCGGGATGCCCGACGCCGAGGCGGACCCGCCAGTAATCCTTGCCGGGCAGATGCGCGTCGATGCTGCGCAGGCCGTTGTGGCCGGCATTGCCGCCGCCCTGCTTGACCCGCACCTTGGCCGCCGCGAGGTCAATCTCATCATAGATGACGATCACGTCCTCGGGTGCGAGCTTGTAGAAGTGCGCGGCTTCGCCGACCGCCCGCCCGGACTCGTTCATGTATGTCATGGGCTTGAGCAGGATCACACGCTCGCCGGCGATCTGGCCCTCACTGACATCGCCCTGGAACTTGGCGCGCGGCGCAGAAAGCCCATGGCGGCGGACAATCTCGTCCGCCGCCATGAAGCCGATATTGTGTCGGTTGTTTCTGTGCTTCTGACCCGGATTTCCGAGTCCCACAACCAGTCGCATGGTCTGCTCGCCCAAATCGGCGGAGGTGGGCTACTCCTCGCCTTCGTCGGCGCTGTCCTCGCCCTCGGCCTCGGTCTTGCCGTCCGCGCCTTCCGCGGCTTCGCCCTCTTCGCCGTCCGCGTCGATATCGTCTTCCACCGGCGCCACGGTCGGGGCAGCGATGGTTGCGATGGTGAAGTCGCGGTCGGTGATGGTCGGCTTGACGCCCTCGGGCAGCGAGATGTCAGAGATGTGGATGCTGTCACCCACTTCGAGGCCGGTTAAGTCGGCCACGAACTCCTCGGGGATCGCGCCGGCGCGGCAGACGACCTCGACCGCGTGACGTACGATATTGAGCACACCGCCACCCTTGAGACCCGGCGATTCCCCTTCGTTAGCGAAGGTCACCTGGATTTCCAGGTTGATTCGCGTCCGCTCGGTGACACGCAGGAAATCCAGATGCATCGGTACGTCGGTTACCGGGTGCACCTGCAGGTCACGGCACAGCACCTGCTGCTGGTTGCCATCGATGTCGATGTCGAACAGCGTGGCGAAGAAGCCGGGCTGTCCGAGTGCCGTGCGCAGCTGCGCCGGGCTTATCGAGATGGGTTCGGGGTCCTTGTTCGCGCCGTAGATCACCGCCGGCACCTTGCCGAGGCGTCGTGTTGCACGGGCGGCCCCCTTGCCGACCTGCGCGCGCGATTCCGCGTTGAATGTCACGGTATCCGCCATGATTCACTCCTTTGACCCGCGCGATGCCTCCAAGGGTGCCATCGCAGGGGCTGTTCGTCATCGGCGCCGGATGCGCCGAATACTAGTCGAACAGACTTGAAACCGAGGCTTCGCGGCTGATGCGGTCGATCGCCTTGCCCAGAAGGGGGGCGACCGTCAACTGCCGGATGTTGCTCGCCACGCGCACCGCCTCGGTGGCCTGGATCGAATCCGTCATCACCAGGGTTTCCAGCGGAGATGCCGCAACCCGCCCGACAGCGCCGCCCGACAGCACACCGTGCGTGACATAGGCGGACACCGACTTGGCGCCTTGATCCATCAACGCTCCCGCGGCGTTACACAACGTGCCGGCGCTATCGCAGATATCGTCGACAAGGATGCAGCGTCGCTGGTCGACGTCACCGATGATGTTCATCACCTCGGAGACGCCAGCCCGTTCGCGGCGCTTATCAATGATCGCGAGATCGGCGTCAAGCCGTTTGGCGAGCCCCCGGGCGCGCACGACGCCGCCCAC
>JAYPRP010000003.1:60272-84073 GCA_038132575.1 Rhodospirillaceae bacterium
ACGAACACGTCCTCGCCGCGCACATTCTCGAGAATCTCGACGAACACCTCCATATCCGAGAAACGCCGGATCGAAGCTTTCGTCAGCTCAATGTTCAGATATGCGGAAATCGCCTCGGCAAGCGGGCGGTTGCTGTTGCACGCCAGCACCTTCATCTACCGTACCCCCGGACCCGAACAGCGCCCGTCGGCGCCCGGGTCAATTGCGCCCGTCGGAAGGGGACGATGGACGACACCAACCCCATGCGCGGCGGAACGTATCAACCCTAATCGGGGCTGTAAACAAGACTCGGCTGTTGATAATCCGGGGGCCGGACCGGCGCGCGCGACGGCCCGAAAATCAGCGTACGGTCGGGTGCTCCGCCGCGTTGTCCGGCCGCACGAACCCGTCGCGCCAGTCGATCTGCGAGACCAGCTCCACCATGCCCGCCGCGGCCGCCAGACCGGCCTCGCGTGCCAGCTCGCCCCAGCTGTTTTCGACGACGCGCCGGGAAAACGGGCTCGCCTGGTCAATGCGGCCGATTTCGACGCCGAAGGGGTCTGCCACGGCCCAGCCGATCGCGACCTCCACCCGGTCCCCGTCCATCGGTGTCATACGGACCGTCGCGCGTGCTGTCAGGGTCTCGTCGCTCGGATCGACGGCGACCCGCGCGCCCATGCGACGCAAGCCCTGGCGCAGAGCAGCCTGCAGACGCGTCGCGCCCCCCTCCGGTGCACCTTCGACCGTACCGACATAGATGGCGGGGGTGACCACCTCGGCCTTGACCTCCTCCTGGATGAAGCCGGCGATGCGCGGGGCGGCGTTGCCGGCAAACGCGGCCATCAGATCTACGTCACCGCGGGCCCACGGGTCGATCGGTGCGCCCTCGATGCTCTGCTCGTAGCGGCCGACCTCGTCACCGGCCGGGTTTGAGAGGACCCAGGCGATGTGGGCATCGCGGCCCGGATCGATCACCCGGCCGGCAAGGATCATGCTCGAGCGGTTCCGGCTGCCCATGTACGCCGGCACGTCGCGGTCGATCAGCGCCGCGACCATTTCGCGGGCGAGGCCTCGGGCGGCGGCGGGCGGGGCGTCGGTCACGGGCTCGACCATGATGCCGGGCGAGTCCGACAGGCGGAGCAGGTCGTTGTCCCGGTCCGGCGCGCGCTCGAAGACGCGCGGCACCGGCTGGCAGGCCATGAGAAGGGCCAGCAGCAGCGCCGGCAGTGCCGCCGCCGGCAGGCTAGAGCGCACAGCTCACCATTGCCGCCGCCAGCGTGAAGAAGATGAGCATGATCAGGTAGGGCATTGTTCAGTCCGCCGCCGGCAGCATAATCAGGGACAGGTTGCGGCCGTAGTCCGGTTCGTCGCGATGGCAGCTGCGCCGGTAGCTGAAAAAGTTCTCATCGCCATAGGTGTCGTGACCGGTCGCCTCGTGGCTTCCGACCCCGGCGCCTGCGAGCCGGCTCTGCACATAGCCCGGCAGATCGAACAGCAGCCGGTCGCTCCCCGTACGTTCGGTAAAGAAACGGTCGTTCCGAGAGTCCTGTTCGAGGAACGGTGCCGGAAACTCCGGGCCCACCTCGTAGGATTGCGGTCCGATGCAGGGGCCGACGGCGGCGGAGATGCCGCCGCGGGTGGCGCCACGCGCGACCATCGCATCGACGGTGGCCTCGACCACCCCGTCGAGCGCGCCGCGCCAACCGGCATGAGCGGCGGCGACGACACCCGCCGCCGGGTCGGCGAACAGAACCGGCGCGCAGTCCGCCGCCAAAACGCCGATGGCGAGGCCCGGGCGGTCGCACACGAGCGCGTCGGCCTGCGGCGGGGCATCGGGGTCCAGCGTCTCCGCATCGACCACGGTCGCGGAATGGACCTGGTAAAGGGTGCGGAGCCGGTCGTCCGCCGCGCCCACGGCGCGCGCGGCGCGGGCTCGGTTCTCGGCCACATGGGTGCGGTCGTCGCCGGACCCCAACCCGCAGTTGAGCCCGGCATAGATGCCCGTGCTGACACCCCCGGCTCGCGACAGAAACATGTGCCGCACGCCGCGAATCCGGCGCAGGGTGATGGCGCTAGCGTGGGGTTCGTGCATCGGGGTTCAGGGTCCGGGATCGAAGCCTGCGAGGCGGTCGATCCACTGTTCGGAGAGGGCCAGTACCTTGAACAGGGTGCCCATTTCGGCGGGGCCGATCAAGCGGGCGAGCGCCGCGTCGATGTCGCGTTCCTGGCGTGTATCGGCACCGGCGCGCAACATGTCCGCGCGGGCGTGGATGCCGAGCTGGGCAAGGAATGCGCCCTGGGTGACCGGCCCCCAGCTCCGCAGACCCGCCCCTGCAGCCGCACTGGCGACCCGCGCGAAATCCACATGGGCTGTCAGGTCTGCCGTGCCCGGCGCGTCGAGGGGATCGACGGGCCGGTGCCTTCGAACCGCCTGCAATGTGTCGCCCACCGCGCTGTGCGGATGGCCGTAGTCGACGAACAGCGCGACGCCGCCGTCGGCAGAGATCCGGTCCGTGATCCGGTCAATGACCGCCGCGATGGCGGGCGACGTTTCGAGGATCTCGCCGTCCAGCGCGGTTTCGAGCAGCCGGGGCGCATCGGGGACGTCGGGTTCGTCGTCCCCCATAATGAATGCGAAGCGGCCGGGGGGACCGGTCGTCACCAGGCGTTCGCGCCAGCGCCCCCCGGACTTGACGAACTGGCGCACCGGCAGCGCGTCGAGGAACTCGTTGGCGATGACGATCGCCGGCATCCCGCCGGGCGCGGGCAGCGTATCGTGCCAGGCCGGGTCGGCACCGGAGAGCGTGGCGGCCTGGGCGTCGCGCAGCACGGGACTGGTCTCGACGAGCTGGATGCGTGCGGCCGCCCGGCAGGCCGGCACGGTTGCCATGGCGCGCAGCGCGTCGGCCATTAGGGTGCCCCGGCCCGGGCCGAGCTCGATCAGGGCGAAGGCGTCGGGTGCGCCGAGCTGCTGCCAGGTATCGGCGCACCATAGGCCGATCAGCTCGCCGAACATCTGGGAGATCTCGGGCGCGGTCGTGAAGTCGCCCGCGGCACCCAGGGGATCGCGCGTCATGTAGTAGCCGCCGTCCGGGTCGGCGAGCGCGATTTCCATGAACGTCGCGACGCTGACCGGTCCCGATTTCGCGATCAGCTCCGTCAGGCGGTGCGCCACCGGGTTCGGATCAGTCATGCCGGGCGGGGCTAGTCGGCGGGGCCGGCGGCACGTCGCCCGGATTCGAGGCGATCATGGGTCACCGCATAGACGATGAGGGCGAGCCCGGCGACCGCGATGGGCGTGGACAGCCACTGGCCGATGGTCGAACCCCACAGCAGGAAGCCGCCATCGCCGACATAGGTGTCGGGCTGGCGGAAGAACTCGACGAACGTTCGCGCCGCGCCGTAGCCCAGCAGGAACACGCCGGTGAGCAGTCCCGGCCGATAGCGGGCGCCGACGTAGCGGGCGAGCGCGAAGAGGACGAGAAACAGGAGCAGACCCTCGAGCCCGGCCTCGTAGAGCTGGCTCGGGTGGCGGCCGACATCGCCGCCGTCCGGGAACACGACGGCCCACGGCACGTCGGTCGCGCGGCCGTAGAGTTCGCCGTTGATGAAGTTCGCGAGCCGCCCGAGGAACAGCCCGATCGGCGCTGCGGCCGCCACGAGGTCGGCCAGGGACAGTATCCGGATATCGTACTTCCGGGCGTACAGGATGATCGCGGCCATGACGCCGAGCAGCCCGCCATGGAAGGACATGCCGCCGTTCCACACCGCGAGAATCTGCGCCGGGTTCGCGAGAAAATGCTCCGGCTGGTAGAAGCTGACGAAACCGAGCCGACCGCCGGCGATCACGCCGATGATGGCCCAGCTGAAGAAGTCGCCCACCTGCTGCGCGGTCATCGTGTCGGGCGGCCGGCGCAGCAGCATCACCATGTAGCCCCAGCCGGCAAGCAGCCCGGCGATGAAGGCGAGCGCGTACCAGCGCACGACCAGCGGGCCGATCTCGATCGCGACCGGGTCGAACGCGGGGAAGGGGATCGGGCCGGACATTCAGCGCCTAGACGTAGGGGTCGTTCGTCTCGAGAAAGTCGCGCACGTAGCTGCGCACGCCGTCCTCGAGCGACGTGAAGGGCCGATCGTATCCGGCGGCGCGCAGGCGGTCCATTCGCGCTTCCGTGAAGTACTGGTACTGATTGCGGACGGTATCTGGCATGTCGACATACTCGACGCTCGCAGGCTCCGACATGGCGTCGAAGATCGCCGCTGCCATGTCGTCGAACGAGCGGGCTTCGCCCGTGCCGAGGTTGAAGATGCCGCTGACATCCGCTTGTCCCGCGAGCCAGAGCATGACCGAAACAGTGTCGCGGACATGCACGAAGTCGCGGAGCTGGCCGCCGTCGGCATAGTCGGGATCGTGGGAGCGGAACAGGCGCGCCCCCCCGGTCTCGCGGATCTGCTGCCAGAACTGCGGCACCACGCTGCGCTGCCCGTCCTTGTGATATTCGTTCGGTCCATAGACGTTGAAGAAGCGCAGGCCCGTCCACTGCGGCGGTGCGTGGCCGCGCCCGGCCATCTCGAGCGCCGCGCGGTCGAACAGCAGCTTCGACCAGCCATAGGGGTTGAGGGGCCGGAGCCGAGCGAGCGCCGCCGCGTCGTTGGCGTCGTCGAAACCCTGCTCGCCGCCGCCATAGGTCGCGGCCGACGAGGCGTAGATGAAGGGTACCGCGCGCGCCGCGCACCAGTCCCACAGGCGCACGCTGAGCAGGTAGTTGTTGCGCATCACCCGGTCCACATCGCGGTCCACCGTCGAGGAAATCGCGCCCATGTGGAAGACCGCCTCGGGCGGCGTCTCGAGCCCGGCGAGCCAGTCCATGAGGGTGTCGGGCGGAACGACCTCGAAGGGACCGCGCTTGGCGATGTTGCGGACGAGCGCCTCGTCGTCGAAGTCGCAGACCACCGGCGTGTCGCCGCGTTCGGCCAGCGCCGCGACGAGGTTCGAGCCGATGAAACCGGCGCCGCCGGTGACGAGATACATGCGCAACTCCGCTCCGTGTCCGCGGCTTTATAGGCCGACGCGGATCGGTGCGGCAATGCGGCGGTCTTGCTCCGTTCGCGCCGTTCGGCGTAGTGTCCGCGTGTCGAAACCGCGAGGGCGCGGCACACGACACGCGCGCCGGAAACAGGGAGCCCCCGTCATGCAGACCCGAAGCCGATTGCTGGACGATGTCGCCCGGCTCGCCAACGGCGCCGCCGGGGTGGCGAGCGGCCTGCGCGAGGAGGTCGAGGCGCTGGTGCATCAGCGCCTCGAACGCGTGCTCGCGGATCTCGACCTGGTGCGCCGCGAGGAATTCGAGGCCGTCGAGGCGGTCGCGATCCGGGCTCGCGAGGAGCAGGAAGCGCTCGAGAAGCGCGTCGCCGAGCTTGAGAAGAAACTGGCGGCGCGCAAGCGCAAGCCGGCGGCGAAGTCGCCTGCAAAGCTGGCCGAAAAGGCCGCCAAGACGGACAAATCCTGATCCGTTCGCCCGGTTCGCCGGGCTCCTGACGCCGGCCCGGAATGTCCACAGGGGCCGCGGTTGCGACGCAGCGCGCACTCGTGACAGTGTACCTTCCATAGTGGCGATACGCTCCAAAACCACAATATTTCGGTGAAATCACAGGATATTGTGGTTATCCGGCGTATGCGCACAAGCCGTGACCAGGAGGTCTTCCCGCAATGGGTAATCTGTCCCACACCGTCGTCGATCAGGCCATGCACCCCCTCGACCTCGTCGAGGAGATGATCGCGATGCGCGACTGGGTTCAGGAGCGCACGCGCCGGGACGAGCTGCTTGCCGAGATCGACGGTCGCTGGTGCGACTATCACGGTGTGTTCAACTGGATCGACGAAATCGGCGCGCTGCAGCTGACCTTTGCCTTCGACATGCGCACGCCGCCCGAGCGGCGCGAGTCCGTGCACGAGCTGCTCGCGGTGCTCAACGAGCGCCTCGGCATAGGCCATTTCGATGTCGGTTCCCAGGACGGTTTGCCGGCCTATCGCCACGCGCTGCTGCTGCGCGGCGGATCGGTGTCGGCCGAGCAGATCGAGGACATGGTCGATATCGCGGTGCACGAGCTCGACCGCTTCTACCCGGCCTTCCAGTATGTCGTCTGGGGCAACCAGTCGGCCCATGCGGCGGTGAGCTCCATCATGTTCGACACGGTCGGCGAGGCCTGACGGGTCCCGGCGCCGCCGGCCCAGATTCACGGGCGAGATGCCATGACTAAAACCGAAACGATAATGCTCGTTGGCTGCGGCAAGATGGGCGGCGCCCTCATGGATGGGTGGATCGGGCAGGGAACGCCGCCCGAATCGATCTTCGCCGTCGATCCGATGGCACCGGAGCTGCCCGCGGGCGTCTCCGGGGGCGCCGCGTTCGATGACATCCCCGAAGGGTTCGCGCCGTCGGTCGTGGTGCTGGCGGTGAAACCCCAGGTGATGGACGAGGTCCTCGCCCCCTATGTGGCGCTCGTGGGTCCCGGGACGGTATTCCTCTCGATCGCCGCAGGTCGGACCATCGCCTCGTTCGAGGCGGTCCTCGGCGCGGAGGCGCGGGTGGTGCGCGCCATGCCGAACACGCCGGCGGCCGTCGGCCGCGGGATCACGGTGCTCGCGGCGAACGGTCATGTTTCGGACGCGCAGCGCGAGTCGTGCGAGATGCTGATGACCGCCGTCGGGAAGGTCGCCTGGGCCGAGGACGAGGCGCTCATCGATGCCGTGACCGGGGTCTCGGGCAGCGGGCCCGCCTATGTGTTCCATCTGGTCGAGGCCATGGCCGCGGCCGGCATCGCGGCCGGACTGGCGCCGGATCTCGCCATGCAGCTCGCCCGCGAGACGGTGGCAGGGAGCGGCGAGCTGCTCGCCCGCAGCACCGACCCGGCGGCCACGCTGCGCGAGAACGTGACCAGCCCCGGCGGCACCACGGCGGCGGCGCTGGACATTCTCATGGCCGAGGATGGGCTCACCGCGCTCATGACCCGTGCGATCCTGCGCGCCACGGAACGCTCCCGCGAGCTCGCCGGCTAGGCGTGCCGGCATTGCCGCGCGATTCCGTCCTTAACAGGGGCGGGCGGGCTGGATAGGCTGCGGCGCATCCGGAGGCCCGATGAACCAGGACACACCAGACCGGCCCGACGAAGCTGACGCGCGCGATCGCATGATCGATGCAATGCTCCGCATCGTCGCCGAAGACGGCTGGACTCGTGTTGCCCTCGACGCGGTGGCGGCGGAGGCGGACGTGTCCGGGGCGGATGCCAAGGTGCAGTTCCGGGACCGGACCGCGCTCCTGCACGCATTTGCCGAACGTGTGGACGCGGCGGCCTGTGCGGGTGCCGAGCCGCAAACAGACGCCGCGTCGCGCTATGACGAGCTGCTCGACATCCTGATGCGCCGGTTCGAGGTGCTGCAGGCGGATCGTGCGGCCGTCGCGCGGCTGATACGCGATGTCCCGGCCGACCCTTGCACCCTGTTGCGGTCCCTGCCGCACAGCCAACGCGGCTTCAGGGAGCTCGCCGGCGCGGCGGGATACCCGAACAGGGGCTTTGCCGGCGCGGTCCTGGCGAAGGCTCTTTCGGCGGTCTGGCTTGCCACGCAGCGCGACTGGCTGCGCGATGAGACGCCCGACCTGTCCGTCACCATGGCTTCCCTGGACCGTCACCTGGGCCGCGCGATCGGCCTGCTGGGACCGGTGATCGGACGCGATGATACTTTATCCGGGCTGGAGGCCTGACATGGGTGCGATCTCGTTCGACGATTTTCAGAAGGTCGATGTCCGGGTCGGGACCATCGTCGATGCCCAGCCCTTTCCCGAGGCGCGGCGTCCGGCGATCAAGCTTTGGGTCGATCTGGGTGCCGAGATCGGCGTCCGCAAGACGTCTGCCCAACTGACGGTCCATTACACGCCCGACGCGCTGGTCGGCCGGCAGGTTGCCGCCGTCGTGAACTTTCCGCCCAAGCAGATCGGGAAGTTCATGTCGGAAATTCTCGTGCTCGGTTTTCCCGACGCGGACGGTGCGGTGGTGCTGCTGAACGTCGATCAGAACGTGCCCAACGGAGGCCGCCTGTTCTGACGCGATTGGTCCGGGTTCTCGGCCTAGATCGGGATCCGGATCATCACCCGCAGGCCACCCGCCGGCGAGTCTCCGAGACTGATCTCGCCGCCGTGTCCGTGGACGATGTCCTGAGCGATGGACAGGCCGAGCCCGGTCCCGCCGGTCTCCATATTCCGCGACTCGTCGAGCCGGAAGAAGGGGCGAAACACCTCTTCGCGCATGTCTTCGGGGATCCCGGGGCCGTCGTCATCGACCGTGATCTCGAGGACGCTGCCGTTTCGGCCCATGCGCATCTGGATTGTTTCTGCATGCCGGGCGGCGTTTTCGGCGAGGTTGGTCAGGCAGCGCCGGATGGCCGCGCGGGCAAGCGGAAGCTCGACCGGCTCGGCGATCTCGAGCCGGATATTCGCGCCGTTACGCTGCACGTCGCGGACGACTTCATCGAGCAGGTCGCCGGCGTTGACCATGCGGCGCTGCTCCGTTCCCTCGCCGCGGGCGAAGTTCAGATAGCCCTCGATCATGCTCTCCATCGCCGCGACGTCGGAGTTCAGTTCATCGATCTCGGTGTTGCTGTTGAGCATCGCGAGCTGGAGCTTCATCCGGGTCAGGGGCGTGCGCAGATCATGACTGACGCCCGCCAGCATGTCCGTGCGCTGCTGGATCTGGCGTTCGAGCCGGTTGCGCATCGCCATGAAGGCGCTCGCGGCCTGGCGTACCTCCGTCGCACCCGAGGGTTTGAAGTTCGGCGTGTCGCGGCCCTTGCCGAAGTTCTCCGCAGCGGTGGCCAGCCGGCGAATAGGGCTGACCTGGTTGCGCATGAACAGCGTGGCCACGGCGAACAGGATGAGCGATGTGCCGACCATCCAGAAAATGAAAATCTTGGTGGTCGAGCTGATCAGCCGCTCCTCGTTGGCCGAAACCTTGAGCACGCCCGACGGCAACTGCACGTCGATCAGCACGCGGTCGGCCTGGCTTTCGGTGTCGATCAAGAAGGGCCGCTGGACCATCTCGCGCAGTGCGCGGGAGAGGGTGACCTCGAGATTTCCCGATGGCTCGAAATGCGTGTTGGGCAGGATGGTGTCCTGCTCATAGGTGATGATGAGATCGAGCGTACGGCGCGCCAGTTCAAACAGCTCGGATTGGCTGCCCGTACCCGGGTCCTCACTGATCAGTTCCTGCACCATGGAAATGTCGCCCGCGAGCGCGGTGGCGCGGTGCCGGCTGACGTTCGACCAGTGCCGGTCGTAGAAGATGACGCCGCTCACCACCTGCAGCAGGACCAGCGGCATCACGATGATGAGCAGGGATCGCGCCAGCAAGCCGCGCGGCAGAATCCGCTTCATGGTCAGGCGCAGGATGCGCGGTCCGCGGGCGAGTGAATCTAGTCGGGCCATAGGACGTAGCCTTGTCCCCGGATCGTCTGCAGGTAGCGCGGCGTGCGGGGGTCGGGTTCGATCTTGCGGCGCAGGCGCGTCACCTGCACATCCACTGCACGGGCGCTGCCGGTGATGCCGCTCTTCTCCTGCAGCGTATCACGGCTGACCGGCTGGCCGGGGGTGCCGGCGAGCACGTCCAGCAACCGCGCCTCGGCACCGGTCAGCGGCACGGCACCGTCGGGGCCGGAGAGTATCTGCCGCCGGGCGTCGTAGCTGTGCGGGCCGAACTGGACGGTGGCCGTGTCCTGACGGCTGGTCTGTGCGCGGCGAAGGATCGAGCGGATGCGCGCCACCAGTTCGCGCGGTTCGAAGGGCTTGGTCAGGTAGTCGTCGGCGCCGCGCTCGAGTCCGTCGATCCGGTTCTCCGACTCCGCCATCGCCGTCAGCATCAGGATAGGCACGGTACTGCTCTCGCGCAGGCCGCTCGTGAGTTCGAGCCCGCTCTCGCCGGGCATCATCACGTCCAGCACGAGCAAGTCGAACTGGAAGCTCTCGAGCTTCTCGCGTGCCTGTGCGGCGCTGTCCGCGACCGTCACCCGGAAATCGCTCTCGGTGAGGAACTTCTGCAGCAGGTCCCGCAACCGTCGGTCGTCGTCGACGACCAGAATATGGGGGCTGTCTTCCATCGCGTCCGACTGTATCGCCGATCCACGCAGGCGTCTCTAGGAACGGCGCCGGACGCCGGCCCGCACCCGGGCACGATCCTCGGGGTTGATGATGCCGGTCAGCACCCGGCGGAAGCCATCGACCGCATCATTTCCGGCCTCTCCGTAGGCGCGCACGAAACGTTCCATCTGGGTGGCAGTGAGGTCGTGTTCGAGGGCCTTGCCCTTGTCCGAGAGGGTCAGTTGCTTGCGCCGCCGGTCCGACGGGTCGGGGCGCTGATTGATAAATCCGTCCTCGATCAGCTTTCCGAGGACCCGCGACAGGCTCTGCTTGGTGATGCGCAGGATTTCGAGGAGTTCGGTGACGCTGATGCCCGGGTTCCGGCCGACGAAGTAGATCACCCGGTGATGGGCCCGCCCGAGGGCGTATTTCTCCAGGATGGCATCCGGTTCGCCGGTGAAATCCCGGTAGGCGTAGAACAGCAGCTCGATACCCTGCCGCAGGTCTTCTTCGCGCAGGGCAGTGGTGTCGCGGTCCGATTTAAGGTCAACCATGTTGACTTAATTAGATCGCAATGTTACCTGACGCAACCTTTTGGGATAACTTTTCGTCCCGGGCTCGGGTTGCCGGGACCATAAATTTCGAGGGCTGAGAGATGCACGAAACTCCCTATGACAATCGCGAAGGGGTGATCTGGTTCAACGGCGACTTCGTTCCCTGGGCCGATGCCAAGCTGCATGTCCTGAACCACGCGCTGCACTATGCATCCGCGGTCTTCGAGGGCATGCGTGCCTACAACGGCGAGATTTTCGAGCTCACCGCCCATAACGAGCGGCTGCATGCCTCGGCCGAAGTCCTCGGGTTCAAGGTGCCCTACACGGTCGCGGAGCTGGACGATGCCTGCCGAGAGGCGCTCAGCCGCGCCGGCCTGACCGATGCATATCTGCGCCCGATTGCATGGCGCGGTCCCGAACAGATGGGCGTGTCGGCTCAGAAGTGCGAGATCCAGGTGGCGATCGCGGTCTGGGAATGGCCTTCCTACTTCACGCCGGAGGCCCGGATGAAGGGGATCGAGATCGACTGGGCCATCTACCGCCGCCCGGACCCGAAGACGGCGCCGGTCAGCGCCAAGGCGGCGGGGCTGTACATGATCTGCACCCTGTCCAAGCACGCGGCCGAGGCCAAGGGCTTCTCCGATGCCCTGATGCTCGACTGGCGCGGCCAGCTTGCCGAGACCACGGGTGCCAACATGTTCCTGGTGATCGACGGCAAGATTCACACGCCGACGCCCGACTGCTTCCTCGACGGCATCACCCGGCGTTCGGTGATCGACCTGGCGAAGAAGCGCGGCTTCGAGGTCATCGAGCGCGCGATCATGCCGGAAGAGCTCAACGACGCGAGCGAGATGTTCGTTACCGGCACGGCGGCCGAGGTGACCCCGATCGCGCGGATCGCGGACGATCACACGTTCACGGTCGGCGAGATCACCAAGACGCTGATGCAGGATTACGACAACCTGGTGAACGGTCGCGCGGCGGCTGCAGCGGCCGAGTAGCCCCGGTTACTCGCCGCCGGCGGGTTCGTTCCAGCGCGCGGCCGCGGTTGCGTCGGTCTCGCGGGTCTCGACCCAGACCCCGCCCGCGTCGGTGTCTTCCAGCTTCCAGAACGGCGCGTCCGTCTTCAGCCAGTCCATCAGGAACTCGCAGGCGTCGAACGCGGCCTGGCGGTGCGCCGACGCGCAGGCGACCAGCACGATTCGGTCGCCCGGCTCGAGCCGCCCGTAGCGGTGGATGATGAGGCTGGCGTCGAGCGGCCAACGCCGGTTGGCCTCGGCCTCGATCTCCGCCAGCTTCTTCTCGGTCATGCCCGGGTAATGCTCGAGGGTCATGGCGCTGATCGGGCGGTCGGATCCGTCGACCGGGGCCATGTCGCGCACCAGCCCGGTGAAGGTCGCGACGCCGCCGATGGCGGTGTTGTCCGCGGTCAGCGCGGCGATTTCCGCACCGGTGTCGAAATCCTCCTCCTGGACCCGGATCATGACGCTCAGCCCCCGGTCACCGGCGGGAAGAACGCGATCTCGTCGCGGTCGGCGACCGGGTGGTCGAACGGCACATAGTCCTGGTTGACGGCGGCGCGGATTGCGTCCCGCTTGACGAAGGCCTGGGCGTAGCCGTCGCCGCGCGCGATCAGCCAGTCGATCAGTTCGTCCACCGTCGCGACGCCGTCAGGCCGCGCAATGTCCTCGGTCGCAAGGCCGATGCGTTGCCGCATCCAGGCAAAGTAGAGAATCTTCATCGTGTCACTTCCGTGAAGGGAAGGAAGGATACCATTGTTCCCGGCGTGAGTTGGGTCATCTCCTCGGGCAGTTCAACCAGGCCCTCGGATTCAACCATGGACGTCAGCACGCCCGCGCCGGCGCGCGGGTGCTTGTGGGCCACCAGCGTGCCGTCATCGTCGGCCGAGAGGCGAACGCGCACATACTCGCGGCGGCGCTCCTTCTTGGCGTAGTCGAACCCGGCGCGCACCTGGTAGAGCCGCGGCGCCACGTCGGTCGCGCCGGCGAGCCGCAGCAGGGCCGGTCGCGCGAGGCGCAGGAAAGTTACCATCATCGCCGCCGGATTCCCGGGAAGTCCGATGAAGGGGGTGTCCCCGATCTGGCCGAAGGCAACCGGACGTCCCGGCTTGATCGCAACCTTCCAGAAGTGCAGGCGTCCCAGCGCCTCGACGCTCGCGGCCAGATGGTCCTCGTCGCCGACGGACATGCCCGCGGAGGAAACGATTGCGTCGCAGGTGGCCGCGGCGTCGCGCAGGGCTGCCTCGATCGCCGCCCGGTCGTCGGGCACGATCCCGAGGTCATGCACGTCGCAGCCGAGGTCGCCGAGCAATGCCATCAGCGCGTGCCGGTTGGCGTCGTAGATGCCGCCCGCAGGTGCGTCGGCTCCCGGCTCGAACACCTCGTCGCCGGTCGACAGCACCGCCACCCGCAGGCGTGTTCGCACCAGCAGGTCGTCCCGGCCGACGGAGGCGGCGAGGCCGACATCCTGGGGCCGCAGCCGCTGGCCCGCCGTCAGAATGAGCTGCCCCTCTGCGACGTCCTCGCCCCGGTCGCGCCGGTTCGCGCCCCGCTTGATGCCCGCCGGGATGGTCACGAGTTCGGTCCCGTCCCGGTTCTCAGCTCGGCAGTCTTCCTGCATCAGCACGGTGTCGGGACCCTCCGGCATCGGCGCGCCGGTGAAGATCCGGATCGCCGTGCCCCGGGCGGCAGGCCCTTCCAGCGGGTGTCCAGCGGCGACCCGCCCGGTGACGGGAAGCATCGTGTCCGTACCGGGGGCGAGATCGTCGAAGTGGACGGCATAGCCGTCGACGGCGGAGTTGTCGTGGGGCGGCACGGCGCGCGCCGCCGTGATGTCCTCGGCCAGGATGCGTCCCGCCGCCGCGTGGAGCGGAATCCGCTCGGTGCCGGCGATGGCCGCCAGCCGCGCCTCGAGTTCGGCGAGCGCCGCATCGGTGGGCATCAGCCCGCCGCCGGTTGCGAAGCAGTCGTCGGAGAGTTGCGCCATGACCTAGGCCGTCTCCGCCCGCCGGCGGGGCAGGTCCCAGTGGCGCTCGATGAAGTCGGCGACGGCGACAGGATCGCCCGGATCCAGGCGGGCGACTTTCTCGGGAATGTCCGGTGTCGCGCCGGCGTCCGCCAGCGCCACAATGCTCGCGTCGTCGAGGGCGAGGGGCGGCTGGTCGAGACCGGCGCGGTAGATCTCGATCTTCTCGTGGTCCGCGTGCTTGAAGCCCTCGACGAGGACCAGGTCCACCGGGTTCATCGTCGCCAGCAGCGCATCGAGGGACGGCTCGGGGTCGCCGCGCAGCTCGTGCATCAGCGCCCAGCGCGCCGCCGATCCGACCATCACCTCGGTGGCGCCCGCGTCGCGGTGCTTCCAGCTGTCCTTGCCGGGGGTGTCCACATCGAAGCCGTGATGGGCATGCTTCACCGTTGATACGCGATGCCCGCGCGCGACCAGCTCGGCGACCAGCGCGACCATCAGGGTGGTCTTGCCGCTGTCGTGCCAGCCGACGATGCCGACGACCCGCATCATCCGGCCTCCGCGCGCAGGTGCGGCGCGGCCGAGCGCAGATAGTCGAAGCCGGTGATCAGGGTCAGGGCGGTGGCGATCCACCACACCGCAGAGATGGCGATCGCCTGTCCCGGATCGGCGAGGGGCGCGAGAATCAGCAGCGCCAGCGCCACGAGCTGCACCGTCGTCTTCCACTTGGCGAGCCGCGTCACCGGCAGCGGCAGCCCACGCTGGGCGAGGAACTCGCGGAGGCCCGACACCAGGAACTCGCGGGCCAGGATCAGGACCGCCGCGGCGATATCCCAGCCAGCGATATCGCCGCGCGCGAGCAGCCCCGCGATCAGCGCGGCAACCAGCACCTTGTCGGCGATCGGGTCCATCAGAGCCCCCAGCGCGCTCGCCTGGTCCAGCACGCGGGCCAGGTAGCCGTCGAGGTAGTCGGTCACGGCGATCACGGCGAACAGGCCGAACACCCACCAGCGCATGGCCGGATCGTCCGCCCACAGTAGGACCACCACGACCGGGATCAGGGCAATGCGGGCGAGGGTCAGAATGTTGGGTATGGTCATCGCGTCGGGATCGCCTTGCGGACGCCGCTACTCGTTGGTGTTGAAGAAATCATAGATGCGCCGCGCCACCGTGTCGCTGATGCCGTCGACCCGCTCCAGGTCCTGCAGGCCGGCGCGCGCGACGGCCCGGGCCGAGCCGAAATGGTTGAGCAGGGCGCGCTTGCGCTTCGCGCCGATGCCCGGCACCTCGTCGAGCGGATTGGCCGCGATCGCCTTCGACCGCTTCTGCCGGTGGGCGCCGATGACGAAACGGTGGGATTCGTCGCGCAGCCGCTGCAGGTAGTAGAGCACCGGGTCGTCATGAGGCAGCTGGAAGCCGTCCGGATCGCCGTCGGCGACGAAGAAATGCTCCCGGCCCGCGTCCCGGTCGGGGCCCTTGGCGATGGCGACCGTCGGCACGTCCTCGATGCCCAGCTCCTGCATTACCTCCATGGTCGCCGAGAGTTGGCCCTTGCCGCCGTCGATCAGGATCAGGTCCGGCCACTGGCCGCGGCTGCGCTCCGGGTCCTCCTTGAGTGCGCGTGAGAAGCGCCGGGTCAGCACCTCGCGCATCATCGCGTAGTCGTCGCCCCGTGCGTATCCGTCATCGGCGTCCTTGCCGCTCGCCGCGCCCTTGATGTTGAACCGGCGGTAGGCCGACTTCATGAAGCCGTCCGGCCCGGCGACGATCATCGCGCCCGTCGCGTGCGCGCCACGGATGTGGGAGTTGTCGTACACCTCGATCCGGTTCGGCGGCGCGTCGAGCCCGAACAGTTCGGCCACCCCTGCCAGCAGGTCCCGGTTGGTGGCGGATTCGGCGAGCCGGCGGCCGAGCGCGTCGCGCGCATTCGTCCGCGCGTGGTCCACAAGCTTCCGCTTGGCGCCGCGCTGGGGCACCGTGATCGTGACCTTACGCTCCGCGCGCACGCCGAGCGCCTCCGCGATCAGCTCGATCTCCGACGGCTTGTGGCTCAACAGGATCGCAGGGGGTGCCGGCTTGTTCTCGTAGAACTGGCCGAGGAACGCGCCGAGGACGTCGGGCAGCGGCACCGCCTTGTCGTGGCGCGGGTAATAGGCGCGGTTGCCGTAGTTGCGGCCGGCCCGGAAAAAGAAGACCTGGATGCAGGTGCGTCCGCCGTCCTGCTCGGCCGCCACGATGTCGGCGTCGCGGAGGTCGAGATTCTCGATGTTGATGTCCTGGTTCGACTGGATCTGGGTCATCGCCCGGATGCGGTCGCGGAAGCGTGCCGCCGCCTCGAACTCCGTCTTCTCCGAGGCCTCCTGCATCGCCGCGGCGAGCTCGTCCTGCACCTCGCGCGAGCGGCCGGTCAGGAAGCCGCGGGCCTGGTCGAGCAGGGTCGTGTAGTCCGCCTCGCTGACATGACCGACGCAGGGCGCGGCGCACCGCTTGAGCTGGTACTTCAGGCAGGGCCGCGAGCGGCCCGAGAAGACCGCGTCGGAGCAGCTGCGCAGCAGGAAGGCGCGCTCGAGCGCGTTGAGGGTCCGGTTTACGGCCCCGGCGGAGGCAAACGGCCCGAAATACTCGCCGGGCAGGGTGCGCGCACCGCGATATTTGGTCACCCCGGGCCAGTCCGCCGGGTTGGGGCCGGTTCGGCTCTGGCGGCGGGTCTTGAGGGTCGCGCGCGCCTTGCGCGCGTCGGGATCCGCGCCGGTCTTGGTCGTCTGCCGGTCCACGTGCCGGGTGATGAGGATGTAGGGGAAGCTCTTGTCGTCGCGCAGCAGCACGTTGTAGCGCGGCGCGAGCCGCTTGATGAGGTTGGACTCGAGCAGGAGCGCCTCGGCCTCGGTGTGGGTCGTCACCACCTCGAGTTCGACCGTTTCCGCCACCATGCGTTGCAGCCGGTAGGGCAGACGCGCCACCTGGGTGTAGTTGGTGACGCGGCGGCGCAGGCTGCGGGCCTTGCCCACATAGAGCGCGTCCCCGTCCGCGTTGAGCATCCGGTAAACGCCGGGCCCGTGGGGCAGGGTTGCGAGCCTGTCGCGGATGACATCGACGCCGCGCAGGGGATCCCCCGCCGCGTCGGCCTCGCTCCTGTCGGCTTGTTCGCTCATCGGACCTGCTAAATACCCGCGCGGCGGTGCGGACGACAAGCCGCGTGCGCCTGGCCGGTCAGCCGATCATCGAGCGGACGCTGTCGAACTGGAAGGCCAGGTAGGCGACGTAGAGCAGCAGCAGCAGGCCGCCCTCGGCGCGGCTCAGGCCGCCCTTGGTCAGCATCAGGGGCATCAGCAGCACCGTCACCCCGAGCAGCACCCAGATGTCGAAGGACAGGAGGATATCCGGCACCGGCAGGGGGGCAACCAGCGCGACCGCGCCGGTGATCCCCAGGAGGTTGAAGATATTGCTGCCGAGCACGTTGCCCAGGGCCACGTCGGAATGCCCGCGCATGCTGGCGACGATGACGATGGCGAGCTCGGGCAGGCTGGTGCCGATGGCGACCAGGGTCAGGCCGATGATGGCCTTCGACACGCCGAGGGATTCGGCCACCGTCACGCCGCCGTCGACCAGCAGCTTCGCGCCGAGCACCGTGCCTGCGAGGCCGCCGAGGAGGAACACCGTGCCGACCCAGACCCGCTCGGGCACGCCCGAGACGTCGTCGGCCTCGTGGCCGTGCAGCCCGTCGCCCGCGCTCTTTTTCTCGGCCCGGTAGGTCAGATAGAGATAGGTCAGGAGGCCGCCCAGCAGCATGATCCCGTGCCACAGCATGAAGATTCCGGTGAAGGCGATGGCGACGAACAGCGCGGTGGCGCCGAGCACCATCGTGCCGTCGCGCGCGATCACGCGCGGCTCGCACGCGATGGGCTTGAGCAGCGCGGCCACGCCGAGGATCAGAAGCATGTTCGCAAGGTTGCTGCCCACGACATTGCCGAGCGCCAGGTCGGGCGCGCCTTCGAGGGTCGCGGTCAGGGTGGTGACGAGTTCGGGGGCCGAGGTGCCGATCGCGATCACGGAGAGGCCGATGATCAGCGGCGACATGCCGATCTGCCGGGCCAGCCCCACGGCGCCGCGGACCATGAAGTCCGCCGAGAACAGGAGGAGCGCCAGGCCTGCGGCCGCCAGTAGAAAACCTGTGTAGCTGATCTTGGGCCTCCCGGGGTCTGCGCCCCGTTCGCGTCGGGCGGCACCGACGAGCGTCGGTAGGAGCGTACATCGCGATCCATCGCGCGCGTTTCAAGCAGTTTGTCGCGATTTCGGACGCTGGAACCCCGGATTGACGGTTACTGTGGATGGTAAGCCCGACTTTTTGGCGATAGGTTCGGGGCTGGCGCGCCCCGACCGGCCGCCGAGAACGAGGATTGCAGCATGGAAGAAACCGTCGAGACCCAGCTCCAGCACGTGAGCGCCATCATCGAGATCGCGGCCGAGTTCGCGATCGCCTACGGGCTGCAGATCATCGGCGCACTGGTGATCCTGTTCATCGGGCTGAAGTTCGCGTCGTTCGTGGGCCGCCGGATCACGGGCATGTGCGAGCGCAAGGAGATCGACATCACCCTGTCGCGCTTCGCCGGCAACGCGGTGAAGATCCTGCTGGTGGGCGTGGTCGTCATCATCGCCCTCAGCAACTTCGGCATCGATATCGCGCCGCTGGTCGCACTCGGCGGCGCCGCGGCCCTGGGCCTGTCCTTCGCCATCCAGGGACCGGTGTCGAACTACGGCGCCGGGCTGGTGATCATCCTCACCCGGCCCTTCGTCGTCGGCGACACAATCCAGGTGCAGGACGTCAGCGGCGTGGTCGAGGAGGTGAGCCTCTCTGCAACGACCCTCATCGGCGAGGACCAGGAGCGCATCACTATCCCCAACCGCAAGGTTGTCGGTGAAATCCTCGTGAATTCCGACACCCACCGGATCGTCGAGTCCCAGATCGTGATTGCCGCCGACAGCGATCCCGAGGCCGCCATCGCGGCGATTTCCGCGGCGCTCGACGGGTTCCCGAACCTGGCCGAGGGTGGCGATCCCCAGGTCAGCATCCACGACTTCAGCTATGGCGCGATCATCCTCGGCCTGCGCTACTGGGTGCCCAGCTCGCGCTATTTCCGGTCGCGTTTCGAGGTGAACCGGGCGGCTTATGCGGCGCTCAAGGGCGCGGGTGTCGAGCTGATGAGCGGCGGCCGGGTGGCCGTGCTCGCCGAATCGCCGACGACCGGCGCCTAGGCCAGGCGGGAGCGTCGCCATGAGTCCCAGACACGTCGCGCTCGCGACCTTCGGCGCCGGCTGCTTCTGGCAACCGCAGCAGATCTTCGACCAGGTCGAGGGCGTCCTCGGGACCTGGGTCGGCTACACCGGCGGCACCAAGAAGAACCCGACCTACGAGGAGGTGTGCCACACCAACACCGGCCATGCCGAGGTGGTGCACATGGAGTTCGACCCGACGGTCGTCACCTACGAGACCCTGCTCGACATCTTCTGGCAAATCCACGACCCGACCCAGCTCAACCGCCAGGGCCACGACGTCGGGACCCAGTACCGGTCGGCCATCTTCACCCATGACGAATACCAGGCCCGGGTTGCGCGGGAGTCCAAGGCGGAGAAGGAGGCGTCGGGCAAGTTTCCCGCGCCGATCGTCACAACGATCGAGCCGGCGCCGACGTTCTGGGAGGCCGAGGACTATCACCAGAAGTACATGGAGCGGCTCGACGCCCGAAGCTGGATCTCCGGCCTGTTCGGCAAGAAGTAGCCGGCATGTCTGCCGACGAAAACCGGCGCCTCGTCGAGACCTTCTTCAACGTGATGTGGAACACCTGGGAAGACGCGACCATGCGTTCGATCCTCGATCCCGCGATCGATTTCCGCGGGTCCATCGGCCTGCACGTGACCGGCCATGACGGGTTCGCGGGCTACATGCAGACGATTCGCGACGCCTTCTCCGACTTCCACAACCGGATCGATGACCTCGTCGCCACCGACGACCGCGCGGTCGCGCGCCTGACATACACCGGCACCCATGACGGCCCGCTGTTCGAGCATGCCGCCACGGGCAACCGCATCGAATATGCCGGGGTGGCCATGTTCACCATGGCCGGAGGCCGGATCACGAAGGTCTGGGTGCTCGGCGACCGGCTGGCGCTGCTGCGCCAGATCGGGGCGATCCCGACCGGAGACTAGGTTCTACGGCCCCCGCCGCGCGCGGCGCTTGCGCCGGCCCTTGCTCGAGGATGAGCCCCGTTTGGTGAGGTTCGTCCTGGTGCGCTCGGCGCGCTGGGCCGCCAGGATCGTGCCGGCGCTCTCGCTGCCGTCTTCCGCGTCGCGCCAGGGCGAGCCGTCCAGGTCCTCGCCCATGGCCGCCAGCTCCTGGGCCTCGAGCCGCTTAATCTCGTCGCGCAGCCGCGCGGCCTCCTCGAACTCCAGGTCCGCCGCCGCGGCCTGCATGCGCTGCTCGAGCTCGGTGAGATGGGTCTGCAGGTCCTTGCCGACGAGATGCTCGGTCTCGTCATCCTCGATTTCGACGGTCACCCGGTCGCGCTCGAACACGCTGGTCAGGATGTCGGAGATGTTGGTGCGGATCGATTCCGGCGTGATGCCGTTGGCCTCGTTGTAGGCCTCCTGCTTCGCACGCCGCCGGGCGGTCTCGTCGAGCGCCGCCTTCAGGCTGTCGGTCATCTCGTCGGCATAGAGGATCACCCGGCCGTCCACGTTGCGCGCCGCGCGGCCGATGGTCTGCACCAGCGAGGTCTTGGAGCGCAGGTAGCCCTCCTTGTCGGCGTCGAGGATGGCGACGAGGGCGCATTCGGGGATGTCGAGACCCTCGCGCAGCAGATTGATGCCCACCAGGATGTCGAAGGCGCCGAGCCGCAGGTCGCGGAGAATCTCGATGCGCTCGAGCGTCTCGACATCGGAATGCATGTAGCGCACCCGCAGCCCCTGTTCGTGCATGTACTCGGTCAGGTCCTCGGCCATGCGCTTGGTCAGGGTTGTCACCAGCACCCGGTAACCTTTCGCCGTCACCTCCTGGCACTCGGCGATCAGGTCGTCCACCTGGGTCTCGACCGGGCGGATGATGCAGGTCGGGTCGGTCAGGCCGGTGGGCCGCACCACCTGCTCGGCGAACACGCCGCCGGTCTGCTCCATCTCCCAGTCGCCGGGGGTGGCGGAGACGTAGATCGTCTGCGGCCGCAGCTCGAACCATTCCTCGAACTTGAGCGGCCGGTTGTCGACGCAGGAGGGCAGGCGGAAGCCGTACTCGGCCAGGTTCCCCTTGCGCGACAGGTCGCCCCGGAACATGCCGCCGAGCTGGGGCACGGTGATGTGGGACTCGTCCACGAACAGCAGCGCGTCGGTCGGCAGATACTCGAACAGGGTCGGCGGCGGCTCGCCCGGCTTGCGGCCCGTCAGGTGGCGGGAATAGTTCTCGATCCCGGCGCAGGAGCCGGTCGCGGCGATCATCTCGAGATCGAAGGTCGTGCGCTGTTCGAGCCGCTGTGCCTCCAGCAGCTTGCCCTCGTCGGTGAGCTGCTTCAGACGCGCCTGGAGCTCGTCCTTGATGGTCTTCCCGGCCTGGGCCAGCGTCGGCTTCGGTGTGATGTAGTGGGAGTTGGCGAAGACCTTCACCTTCTCCAGCTCGCCCGTGGTCGTCCCGGTCAGCGGGTCGAACTCCCGGATTGCCTCGATCTCGTCGCCGAACAGCGAGAGCCGCCAGGCCCGGTCCTCGAGATGGGCGGGGAAGATCTCGACCGTGTCGCCGCGTGAACGCAGCGTGCCCCGAAAGAAGGCGGAATCGTTCCGCCGGTACTGCAGCTCCGTCAGGTCACGCAGGATTTGGGTACGGTCCACCCGGTCGCCCACCTGGTAGGGCTTGGTCATCTTCAGATAGGACTCGGCGTCGCCGATACCGTAGATGCACGAGACCGAGGCGACGATCACCACGTCGCGGCGTTCGAACAGCGCGCGGGTGGCGGCGTGGCGCATCCGGTCGATCTGCTCGTTGATCGAGGATTCCTTCTCGATATAGGTGTCCGAGCGGGCGACGTAGGCCTCGGGCTGATAGTAGTCGTAGTAGGAGACGAAATACTCGACCGCGTTGTTCGGGAAGAAGCTCCGCATCTCCGCGAAAAGCTGGGCGGCCAGCGTCTTGTTGGGTGCCAGGATCAGCGCCGGCCGGTCGGTCTGGGCGATGACATGGGCCATGGTGAAGGTCTTGCCCGAGCCGGTGACGCCCAGCAGCACCTGGTCCATCTCCTCGCGCTCGAGCCCGTCCACGAGGTCGGCGATCGCCCGGGGCTGGTCGCCGGACGGCGTGTAGTCCGAGACCAGCTCGAAGCCGGCCGGCCCGGTGCCCGCAGGATGGTCGTCCAGGAACTGCCGCTCGGGCAGCGCCTGCGCCATGGGCAGGTACTTGGCCTGGATTTCCGCGAGATCAGCCATGCCGTTTATATAGGTCGCGGGGGCGGGGGATGGCCAGTGCGCGGGCCGCGGACGTCGGTGGAGAAGTTGATCCAGATCAATGCGGCGGCCGTTCGCCGGCGGCACATTGGCGGAAATTCATTCAAGGAGTTTCGCCATGCCCATCGAAAACATGATCGTCCTCGGAATTGTCCTCGTCGGTGCCGCTGCGTTCAGCGTCGTTGCCGGCTGGCTGACCTGGGAAAGCGGCAAGCAGCGGAAGATCGATCGGCTCCCGGCCGCGGCGGAGTAACCTCCCGGAACCCACCGCTACCCCCATGGTGGCCGGTATGCCGCTTCGGCGCGGGCTCGTCCCGCGCCGAACTGCGTTCTGGGGATGACTTTCGCGCGGATCGGCTTGCGCGGAGTCGGGGCGGGGATTAGACGTATTCCGTCATACAACCCCGAGACGGACCCAATCCGATGGCCCTCCTTGCCGAACGTTTGAGCAGCATCAAGCCCTCGCCGACGATCGCGATCAACACCCTGTCCCAGGAGCTCAAGGCCCAGGGGCGCGACGTGATAGGTCTCGCGGCGGGCGAGCCCGATTTCGACACGCCGCAGAACATCAAGGACGCGGCGGCCCGGGCCATGGCCGAGGGCAAGACCAAGTATGTCGCGCCGGCCGGGATTCCGGAGCTGCGCGAGGCGATCTGCGACAAGCTCAAGACCGACAACAACCTCGACTACACGCCGGCTCAGATCCATGTGGGCTGCGGCGGCAAGCAGACCATCTACAATGCCCTGTTCGCGACCCTGAACGAGGGCGACGAGGTGATCGTGGCCGCGCCCTACTGGGTGTCCTATACCGACATCACGCTCCTGTGCGGTGGCGTGCCGGTGGTCGTGAACACCACCCAGGAAACGGGCTTCAAGATCACGCCCGAGGCGCTCGAGGCGGCAATCACGCCGAAGACCAAGTGGCTGATGATGAACTCGCCCTGCAACCCGTCGGGCGCGGCCTACACGGCAGACGAGCTGAAGGCGCTGGGCGAGGTGCTGCTGCGCCACCCGCATGTGTGGATCATGCCCGACGATATGTACGAGAAGATCGTCTATGACGACTTCGTCTTCACGACCATCGCCGAGGTGGTGCCCGAGCTCTACGACCGGACGCTCACCCTGAACGGCATGTCCAAGGCCTACTGCATGACCGGCTGGCGGGTCGGCTACGCGGCAGGCGCGCCGGACCTCATCAAGGCGATGAACATGATCGCGTCCCAGTCGACGACGTCGACCTCGACCATCTCCCAGTGGGCGGCGGTCGAGGCGCTGCGCGGGCCGCAGGACTTCATCGCGGAGCATAACGAGGTTTTCAAGGAGCGTCGGGACCTGGTCGTCTCGATGCTCAACCAGGCGAACGGGATTGAGTGCGCGACACCGGAGGGCGCGTTCTACGTGTACCCGTCGGCCGCGGGGATGCTCGGCAAGAAGACGCCGGACGGGGTTGTGCTGAACTCCGACGAGGATGTGGCGCGCTACCTGCTCGAGTCCGAGGGGGTGGCGGTGGTGCATGGCGAGGCGTTCGGCCTGTCGCCCCATTTCCGCATCTCCTACGCGACCGCGACCGACCTGCTCGAGGAAGCCTGCACCCGCATCCAGCGGGCTTGCGCCGCACTCGGCTAGCCTTTCCTCGCGCCGCGTTGTGTTGGCGTGATGGGGGAATCGAAGTAGCCTC
>JAYPRP010000003.1:84139-85564 GCA_038132575.1 Rhodospirillaceae bacterium
ATCGCGCTTGTGGGGCCCGACGCCGACGCGCTCGGCTGCCGGGCGGAGATCGAGCATGCCCGCACGATCCGCGAACGTGGCACCAGCGCCCATCGGCAGCGCGCCGTCTATCAGGACGCCGTGGCGGGCGGTGCGGAGCATATGGAGGCCCTGCGCATGGTGGTGGACTGGCTGATCGCCGAGACCCGCGCCGGCCTGTAGCCCGGGCCATTGCGCGCCGGGTCTGCGCGCCTATATTGATCGGCAACGAACGAACGGGAGACGACCATGGCCGACCTCGACACCCAGACCAAGACCGAACTGGAAGCCGCCGCGTTCCGCACCCTGGTGCAGCATCTGCGCGACAACACCGACGTCCAGAACATCGACCTGATGAACCTCGCCGACTTCTGCCGCAACTGCCTGTCCAAATGGTACAAGGCCGCCGCCGACGAGAAGGGGGTCGAGCTCGACTACGAGGATGCCCGCGAGCTGATCTACGGCATGCCCTACGCCGAGTGGAAGGACAAGTACCAGACCGAGGCGACGCCCGAGCAACTCGCGAAGATGAAGGAAAAGGCGGGCCACTGACGGACGTGAAGCCGGACACCACCGGCGACGGCCTCGTCATCGCGGATACGGCGCCCACCGAACCGGACGCAATCTGGTGCCGGGATCGCTACTTCGAGGAACTCGAGGCCCGCTTCGAAGGCGGGTTCGACGCCGGTCCTGGCGGGGCGGGCGGTGCCGACGGCGACCGTGACATGGCGCCCCCGGCGGGCGCGTTCGTGATCGCACGACTGGCGGACCGGGCCGCGGGTTGCGGCGGGGTGGTGGTCCGTCGCCCCGCGGATGGTCCCGCGTTCGCCGAGATCAAGCGCATGTGGGTCGATGATGCACTGCGCGGACGGGGTGTCGGGTATCGCATCCTCCTCGCGCTCGAGGATCGCACCCGAATGCTGGGCCAGACGCTGGTTCGGCTCGATTCTCACCGCAGTCTCGAAGCCGCCCATGCGCTCTACCGGCGCTGCGGTTACGGGGAGATCGCACGGTATAACGACAACCCCTACGCCCATCTCTGGTTCGAGAAGCGACTGGGCTGAATACGCGGGCTTTGCCTTTCCACAGGCGATTGGGCTAAACGCCGTGGCGCCGCCGATCCGCGCGGCGGGAATCCTGTCTGGAGAGAAACTGATGTCCGATACCGGGGGAATCGCGGCCGAGCGCCTGCGCAGCTTCATCGAGCGGGTCGAGCGGCTGGAGGAAGACCGCGCGAACCTCAACGCGGACATTCGCGAGGTCTATTCCGAAGCCAAGTCTGCGGGCTTCGATGCCAAGACCATGCGCCAGCTCATCCGGCTCCGGAAGCTCGAGCCCGCCGAGCGCCAGGAGCAGGAGCACCTGCTCGAGGTCTATCGCAACGCCGTCGGTATCTGACCGGTCCCG
>JAYPRP010000004.1:0-72915 GCA_038132575.1 Rhodospirillaceae bacterium
CGGGTCTTTTGTCAGGCATCTGTTACCGGGCCCCGCATCCAGGCAGATCAATGTTCGACGGGTATCAACGCTGTTTCGCGTCGGTCAAACGAATTCTTGTGCCCGCGCGCCGTCAGGCGCAAAACCGACATTCAGCGATGCAGATTCTCTCGATCCAGTCCCAGGTCGTGTTTGGCCATGTCGGAAACTCGGCGCTCGGTTTTCCTCTCCAGCGCCTGGGGCACGATGTGTGGTCGGTGCCGACGGCGTTGCTGTCAAACCATGCGGGCTATCCCGATATCGGGGGGCAGGTGCTCGCGCCGGAACTGGTCGACGGCCTGCTCAATGGATTGGCGCGGCGGAAAGCGTTCGGGCACTGCGATCTGGTTGTGACTGGTTATCTCGGGAGCGGCGACGTAGCATCCGTGGTCGCGGACGCGGTGTTGCGGGTTCGCGCGGCCAATCCGAACGTCGTTTACTGCTGCGATCCGATCATCGGAGACCGGGAGCAGGGTATCTACGTGGACCGCGGAATTCCGGAGATCATCGGTTCGCGCATGCTTCCCGTGGCAGATATCATAACCCCAAACCTGTTCGAGCTCGAGGTGCTTTGCGGGCTCGCGACGAACGCGTTGACCCACGGCGGCGCCAGCGCGATCACCGCCGCCGCCCGTGACCTTCTGGCGCGCATGCCTCCGGGTGCATGCTGCCTGGTGACGAGCGCAGCCCACGGGGATGTCGGGCCCAGCAATGTTTCGGTGATGGCGGTCAGCGCTGCATCTGCGTGGGAGGTGGAAACGCCTCGGCTGGATTTTCTCGTCGAACCCCATGGCGCCGGTGACCTGATGTGCGGCCTGTTCGCGGCGGCGTTTGTGCGTCACGGCGAGATGTCGCGCGCACTCGAGGAGAGCGTCGCGAGGGTCTTCGCGCTTTTGGCCGAGACGCACCGACGCGGCGATGCCGAGCTTGTACTGGTCGCTGCGGGCGACGTGATCGTGGCTCCCGAGCAACAGTTTGCTGCCCGAATGGTCGGCTGACGGACACTAGTTTTTGACCGGGACGTGAATCTGTTACAACGGCGCGATGATCGCGCGCTTTCTGGCGAGCCGGTCTGAGAACAGGAACGCAGTATTTTGGCCGTCACCGACTACATTCTGATTCAAGGCATCGTGTTCGGGTTCTTCCTGGCGTTGCCTGTCGGTCCCGTCGGTGTGCTGTGTGTGCAACGCACGTTGTCCCAGGGACGCATGCACGGCCTGATATCTGGCCTGGGTGCCGCGTTCGGCGATGCGTTGTACGGTGCTGTCGCTGCATTCGGGATTTCGGCGGTCGAAGACTGGATCACCGGACACCAAGGCGCGCTGCGCCTGGTCGGCGGTATCGTGTTGCTGTTGCTAGCGTTGCGCACCGTTGTATCGATGGTGCGCCATCGGCCGGTCTCGAGCGAGCGGGACGAGAAAATCCGCCGGCGCATCGAAACTCACAGCCTGGTCAATGATTTTATCTCGACCTTCATGCTAGCGATCACCAACCCGATCACCTTCATTGCCTTTGCGGGGCTGCTTGCAACCCTCGGCTTCACCGAGGCCGGGCGTTCCATCGGGAACGCGTCGATCCTGGTCCTGGGCGTGTTCGCCGGCTCGGCGCTGTGGTGGATCGCGCTCTCGTCGACCGCGAGCCTGTTTCGGCCGTTCGTTGACGGGTCTTACCAGGTCTGGATGGATCGGATTGTCGCACTCGTCCTGGCCGGTTTCGGCATCTACGCGCTGCTGACGTCCTTCTTCTACTAGACGACCTTCTGTCAGATGCCGCCCGGCGACTCAGGCGCTCGGAGCGGTGGTTGTCATCGATGGGCGCGCGGAAAAAGTCTCGAACCAGGCCGCGAGTTCCGGCCGCGCGCTGCGCCAGTCGGAATCCGCGAACCGGAAGTCCCGGTAACCGAGCGCGCAGGCAACGGCGACCTGCCCGATCGTAACCGGACCCTCGAGGTCACCGGCTTCGGCCTGGAGCTGGTCCAGAGCCATTTCGACGGAGAGCTCCTGGCGCGTGATGAATTTCTCCGAGGCGGCATCCTCGTGGAACATCATCTCCATGCGCTCGGCAACCGATGCATCGAGGATGCCGTCGGCTGCCGCGATCTGCCGCAGCGCGGTCCACCGAGCGGGGCCGGGATCGGGATGAATCCGGGTCGTGCCTTGCGTGTCGAGATACTCGCACACGAGGTTCGACTGGTAGAGGGGTGGTCCATCGTCGCGGATAAGCGCGGGCACCTTTCCGACGGGATTGATGGCACGATACCCCGCCGGGTCTTCCCAGGGCAGGATGGCCTCGAATTCGAGCCGGGAGTCGGCGCCGCATTCGATCGCCGCGACGCGCGCCTTGCGCGCATAGGGAGAGGCGTCGGAATAGATCAGCTGCATGATGTCCTCGCTTGCACGTCGCCCCTGTGCCTGGGACGTGACCGGATTCAGTGTTCGCCATGCACCATACACAGCCGCGTCGCACGACAGAATTGCGTTCGACGCAGCGCTGATGCCCTGCGGGGAAAGTGCCGTGTGGTAACGTCGCGCTATGGTTCTCGATGTCGTCGATTTGCGCGATTTCTATGCGTCCAGCCTTGGATCTGTGGCCCGTCGGATGATCCGGCGCCAAATTCGCGCGGTCTGGCCGACCCTGCACGGCCAGCGGGTCCTGGGGTTCGGATATGCGACGCCCTACCTCGCCCCGTTCGTCGACGAGGCCGCCCATGTCGCCGCGGTGATGCCGACCCGCATGGGGGTGCTGGCCTGGCCGGAGCGGGCGTCCGATACGCACAACCGTACCCTCGTCGCTCATGAGGACGAGATTCCGTTGCCGGACCTGTCCGTCGACCGCGTCTTGCTTGTCCATGGCCTCGAGTACAGCGAGAACGCCCATCTGATGTTGCGCGAGATGTGGCGGGTGCTGGCGGACGGCGGTCGGCTGATGGTCGCGGTGCCGAACCGGCGATCGATATGGGCGCGCACCGATCACACCCCGTTCGGGCACGGGCACCCCTATTCGACCGAGCAGCTCAACAAGACGCTGCGACGCTCCATGTTCACGCCGGTACGCGACGCGCGCGCCCTGTTCTTCCCGCCATCGCGCCGACGGTTCTGGCTCTCCGCAGCGCCCGCCTGGGAGCGGGTTGGCGGGCGCTGGCTGCGGCCGGTTGGCGGGGTGACGATCGTCGAGGCCACGAAGCAGATCTATGGCGGCGCGCTGGCCGGCGAGAAGGTACGGCGGCGCGCCTATCTGCCGTTGCCCGCGAGCGGCGCGGCGATGGCGCCTGACGGGTTGCCGGCTAGTTCCGGCCGATCAGGAAAATCGCCTGTTCGGTCAGCAGGTTCGTCCAGTGGCCGATATCCTCGCGCGAACGCGCCCGGCCCCGCCGGTCGATCGTGATGATCTGCTCGGCATTGAGCCCGAGCTCCGCAAGCAGGTCCATGAAGTCGGTGAGCGTGAAGAACCGGATGTTCGGCGATTCGTACCAGGCGTTGGGCAGGTTCTCCGACATCGGGCTGCGCCCGCGGAACAACAGGTCGGTCCGGACGCGCCAGTAGCCGAAGTTCGGAAAACTGACCACCGCGCAGCGCCCGATACGCAGGAGTTCGCGCAAGACGCCCTTGACGTCGAAGATCGCGGGCAGTGTCTGTGACAGCAGCGCGAAATCGAATGCATCGTCGGGATAGTTCTGAAGATCGGTTTCCGCGTCGCCCTGGACCACGGCGAGGCCGCGCGACACGCATGTGTTCACGCCCTCCTGGCTCAGCTCGATGCCTCGTCCGTCGACCTGCCGCTCGCGTACGAGCAGGTCGAGCAGGACACCGTCACCGCAGCCGACATCCAGCAGCCGACTGCCCGGCGTGAC
This sequence comes from Rhodospirillaceae bacterium, assembly GCA_038132575.1. Taxonomy (GTDB): domain Bacteria; phylum Pseudomonadota; class Alphaproteobacteria; order UBA6615; family UBA6615; genus UBA8079. Next base: position 3,869 of record JAYPRP010000004.1, read on the forward strand.
CATGTCTGCGATGAGTTGCTGATCGACGCGAATGCGCGCCGCACGGGTCGTTTCCTGCCTGTTCATGCCGCGCTCTTGGCCCGGTCCTGGGCACGCTGGTCCGCAGCGCCATGCAAAAAGCCGGAAAGAATGCGGAAGAACTCCGGTTCCTCGAGCAGAAACGCATCATGGCCCGAATCTGTCTCGATTTCGACGAAGCTGACGGCGGCCGCGACGGCATTGAGCGCGTGGACGATCTGCCGGGATTCCGATGTGGGGAAGAGCCAGTCGGAGGTGAAGCTGATCAGGCAGAAGCGTACCGGCGAGGCTTCGAACGCTGCCGGCAGGGATCCCTCATGTTCCGCCGCCAGGTCGAAATAATCCATCGCGCGGGTGATGTAGAGATAGGAGTTGGCGTCGAAGCGCTCGACGAACGAGCGCCCCTGGTGGCGCAGGTAGCTCTCGATCTGGAAGTCGGCGTCGAAGCCGAAGGTGATCTCGACCCGGTCCTGCAGGTTTCGGCCAAACTTCCGATGCAATGCAGAGTCAGAGAGATACGTGATGTGGGCGGCCATCCGCGCAACCGCGAGCCCGCGTTCCGGATCGACATTCTGGCCGTAATACGCGCCGGCGCACCAGTTCGGGTCCGCCATGATCGCCTGGCGCCCGACCTCGTGGAACGCGATGTTCTGGGCCGAATGGCGCGCGGCCCCGGCAATGGGGATGGCGCAGTACACCATCTCGGGATAACGCGAGGCCCACTCCAGCGTCTGCATCGCACCCATGGAGCCGCCGATCACGGCGAAGAGCTTGCGGATGCCGAGGCTCTCGATGACGAGCTTCTGGGCCGCGACCATGTCCGTGATCGTGATGACCGGAAAATCGAGCCCGAACGGCGCGCCGGTCGCCGGGTTGATGTCCTTGGGGCCTGCCGTGCCCATGCAGCCGCCCAGCACGTTGATGCAGATGACAAAATACCGGTCCGTATCGATGGTCAGGCCGGGTCCTACCACGCGGCCCCACCAACCATCCTTGCCGGTGATCGGATGGGTCTCCGCGACATACTGGTCGCCCGTCAGCGCATGACAGACGAGGATCGCGTTCGACTTATCCTCGTTCAGCTGGCCGTAGGTCTGATAGGCGACCGTGAACGGCCCCAGCATCTGACCGGATGCCAGGCGCAGCGGTTCGTCCGCGCCGAGGACAATCTGGTGTCCCGGCAGGTCCGTGGCCGTCGGTGCAACGGCGATCGCCGCGCCGCGATCCTGCGTACCGTCTGGTTCGTGGTCCGTCATCGTCCGGGCATGGTTCGAAGCCTGCGCCGCGGACAAACCCGTCCGCGACGCCGGCATTGCTAGGTGGGGCCAAGGACGAGTGTCAACGTTTTCTTTGCCAAAGCCTTGGGGTAGCGATACAAACTTGGCCTCTTTTTCCCGGACGAGCGAGATAATGAGGCCCGCGCCAGAAGACTTGGCGGTGCTGCGCCGCGAGATCGATTCCATCGACGACCAGCTGCATGATCTGCTGATGCGGCGTGGTGACGTGGTGGCCGAAATCGGGCGCGCGAAGGCGGCGGACGGGCAGGTCACGTTTCGTCCGGCGCGTGAAGCCCAGCTTCTGCGCCGGCTCTTCGCCCGCCATCGCGGGGCGCTTCCCGCGCGTTCCGTACTTCGCATCTGGCGCGAGATCATTGCCGCTTCGATCCGCATGCAGGGCCTGATTACGGTCGGTTGCGGCCCGATCGAGGGACATGGCACCGGATTGCGGCTGGCCGGAGAGCATTTCGGCCTGGATACGCCGGTCGTGCGTTTTGACAAAGCATCCCAGGTGATCTCCGCGGTGGAACGCGGGGAGGTTTCCGTCGGCCTCTTGCCGTTGCCGCAGGATTCCGATTCGCCCGGCTGGTGGGCCGATATCCGCGATAAGTCGGACCTCCACGCCGTGGCCCGGCTGCCATGGTTCGCACCGGAGGGCGCGGGCGCGTCGGTGGGCGCACTTGTCGTCGCTCGCGGGGCACCCGAGGAGTCCGGGGAGGACCGCAGCATGCTCATGTTTTCCTGTGCGACGCCAGTCAGCCGTGCGCGCGTGGGAGACGCCTGTGCGGCAGAGGGCCTCACGCTCGTGTCGCAGGCTGTCACCGAGGACGCGCACGAGCGCGACCGGATGCTTCATATCGTCGAGGTCGAGGGCTTCATGGGCGCAGAGGATTCACGTATCCGAAATGTAGCGGCGGCGCTGGAGGCCTCGAGCACGCGCCTGCTCGGTGCGTTTGCACGGCCCGCCTCGGGGCCGGATACGGCGGGAGACGAATAGATGGCGCCCCCAAAAGCGAAGGAAGGCGTGCTCGCGATCACGCCCTACGCCGGCAGCGAAGTCGGGTCGGGCGGTGCAGACCGCATCATCATCAGCTCGAACGAGAGCGCGTTCGGACCGTCCTGGCGCGCGATGGAAGCCTATTCGGCATCCAGCGAGGAGATGCATCGCTACCCCGAGATCGATGCGCGGAGCCTGCGCCAGGCGCTGGCCGATCACCACGGCCTCGAGGTCGACCGGATCATCTGTGGATGCGGGTCGGATCAGCTCATAGACCTGATCGCGCTGGCCTATGCGGGGCCGGGTGACGAGACGGTCTACAGCGAGCACGGATTCACGATGTATCCGATCGCCACGCGCGGTGTCGGGGCGACCCCGGTCGCGGCTGCGGAGGCCAAACTGACGGCGGATGTGGACGCGATCCTTGGATGCGTCAACGACCGCACCCGCATCGTCTTTCTCGCCAATCCGAACAATCCGACCGGGACCTATCTCGGCATCGACGAATTGCGCCGGCTTCATGCCGGGCTGCCCGAGGACGTGCTCCTGGTGCTGGACGCGGCCTATGCCGAGTATGTGACGGCCCCGGACTACGACCCCGGCATGACGCTCGTGCGCGAGGCGTCGAACGTGGTCATGACGCGGACGTTCTCGAAAATCTATGCGCTGGCGAGCCTTCGCATCGGCTGGGCCTACGGGCCGGCCGAGATCATAGATATTCTCGATCGCGTTCGACCGCCGTTCAACGTCTCGACCCCGGCGATCGCTGCGGGCATCGCCGCGCTCGCAGACACCGAACACACGGAGCGGTCGCGCGACCTGAACGCCGAGCTTCTGCCCTGGTTCACGGCCGAGGTCGAGAAGCTGGGCCTGATCGTGAACCCGTCCGTGGGCAACTTCGTCATCGTCCGGCTCGACGATCCGGAGACCGCGGAGGCGGCGTACCGCTTCCTGTTCGAACGCGGCATCGTGACCCGCCGGGTGGCTGGCTACGGCCTGCCGGAATGGGTGCGCATGTCGATCGGGCAGCGCGAGGAAATGCAGGACGTCGTCGATGCCCTGCGGACGTTTGTCGAGGACGCATGAGCGAGCAACCGATATTCAAGCGCGTCGCGATCATCGGCGTCGGCCTGATCGGATCGTCGCTCGCCCTGGCGATCCGCGCGAATGGGCTGGCCGCACATGTCACGTGCCATGATGCCGATGCGGATGTGCGCAAGCGCGTCGACGACCTCGCGATCGCGGACAGCGTGCACGCGGAGATCGGTGATGCCGTGGATGCGGCGGACCTGGTCATCGTCGCGACCCCGGTCGGCGCGTGCGGCGCGGTTGCGGCGGCGATGGCCCCGCACCTGGCAACCGGTGCCATCGTCACCGACGTGGGCTCGGTGAAGGGCTCGGTCTTGGCGGCGATGCGCCCGCACTTGCCCGAAGGCGTGCACCTCGTGCCGGGCCACCCGGTGGCCGGCACCGAGCATTCCGGGCCCGAGGCGGGTTTCGCGGAGCTTTTCCAGGACCGGTTCTCCATCCTGACGCCGCCCGCGGACGCAGATGCCGCCGCCGTGGCGCGGCTCGAGGCGCTGTGGCGGGGCATGGGGGCTCATGTCGAGATCATGGACGCGGAGCATCACGACCGGGTCCTCGCGATCACCAGTCATTTGCCGCATCTCATTGCCTACACGATCGTGGCAACTGCCTCGGACCTCGAGAACGAACTCAAGGCCAAGTCGGAGGACGACGAGGTCGTCACGACCCGCGAGGTCATCAAGTACTCAGCGGGCGGGTTCCGTGACTTCACGCGCATCGCCGCGTCCGACCCGGTCATGTGGCGCGATGTGTTCCTGCTCAACAAGGACGCGGTGCTGGAGATGCTCGGGCGCTTCAACGAGGATCTGACGGCGCTGCAACGGGCGATCCGCCACGATGATGGAGACGCGCTGTTCGATCTCTTCTCGCGCACCCGCGATATCCGCCGGGGCGTCATCGAGGCGCGACAGGCGGGCCGCTTCCAGTACACCGAAAACGGGGACGGCGGCGACGACGCCTAGTCCCGGGTTAGTTCCAGGTAACGAGGGGCAGGCGCAGCAGCGTGACCGGCCCGATGGAAAGTCGGCGATCCTGGACCGTGACCGGAACGCGGGCCTGTGCAGGGCCGCCGTCCGCCGGCGCACGGGTGAGAACGGCCAGCGCGATCCGCGCGATCGCGGCCTGCTGTGGCCCGATCTGTCCTGCGCGCTCCAGCAGATCGAGCAGGCGGTCGAGCCCGACGATTTCCGCGGTGAAGGAGCCGACCGGTTGCAGGGCGTCGTCGAGGGCGAGCGTGCCGGCACCGGCGATGCGCAACGGTCCCCAGTCCAGCGTGAAATCGGAAAGTTCGAGTGTGCCGCCGGCGTCGCGCCAGCGTCCGAGTTCCGTGGGTGTCGGGTTTTCGAGGGCGAGCGCGCCGCGTTGCGACAGGCGGCCGGCGAGCCTGTCCAGTTTCCGGCCCAGGGCCTCTGCGAGATTCGGATCCAGTCTGGCGGATTGGAGGGAAACGCCCGACAGGGAAAATGTCAGCGTTTGTCCGCCGGATTCCGGATGAATGGCGTCCGGGTCCGTGCCGCCGCTGACCCGGGACCAGTCGAACGCGGCGTCGTCAAACGTGGTCAGGGGCTGTCCGTCGAGGCTGATCCGGAGGTTGCCTGCGTTGCCCCGGAGCGCAGAAATCTGACCTGCGCCATCGAAGTTCAACCGTCCGTCGAGCCGTTCGCCGGTCACGGTCGCCGACCGGTCCGCACCGCCGGCAAGTTCCCCCGACAGCTGGAAGCTGTGTGTGCCCGGGGCCCGGAAAGAAACCGTGCGTCCGAAGTCGGTAAAGAACTTGAGCCGTGTCTCCGGCCCCGACCACGCGATCTCGCCGTCCGGCCCCGACCAGGTTGCGCGCGGTTCGGCGAGGTGCGTGTAGAGCCGTGTCGGATAACCGTCGAACTCGATCGCGGTCCACGCCACTGTCAACGGTGTCCCGGTCTGCCGCGCGGCATATTCGTCGAGACCGTTCGCGATCACGCGCGCGAGCCAGAACCACCCGATCGTCCAGATGCCGACGAGCAGCAACAGTAAGGCGACGGGATACAGATACTTTCGCTGGATCATATGCGGACAGTTGCCTAAGTAACTCGCCGACCAACCTAGTCTCGGACCCGTGACCGCGTCGAGGCGTGCGCACAGGTCGAACCCGCTACCCGGTGACCGCAGGATGCCGATGCTGAAGGAACAGCCTGATCTCAGCCATCTCACGGACCAGTATGAGCTGACCGAGGAAGAGCTCGGCTGGACGCTTCGCGCGGTGATGGAAACACATCCGCCGGGTGAGGATATCTGGATCTTCGGTTATGGCTCGCTCATGTGGCGGCCGGATTTCCCGTTTGTCGAGCGGAAGCCGGCCCTGGTTCGCGGCTTCCATCGGTCCTTCTGTGTCTATTCCCATGTCTATCGCGGTACACGCGAGCGTCCCGGACTGGTCCTCGGGCTCGACAACGGGGGCAGCTGCAACGGCGTTGCCTATCGGGTCGCCGCCGATCAAGCTTCGTCGGCGGTCGAGTATCTCATCCGTCGGGAGATGGTGACCCGGGTCTACATGCCGCGCTGGGTGACCGCGCGGGTCGGCGACCGGACGGTTCGCGCCCACACCTACACCGCCGCGCACAACCATGTTCAGTATGCCGGCCGCCTGTCGGAGGATGAGACACTGCGCCTCATTCTTCAGGGGCACGGCCGCAGCGGTCCGAACACGGAGTATCTGCGTAACACCGTCGAGCATCTCGACGAGCTCGGAATATCGGACAAGCCGCTGCGGCGGCTTCAGGCGCGTGTCGCCCGGGGCGAAACGGCCTGAACCGCCCGGCCGCGCAAAAAACCGAGACTTCCCAAGCTCTTCCGGAGCCGCGGTCCCGAGCACCGAATTTTTATCCACAATCGGTTCGTTCGCAGGCGTTTTGCGCGGAATACGGCGTCGGGAACCTTGCCGGCGGTCCGAATGATTCATTTCCGAAGCGAAAATCGGCACTTTCCGCCAACATTCCGGATTGCCCGAAATGGAAAGTGAGCCTGCTATTGCGGCAGGTCTGAAAAGTAACTGAAATACTGTCGGAATATAGACGAAACACTGCACGCGGGTTCTCGCGGCGGTCCGTTTTTATTCATCGCCTATTGTCAGTTCGCTTGGCGCGTCGGCCACCGTTAAGTGTTCCACAATGTTATCCACAGGCGGGGTGCCGGCAGCGGGGCGGCCGTGTTTCAGCACCCGCTGGACACGCGCGCGTTGGCGTCGCGCGCCAGCCGATCGCTCTCCGTTTCAATGGAGGACTCCACGGATTCGAGGAAGTCGCGCCGCGTGAGGTTCGCCGGGATGGGGGGCAGGAACGTGATCGTGATGGTTCCGGGCTTCAGTTTGAACGAACGCCGGGGCCAGAAATGCCCCGAGTTCAGCGCGACCGGCACCACCGGCACCTTGAGCGCACCATAAAGCGCGGCGACACCCGCGTGATAGGGCCGCCGCTCTCCCGGTGCGACCCGGGTCCCCTCGGGAAATATGACGATCGGCCGACCGTCGTCCAGGGCGTCGCGCGCCGCACTAACCATGCCGCGCAGCGCGGCCATGCCGCCGCTCCGGTCGATGGCGATCTGGCGTGCGCGCACGAGGCACCAGCCGAACAGCGGTATCCAGGTGAGCTCCCGTTTCAGCACGATTGCGGCATCGCGCACGATCAGGTTGATGGCGAGCGTATCCCAGGCCGACTGGTGCTTTATCGCGAACAGCACGGGTCCTTGCGGAATGTGCTCCGCCCCCTCGACGCGATGGCGCAGCCCCACGCAGACACGCAGCATCCACAGGGAGACTCGGATCCACATGCGGCTGTAGGCGAGGATAGGGCGCGGTGGGCCCAGCAGCAGCGGCAGCACGAAGATGCCTGCGAGGGTGGTCCACAGGTAGAACAGGACCGTGAAGAGTGCCGCGCGCATCTGTGTTCAGTTCTGCTCGCGCGGACGCGTGAGCAACAGCCGCGCACGCGCCGCCAGGTACTTGTTGTACTCCCCGGCCAGAAGCAGTGCCGTTCCCGGCCAGCGCCACCACCGGGCGAGACGTACATTCTCCGACGTGACAGGGACGGGCACGATCTCGACTTGCGGGAGGTGGGCGCGAAACTCGAGCAGGCTCCGCGGGATGTGGAAATCGGCGGTTACCAGGCGCAGGCTCGCAACCCTGTTTGCGGCGACCCAGCCTGCGGTCTCGACGGCATTCTCGCGCGTGTTGCGCGCCGCGCGGCCAAGCGTCACGCAACATGCCAGGGTGTGCGACTCGAGCTGTTCTTCCGGGATGAGATCGCGCGCCGCGGCGTTTGCGCCGACGCCCGAGATCAGCATTCGCTCCGCGACGCCGGACGCCAGAAGGTCGGTGCCGTGGGCGACCCGGCCCCGGCCGCCGGTGAGGACAACGATAGCGTCGGTTCGTGCGGTCTCCGGCGGGGGCTCCGAGCGCGTCGGAATACCGTCGACGAAGCCGAAGAGCCCGGCGACCCAGAGCAGGACAAGGACCGCCAGCGGAACGAAGATGCGACGCCAGCGGCGTTTGCGGACACGGGACATCACGGCATGCGAGCGAGCGCGCGCAGCACTGTCAGCCGCGCCGTCAGCATCGCGATTGCGACAGCGCCGAGGGGCACGACCAGCAACGCGAGCCATTCGGCAACGGACAGCGTGACCGGTGGAAGAAATGCGGCGTCGATACCCTGTCCGACCCATGCGAACACCAGCAGGACGACCCCCGCCGCGAGCGCGCCGGCCAGGCCGCCGCGAGCTGCCAACATCATCGCCTGGAGTTGGAACTGACCCGCGATATAGCGATCGTGGGCGCCCATCTGATGGAGCAGCTCGATAATCGCGGCGTGCACGGCGAGCCCGCTGCGGGTGGTGAAGACGACCGCGACGACCGCTGCCGCGGCGATCAGACCCAGGATCACGAATGCGAGAATCTCGATGGTGCGTCCGAGGTTTATCAGCGCCGACAACCATGCGCGATGATCGTCCACGGTCGTGCCGGGAACCGCCCCGGACAGCCTCGTGGCCAGTAGTTCCGGGTCGATACGGGCACCGGCGGCGATTTCGACGTCGATCAGCGCAGGGATCGGCAGTCCGGAGTTCACGACCTCCTCGCCCAGCCATGGGACGAGCAGGCTCTGCGCTTCCGCGTCGGGGACCCGGCGCGTGTCGCGAACGCCGGGCGTTGCGTTCAGCATGGCCGTGAGTGCCCCGAAGGCATCGTCCGTCGCCGCGTCGTGCGGGATTTGGACCGTCATCCGGCCGGTCAGCGTGCTGTCCCAGCTGTCGATCGTATCCGAAACCACGAGTGCGCCGGCGAACATGAGGGCACCCAGGAATACCATCAGGGCAACGATCCACGGCAGGAAGCGCGTCGACTGGTCGCGCTCGAACGGCAGATCTGTCCGGCCGCCGAACTTCATGCCGGGCCCGGCTTGCGCGCATGGCGCACCGTCAGTTCACCGTCGTCGAGTTGCAGGATCGGGTGTCCGAACTCCTCGACGAGCTGACTGTTGTGTGTCGCGATGACGATCGTCGTGCCGGCCTTGTTGAGCTCTTCGAAGAGATGCATCAGGCGCATCGCGATACGGTCGTCGACGTTTCCGGTGGGCTCGTCGGCCAGAAGCAACCGTGGTCGGTTGATCACGGCGCGCGCGATCGCAACACGCTGTTGCTGACCGCCGGAGAGCGTCGAGGGGCGCGCGTCCAGGCGTTCGCCTAGCCCCACCCAGCTCAGCAGCTCGCGGACGTGACTGTCGATCTCGGCGTGGCGGCTGCCGTTGACGCGCAGCGGGAGCGCAACATTCTCGACGGCGGTCATGTGGTCGATCAGCCGGAAGTCCTGGAACACCACCCCGACCCGCCGGCGCAGGCCCGGCAGATCCTCGCGCGGCGTGACGGAGATATCCTTGTCGAACAGATGGACGAGCCCGCGCGTCGGCCGCAGGGCGAGATACATGAGCTTCAGAAGCGTCGTCTTCCCCGCGCCGCTCGAGCCGGTCAGAAAATGGAACGAGCCCGGTGCGAGGGAGAAGCTGATGTCGCGCAGAATCTCCGGCCCGATGCCGTAGCGCATTCCGACATTTTCGAAGCGCAGCACGAATGGTGCCTCCGGTTGGGGCGGGGAGAGCGGGCCGGCGCGCACAGGGCCGACTCGGCCTTGTTCTCTGATCACGTTGGCATGATGCCACACGGCGGTAAAGCCGTGCCGCCGACCGCGGAAACCGGATGAAATGCGGGTCGCGATCCCCGTCCCCGAATGGGTTATACTTCTGTATTCATGGTTGGTTTACCTGTGACGGCGATAAACAGAAAATGATCCTCACGTGCCCCGATTGCCAGACGCGGTTCGCGATCGATGCCGCCCATCTCGCGCCAAACGGGCGGCGGGTGAAGTGCGGTAAGTGCGCGCATGTCTGGTTCGAATCGATGCCGGAGCCGGACGAAGACGACGACGCGGCACCGATCTCCGTCACGCCGTTCGAACCCGAGCCGGAAGACGACGCCGGTCCTGTCCGCCGTAACGTGCCGGCGATCCCCGGTGTGCGTGCGCGCGGTGGCGCGCGCACCGCATGGATGGTTTGCGCCGTCCTGCTGATCGCCATTCTCGCGACGCTCTGGTTCGGCCGCGGCCCGATCGCGCTCGCCGTGCCGCAGGCCGAGGCCGTCTATGCGACGTTCGGGATCGACGCGTTCCCGCCGCCGGGCGACGGCCTCGAGATCGAGTTCAATGTGTCGGCGGAAGGCGGCAAGCTCGCGCTCAAGGGCGAGGTCATCAACATTTCCAACGGTGCCCGGGATATACCCGAGCTCTTCGTTCTCATTTCCGATGCGGACAAAAACCGGCTGAAAAGCTGGTCTTTCGTGATGGAAACCCGGCGGCTGGGCCCCGGCGAGCGCGCACCGTTCACGTCCCAGACCGATGAAGTTCCTGCGAAGGCGGCGAACGTTAGTGTTTTGTTTACCAATCCCGACGAAAATCCTTAACAGAAGATCGTCACTCCCTCCGCAACGGCGGAGTCTGCCCTGGTGAAGGACGATCCAGAAACCCCGCAGAAATACGCGGGGCCGGGGATGGGCGTGGCCGGCACGGCGGAATCCGTGCGGACCGGGGGTGGAAGACTGAACAATGGCACGAGTTCTGATTGCAGAAGATGACGGCGCGGTTCGTGAATTCGTTCGACGCGCCCTGGTGCATGGCGGGCATGACGTGGTCACCGCCAACGACGGTCTCGATGCGCTCGACGCGCTCGGAACGGATCCGAACTACGATCTCCTGATCACGGACATCGTGATGCCGGGGATGGACGGCATCGCCCTGGCGCTCAAGGTCGCCAAGGAACATCCGAAGACAGCGATCCTGATGATGACCGGCTATGCGGCCGAGCGGCAGCGCGCGCACAATCTCGAGGAGCTCATCCACGAGGTGATCGCCAAGCCGTTCAGCCTGAAGCAGATTTGCGACGCCGCGGAGGATGCGATGTCGCATCGGGGCCGTCAGCTGCACTGATCCGGCTGCCGGCGCGGGGCTAGAACCTTCGCAGCAGGCGTTCCAGGTAGTCGCGTTCCAGGCTCGGTCGCGTGCGGTCGAGTGCCCGGTTCCGTAGCTCATCCAGAATTTCCAGCGCCCGGCGGGCCTGCTCGCCGTCGCCGACCTCCCTGCCGCTGTCCTGGGAGAAGAAGCCGTCCGGATTCTCTTCCTGGTCGCCCAGTTCACGCCCGAGCGGGTCGAACCCCTCCTGGCCGGGTTGCGCAACGCCCCCTTGCTGTTGTCCGGGACCCTGCCCCTGTCCGGGCTGCCGCAGCAGCTGAAGCGCCATGCTCTGCGCGCCCTGTTGCAGTTCGGCCAGCGCGCGCGCCTGATCGCCAAGCGCGCCGGGTAGATCGCCGCCCTCGATCGCGTTCTCGGCGTCGCCCATGGCGTCCTCGGCGTTGCCGAGGTTCTCGGGAATCTGGTCCGTCATTTCGCCCAGCCTGCGCATCATCTCGCCCAGTTGCCGGCGAACCTCGTTCTGCGCGTCCCGCAGGCGCTGGGCCTCTTCCTCCGACAGGCGTTCGCCGCGCTGGTTGCGCTGGAACAGGTCGTCCTGGAGCTCCTGCTGCCGGCGAACGATGTCCTGCAGCTCGCGCAGCATCTCCTGGGCGGGCGAGGCCGACTGCTGTTGTAGCTGGTTGGGGGCGTCGTGAAGCGCCTGAAGCATTTGCTGCATGCGCTCGAGGAGCTGCTCGACGCTCTCGGTGTCGCCGAGGCGTGCCATCTGCTCGATCTGGTCCAGCATCTGCTGGATCGCCTCCCGGTCCACGAGATTGGCGTCGTCGCCGGCCTCGGGCAGGGTGGAGAGGTCCATGCCCTCGAGCGCTTGGGACAGGTTCTGCGCCAGCGCCTCGAGGTACCGGTCGAGGGCCGCGCGGTACTCTTCGAGAAGCTCCTGAATTTCCTCCTCGCTGGCGCCGTTTTCGAGCGCGTCGCGAAGCTGTTGCTGGAGTTCCGCCAGCTCGCGCTCGGTCAACGACAGCGCGCCGTCCTCGAGCCGCAGCGCCGTATCCCAGAGCTGGGAGAGGATCGGGAGTACACTTTCCCCGGCGTGCATGTGCACCAGCCGCGAGCGGGCGGACATGAGTGACAGGAAGATAACGACGTCGTTATCGAAGCGCTGCGGGATCGCGCCGATGTTGTGCAGGGACCGCGCGACCTCGCGGCGGCTGTCCGGCGACAGGGCGAGCACCCGGCGCTGCTCCACGATCGCGCGGGCGACGGGATGGTTGAAGGTTCGTTCCGGCAGCAGCACGGCGAGACGGTCCGTTTGGCCGGTCTGTCCGCGGCCGTCCGTGGCGGTGAGACGAATATCGACCTCGAGCCCGGCCCAGGGATGTTCGGTGAGATCGTGAACGCTGACCGCCGATCCGGCGCGCGGATCGGGGCTGGGGAGGGGCAGTTCGATCGAGACCGGCGCGAGTGTCGTGTTCTCCGGTTCGCCGGGCCATGTGATCTCGGCGGTCACATCCACGATCCCGTGGTCGTCGGCGCCGTCATAGCTGATCTGGAGCGTACTGCTGGCGGTTCCCTGCGGGGATTCGACGAAGCTGATCGTCGGCGCGGTGTCAGGCAGCACGCTGATCTCCCAGGTGCCGAGATCCCGCCCGGACGCTTCCAGCTGCAGTATTTGCGGGCCTGTCGCGTCGAGCGCGGCTTCGATCCGCCAGTTCTCCCCGCCAACCGGCTCAAGTTCCCGTTCCTGTTCGCCGATGGCAAGGACCGGTGCCCGGCGCGCCTGGCTCACCTGGGCCAGCAGCGTGCTCCCGACCGGGATTTCCAGCCCTCGCCCGTCCTCGTTCCTGGCCGCCGTTTTGGGGTCCGCGCTCGCCAGCAGGCGCGGCGGCAGGTTGGTGTAGTCCGGCGGGGTGATCCAGAGTTCGAGGCTCGGCGGGTTGGCGTTTGCAAGGCTGCGCAGGTCAGGCGAGAACGCAGCATCGATGCGGCGGTTCGCGTCTTCTCCGGCGGCGACAACACCGATGGTCAGGAGCACACCCAGCGCGATACGCAGCGCGTAGGGATCACGTTCCGCCAGCTGTGGGCGCGGCCAGCGTAGCCGGAGGCCACGCGCCGCGGCAGCGGCCTGCGCAACATGGCGCTGCCAGAGGCGTTCGGTCTCCGGATCCACGACCCCGATCACCGGCCGGTCCTCGATCACGGTGAGCGGGCGGTGGGCCAGGCCCGCGTCGGTTTCGAGCCGCCGGGTTGCGGCAGCGGCGCTCGGCGGCCGGATGCGCCGAAGACCACGATGGAACTGCCAGACGAAAAGGGTGGCGAAGCCGGCCAGGATCAGCCCGTGGAACCAGCCTGGAAGCAGGGGAAACACGTCAAGGAGCGCGAGCGTTAGGAACAGGAGCGCGATCCCGGCCGCTGGCCAGAGCGCGGGCCAGGCGCTTTCCCAGAACAACGACAGGCGCGCGATGGCGCGGCGCAGCCCGAGATGAGCGGGTCTCCGCGGCTCTCCGATGTCTGGTCCGAACTCGTTCAAATCGCTCAAATCGGCTCCCGATGCGGCCGTCGGGAACGACAGCGCGCGGTTAGGTTTGCCAGTCCGCCAGTGCTTCCTGCGCCAGCATTGCGGCAACATCCTGGCGCGCCCGCACGGTGCTGAAGCAATCGCCTCGCACGAGGACTTCGGCGACGAGCGGGCGGCTATTGTAGCCCGATGCCATGACAGCGCCATAGGCACCGGCATCCCGGATCACGACAAGTTCACCCGCGGCGAGCGTGGGCATATCCCGCCCGGTCGCGAACGTGTCGCCCGTCTCGCAGACGGGCCCGACGATGTCGTAGGTGCGGGATTCCCCGTCCGGTGCGCGCACGGACATGATCTCGTGGTGCGCCTCGTACATGGCCGGCCGGACAAGGTCGTTCATGGCGGCATCGACGATGGCGAAACGACGCGTCCCGGTGTCCTTCACGTAGACGATTTCCGACAGGAGCACACCCGCAGGGCCGGCGAGAAAACGCCCGGGTTCGAACACCAGGGTGCAGCCGAGGCCGCCGACTGTCTCGGCGACGATGGCGGCATAGTCGCGCGGGTCCGGCGGGGTGTCCTGCCCGTAGTCGATGCCGAGGCCGCCGCCCAGGTCGAGAGTGGTGATGTCATGTCCGTCCGCGCGGAGTTCCCCGACAAGCTCCGCCACCCGCGCGAAGGCGTCGCGGAACGGGGACAGATCCGTCAGCTGGCTGCCGATATGGACGGCGACCGATGTCGGCGCGATCCCCGGCAGCCCCGCAGCACGGGCATAGATTTCCCGCGCCTGGCCGATGTCGATCCCGAACTTGTCGTGATGGCGGCCGGTCGAAATCTTGTGGTGGGTGTCCGCGTCGACGTCGGGATTGACCCGGATCGCGATGTTGACGGTCGCGCACTCGGCCGTCGCGATGTCCGACAGCCGCTCGAGCTCGGGCACCGATTCCACGTTGAATTGTCCGATCCCGGCGGCGATCGCCTGGCGCATCTCCCCCGCCGTCTTGCCGACGCCGGAGAAGACGATCTCGGCCGGGTCGATGCCCGCCGCCAGCGCTCGTGTCAGCTCGCCGCCCGACACCACGTCGGCGCCGGCACCGCACGACGCCAGCGCGCGGATGACGGCCAGGTTCGAGTTGGCCTTCATCGCGTAGCAAATCCGTGCGTCCAGCCCCGCATCCTCGAATGCGTCCGCGAACCGGCGGTAGGCATCGGTCAGCGCGGTCTCTGAATAGACATAGACGGGCGTTCCCACTGCCTCGGCGATACGCGACAGGGGCACGTCCTCGGCGTGAAGTTCGCCGTTCCGGTATTCGAACTGGGTCATGTCGGTCTCTCGAGCCTGGCGCGATGGTGCGCGTCAGCGGGTCGGATAGGTGCGCGGGTAGGTGACTTTCTCGCCTTTCGGCGGTTTCGGCGGTCCCTTCTTGCCGCACGCCGTGAGCGCGAAGGCAAGCATCAGGGCGATCACGACCTGTCGCGGCATACCGTGAAGCATCCGGCGCATCCTAGGCGCTCCCGTGCGAGCCGAGGAACCGTGCACGCGCGTCGGCGGCAGCGGCCCGGACATTGTCGGGCGCCGTGCCGCCGAAACTGGTCCGGCTCGCCACGGACGCCTCCACGCTCAGCACCTCGAACACGTCAGCGGTGATTCTTCCATCGATCCCCTGCAAATCCTCGAGCGAGAGCTCGGCGAGGCTCGCATTCTTTTCTTCGGCAAGTGCGACCGCTGCACCGGTGATTGCGTGCGCGTCGCGGAACGGCACGTCGGCCGCCCGTACGAGCCAGTCGGCCAGGTCGGTCGCGGTCGAATGACCCTTGCCCGCGGCCGCCAGCATGTTCTCGGGCTCGGCCTGCATGTCGGCGACCATGCCGGTCGTCGCGGCGAGCGCGAGGGCCAGGGAATCCGCGGCGTCGAAGACCGGCTCCTTGTCTTCCTGCATGTCCTTCGAATAGGCGAGCGGCAGCCCCTTCATGACCGTCAGGAGCCCGAGCAGCGCACCGTAGATCCGCCCCGTCTTGGCCCGGGACAGCTCGGCGGCGTCCGGGTTGCGCTTCTGGGGCATCATCGAGCTGCCGGTCGTATAGGCGTCGGAGAGTGCGATGAAGCGGAAGCCGTCGCTGCACCAGATCACCAGTTCCTCGGAGAAGCGCGAGATATGGGTCGCGCAGATCGCCGCGGCGGACAGGAATTCGAGCGCGAAGTCCCGGTCGGACACCGCATCCAGCGAGTTCGCCATGGGCCGGTCGAAGCCGAGCGTGTCGGCCGTCGCATGCCGGTCGATCGGGAAGGATGTGCCGGCCAGTGCGCCCGCGCCCAGCGGTGATTCGTTGAGCCGCGCGCGCGCATCTGCCAGCCGCCCCCGGTCGCGGCCGAACATCTCGACATAGGCAAGCAGGTGGTGGCCGAAGGTGACCGGCTGGGCCGTCTGCAAATGGGTAAACCCGGGCATGACCGTGGCGGCATGGGCCTCGGCCTTGTCGAGCAATGCGCCCTGGAGTCCGGCGAGCTGGCCGTCCAGCGCATCGATCTCGTCCCGCACCCACAGCCGGAAGTCCGTTGCGACCTGGTCGTTGCGCGAGCGTGCGGTGTGCAGCCGGCCGGCGGCGTCACCGACGAGCTCGCGCAGCCGCGACTCGATGTTCATGTGGATGTCCTCGAGGGCCGTCTTGAATTCGAAGTCGCCCGTCTCGAGCTCTCGCGAAATCGTGTCTAGACCGTCCTCGATTGCCTGCCCATCTTCGGAAGATAGGATGCCTTGTGCCACCAGCATGCGGGCATGCGCGCGCGACCCGGCAATGTCCTGGGCGAAAAAGCGCTGGTCGAAACCGATGGACGCGTTGATGCGTTCCATTACCTCCGAAGGCCCGGAGGTGAACCGGCCGCCCCACTGCGCATTGGCTGGCTTGCGTGTGTCGTTCGGGCTCATGGCATAAAGGCTCTTGCTAATGGGAGCGACGTTTAACGATATGATACGCCGGATGAAAGTTTTTCTGTTCGCCGTCACTGCCGCATTCGCGGTCGCGATCATCGGTTCGCCGGGCTTGCCCGCCGGTGCTGCGGCCGATTCCGGGCCCCCCATCGCGGGACAGGTCCAGAACTACGAGCCGCTCGCGACCCCGGTTGCGGTCCCCGATGTGACCGTTCTCGACCGGGAAGACGGGCCGGTCACCCTCGACCGGTTCAAGGGCAAGTTCGTGGTCCTGAACTTCTGGGCGACCTGGTGCGGGCCGTGCATCCGCGAGCTGCCGTCCCTCGCGCGGCTCAACACCGCGCTGGGCGGCGAGACCGCGCAGGTCGTGCTCGTCAGTCAGGATCGCGGCGGCTTCAAGCAGACCGACCGGTTCCTGAAGAAGCTCCAGGTCGAGTTTCCGGATAACTTCATCGACGAGCGGCTGAAGTTTTCCCGCGCGATCGGCGTGGTCTCCCTGCCGACGACGATCCTGATCGGACCTGACGGCAAGGAAGTGGGGCGCCTCGTCGGTCACGCCGAGTGGGATTCGCCCGAGGCTCTCGCGCTCATCGACTGGTACAGGAACGGCGCGGGCGAAAGCTGAACGCAACCAAGTCTCGTCATGCCTGGGCTTGACCCGGGCATCCCATTCGAAGCGTTCCAGGAGATACGCGGATCAAGTCCGCGTATGACGACCTAGAGGAACTACCGCGTCGGGACCGGCTCGTCGCCCGAATAGTCGTAGAAGCCGCGGCCGGTCTTGCGGCCGAGCCAACCGGCCTCGACATACTTCACCAGCAGCGGACAGGGACGATACTTCGAGTCCGCGAGGCCGTCATAGAGGACCTGCATCACCGCGAGGCAGGTGTCGAGGCCGATGAAGTCGGCCAGCTCGAACGGCCCCATGGGATGGTTCGCGCCCAGCTTCATCGAGGTGTCGATCGAATCGACGGAGCCGACACCCTCGTAGAGCGTGTAGACCGCCTCGTTGATCATCGGCAGCAGGATGCGGTTGACGATGAAGGCCGGGAAATCCTCGGACACGGTGCCGGTCTTGCCGAGCTTCTCGGTCAGCGCCTGCACGGTGGTGAAGGTCTCGTCGTCGGTCGCGAGCCCCCGGATGAGCTCGACCAGCTTCATCATCGGCACCGGGTTCATGAAATGCATGCCCATGAACTTCTCGGGCCGGTCGGTGGCCGACGCCAGGCGGGTGATGGAGATCGACGACGTGTTCGACGCGATCAGCGCGTCGTCCTTCAGGTGCGGGCACAGCGCCTCGAAGATCTTCACCTTCGTCGCCTCGTCCTCGGTCGCGGCCTCGATCACCAGATCGCAGTCCGACAGCGCGTCGAGCCCGGTCGCGGTGGCGATGCGCGCCAGCGCGGCGGCCTTGTCCTCTTCCGCAATCAGGGTGCGCTTGACCTGGCGGTCCATGTTCGCGTCGATCCGGTCGAGGGATTTCTCGAGCGCGGCGGCGTCGATATCGACGATCACCACGTCATGCTCCGCCAGCGCGCAGACATGGGCGATGCCGCTGCCCATCTGGCCGGCGCCGATGACGCCAATCTTGTTCAGCATTTGATGTGTCCTGTTGGTTCGTGTGACCGGTCTTCGGGTCAGCCCTGCTTCTCGAGCTCTGCGTCGAGCTCGGGCAGTGCCTTGAAGAGGTCGGCGACCAGACCATAGTCGGCGACCTGGAAGATCGGTGCTTCCTCGTCCTTGTTGATCGCAACGATCACTTTCGAATCCTTCATCCCCGCCAGATGCTGGATCGCGCCGGAGATGCCGACGGCGATGTAGAGCTCCGGCGCCACGACCTTGCCGGTCTGCCCGACCTGCCAGTCGTTGGGCACGAAGCCCGCGTCGACCGCCGCGCGCGACGCGCCCATGGCGGCGCCGAGCTTGTCGGCGATGGGCTCGATCAGGGCGTAGTTCTCGCCCGAGGCCATGCCGCGGCCGCCGGAGATGACGACTCGGGCGGCCGTGAGCTCCGGCCGGTCGCCGCCCGATTCCGCTCGGGATACGAAGCGCGACAGGCCCGAGTCCGTGCCGGCATCCACGCTCTCGACGGCGGCGCTGCCGCCCGTAGCGGGCGTCGCGTCGAAGGTGGTGGTGCGCACGGTGATGATCTTCGTCGCGTCGGACGATTTCACCGTCGCGAGCGCGTTGCCGGCGTAGATCGGCCGGACGAAGGTGTCGGCATCCACGACGGCGCTGATCTCGGAAATCTGCTGCAGGTCGAGGGTTGCGGCCACGCGCGGCATGAAGTTCTTGCCGCCGGTGGTGGCGGGCGCCAGGACATGGGAATAGTCGCTGGCCAGTCCCGTGACCAGGGCCGCGACATTCTCCGCGAGCCCGTGCTCGAGCCCGGCATCGTCGGCGACCAGAACCTTTGCGACGCCCTCGATCGCGGCGGCGGCCTCGCCGACCGCGCCGCATCCGGCCCCGGCGACCAGGACCGTCACGTCGCCGGCACCGGCGTCGGACAGGTGGCGTGCGGCCGTGACCGTGTTCAGGGTCGCGGGCTTGAGAGTTGCATTATCGTGTTCGGCAATGACGAGAACGGCCATCAGATCACCCTCGCTTCGTTCTTCAGCTTGTCCACGAGTTCGGCGACGGTCTCCACCATCACGCCGGCCTCGCGCTTCGGCGGCTCCTCGACCTTCAGGGTCTCGAGCCTCGGCGCGACATCGACGCCCAGATCGTCGGGCGTGAGCTCGTCGATGGGCTTCTTCTTCGCCTTCATGATGTTCGGCAGGGACGCGTAGCGCGGCTCGTTGAGGCGCAGGTCGGTCGTGACGATCGCCGGCAGGTTGATGTCGATGGTCTCGAGCCCGCCGTCGATCTCGCGGATGACCTTCGCCGTGCCGTCGCCCAGCTCGATCTCCGATGCGAAGGTCGCCTGGGGCCAGCCCAGGAGCGCCGCGAGCATCTGGCCCGTCTGGTTGGAATCGTCGTCGATGGCCTGCTTGCCCAGGATCACCAGCTCCGGCGACTCGCGCTCGACCAGCGCCTTGAGGAGCTTGGCGACCGCCAGTGGCTCGAGCTCCGCATCGCTCGCCACATGAATGCCGCGGTCCGCGCCCATCGCCAGCGCCGTGCGGATGGTCTCCTGACACTGTGCGACGCCCAGGGAGACGGCGACAACCTCCTCGACCTTGCCGGCTTCCTTCAGGCGCACTGCCTCCTCGACCGCAATTTCGTCGAAGGGGTTCATCGACATCTTGACGTTCGAGGTCTCGACGCCGGTGCCGTCGGATTTGACGCGCACCTTCACGTTGTAGTCGATGACCCGCTTGACGGGGATCAGCATTTTCATGGGTTTATCCGCTTGCTGGCATGGCCGTTCCGGGTGCGGGAATTGCCCGCAAAAGCCCCGTGCGCCATGGCGTTTCGTTGTTTTTCGCAGTGCAACATGCCGAACGGGCCGGGGCGAGTCAATTCATCGCCGGGCGTTGCTCGCCCGTTGAGCTTTTCCGCCCCTCAGTTCCGCGTCTGGCCGGGTTCCCAGAGGATGTCCGCCCGGCCGCCATCGTTCAGGGCGCGCGCCAGGACGAACAGGTGGTCCGACAGGCGGTTGATGTATTTCAGTGCCTCGGCGTTTACGGGCTCGCAGTTGGCCAGTTCCGTCATCAGGCGTTCCGCGCGTCGCGCTATCGTGCGTGCCATGTGCAGGTGCGCCGCCGCCGGGGTTCCCCCGGGCAGAATGAAGGAACTCAGGGGCGCGAGGTCCTCGTTGATCGCGTCGATCTCCGTCTCCAGGCGTTCGACCTGGGCGGGGACGATCCGCAGCGCACCTTCCGACTTGCTGGCGGCGCGCCGGTCTCCCTCGGGCGTGCACAGATCCGCGCCCAGATCGAACAGATCGTTCTGGATCCGCCGGAGCATCGCGTCGGCATCCGGGGCGTCGCCGGTGTGGAGCCGGGCGAGCCCGATCGCGGCGTTCGCCTCGTCCACGGTGCCGTAGGCCGCAACGCGCAGGTCGTGCTTGGCGACGCGCACGCCCGAACCGAGCGAGGTGTTGCCGGTATCGCCGCCGCGCGTGTAGATCTTCGTCAGTTCGACCATCGCATCAACCGCCCGAGCCTGCCGCGAACACGAACAGGAGGAACAGGACGATCGCCAGCCCCTGCAGCGCGACGCGGGCCCGCATCAGCTTGTTGCCGTACTTGCGATTGAACTCGCCGCCTCGCGCCATCGCGATCACACCGAGCACCAGGACAATGACAACCGCGGCAAGCGCCACGGCGAGCAGGATGGTGAGCGTCTTCATAGAGGCGATCATATCGGCCTCGCCGCGCCGTGACGAGGGGCCGTGGCCGGTGGGCCAACGGATCGAATTCTTGACCCGAACGCCGCGGATTTGTAGGGTCCGCGCCATGAACGTGATGCGGTCCATTCGAATTGACGGCCCGGCGCACGCCCGACTTACGGGGCGGCGGCCGGGAGCGCATGCGCATGCAACGTCAATTCACGAAGGAATCGTTCATCATGTCCTTACACACCCACTCGCATACTCGATCTGAACAGCAATCCGTCCCGGTTCACTGCTTCTCGGTTCGTGCCATCGCCGATCCGGGGATGATGTCGCGACTAATGGAGCTCTGGGCCAAGCGCGGGCTCGTGCCGGACCGCTGGCACGGCGTGCGTGACGAAGCGGATGGGGATCATGTCGATATCGACATCGAATCGGGACAGGTCGACGGTGCGCTGGCCATGCAGATGGCGGCCGCCATGCGCGCGACCTTCGGTGTGTCACAGGTGCTCCTGTCCGAAAAGCGCACCGCCGTCTGTGCCTGAGTGCGGGCGGCCGGGCTAGCGGACCATAGCGCTCTACGACCATATTGCGGCCTGCAACAAGCACAGCTTCGACGGTCGGCTGCCCTTCGGCATCGGCGGCGTGCAGGCAGGATGGGTGCGCGAGGACCTGGCCGCGCGCATGACCCGCTGGGGCGACTATTTCAAGGTCACGGACAAGGGCGTGGATATTCTCGAGAGCCTCGCGGATGTCGAGGCGCGCTCGAAGGCACTGGCCGAGGCCGGCGCGGCGCTGGTCGTTCAGCAGGCCCTGCCGCGCAACCGCAAGGAGCTCTGCCCGGTCATGGAGCGGTTCGGCGGCGAGATGCTGATGCGCATCGACCGCGCCTGGCTCGAGCCCTTCGCCGTGAAGTCCTACGGCGTCCATGTGAACGGCTATGTGCCCGGTCCGGACGGGCCGGAACTCTGGATCGGCGTGCGGTCCAAGAGCCGCGAGGTCGCGCCGGGCAAGCTCGACAATATGGTGGCCGGCGGGCTCCCGGTCGGGATCGGGCTGCTGGAGAACGTCGTCAAGGAAGCCGGCGAGGAGGCCTCGGTCCCGGAGGAGATCGCCCGGACCGCCCGTCCGGCAGGGGTCGTAACCTACATGCTCGACACGCAGGCGGGGATGCGCCGGGACATGCTGTTCATCTTCGACCTCGAACTGCCGACCGATTTCGCGCCGCAGAACGCGGACGGCGAGGTCAGCGGCTTCGTCAAGTGGCCAGCTCGGCAGGCGCTGCGCGTGGTCGAGGAGACCGACGAGTTCAAGTTCAACGTCAACCTGGTGATCATCGATTTCGCGATCCGCCATGGGCTGATCGCGCCTGACCATCCCGACTATGCGCGGCTGGTGCGGGGTCTGCGCGCCTGGGCCTGACGCGCCCGCCCTAGAGTTCGGCGTTGTTCGCCGCCCCGCGGGCGATCTGGCGGATCGCCATCGCCCAGATGTCCGCCGGGTCGGTCCCGGCGTCGCGCATGGCGCGCAGCGTGAGCGCCCGGTCGCGCTTCGCGAGCCGCACACCGTCGTTGTTGGTCAGAAGTGGCGTGTGATGCCACTCCGGCACCGCGAGACCGAGGAGTTCCTGGAGCAGGCGGTGGATGTGGGTCGCGTCGAAGAGGTCGGTGCCCCGGGTCACGAGGGTCATGCCCTGGGCCGCGTCGTCCACCGTGACCGCGAGGTGATAGCTGGTCGCGACGTCCTTGCGGGCCAGCACCACATCGCCGAACACCTCCGGTGTCGCGCGTTGCTCGCCGCGGGTGCGGTCGTGCCAGGCAAGCGCGCCGGCGCGCGCAGTTGCGGCCGCCATGTCGAGGCGGAGCGCGTGGGGTTCGCCGGCCGCGATCTGGGCGGCTCGGGTCTCGGGGTCGAGACCACGGCAGATCCCGGGATAGACCGGGCCATCGGGGCCGGGCTCGTCCGGATGCGGGGCGGCGCCCGACCGCTCGATCTCGGCGGCGATATCCTTGCGGGTGCAGAAGCACGGGTACAGCAGGTCCATCGCGTCGAGCTTCGCCAGCGCGTCGGCGTAGGCGTCCATGCGCTCCGACTGGCGCCAGACGGGTTCTTCCCACGCGATTCCCAGCCAGGCCAGGTCTTCGACGATCGCATCCTCGAACTCGGGCCGGCACCGGCCCCGGTCGATATCCTCGATCCGCAGCAGGAAGCGTCCGCCCGCGGCGTCCGCGAGGCGCCACGCGAACAGCGCGGAATAGGCATGGCCGAGATGCAGCAGGCCGGTCGGCGACGGGGCGAAGCGGGTGACGAGGGGTTCGCCGGACAGTTCTTGACTCATGGGTGCGGTTTCATCCGGAGTCCGGGTTGAGCTTGTCTGTGCAATTGGCTTGAACGGGCGGCAGACGGCGGGAACGATGATGCGATGAAAACACGCAAACGGCTAGAGGCGGGGCTTACGGAACTCGCGGCGCTCGATCCGCGCATGGGCGCGCTGTGGGAACATACCGGCACGCCCGGGCCGCGCACGCGGCCGCCGGGTTTCACGACGCTCCTGCGGGTGATTGTCGGTCAACAGCTCTCGACCCATGCCGCCGCCGCGATCTGGAAGCGGATGGAAGATGCCGGGATCACGAAGGACCCCGCCGCTTTCGTCATGCAGGATGACGAGGCGCTTCGCGGCTATGGACTGAGCCGGCAGAAGATCGTCTACGGACGCGGACTGGCCGAGGCGATCGTCACCGGGGGCCTCGACCTCCAGGGCCTGCGCAACCAGGACGACGAGACGGCGATCACGGCGCTGGTGGCGCTCAAGGGCATCGGGCGCTGGAGCGCCGAATGCTACCTCCTGTTTGCGCTCGGGCGGCCGGACATCATGCCGGCGGACGATCTCGCGCTGGTGGCGTCGGCGGGCAAGCATCTGGGCGACGGCACCCGCTGGACCCCCGGGCAACTCCGCAAGGAAGCCGAGGCGCGCTGGCGGCCCTGGCGGAGTGCTGCCGCCCGGCTCCTGTGGCACGCCTACCGAATAGAGGCGATATGATGCGCCAAAACCCGACCTGGAAGGACCGGACATGACCGATGTGCAATTGAGCGGCCCGAGCCATGGGCCTGCCTCCGGGAATCCGCCGAAGCAGCTGGTGGTGCTGCTGCACGGTCGCGGCGCGGACGGGAACGACCTGATCGGTCTCGCCCCGATGCTGGCCACGCAGCTCCCCGACGCGCTGTTCCTTGCGCCCGACGCGCCGCATCTGTGCGACGGCGCGCCCTTCGGCCTGCAATGGTTCAGCCTGATCGACCGGTCGCCGGAGAATATTGCGGCGGGCGTGTGCGGTGCGGCGCCGGCGGTGGACGCGTTTCTCGACCATCACCTCGCGCGGCACGGTCTGAGCGATGAGAATCTGGCGCTGTTCGGCTTCAGCCAGGGCTCGATGATGGCGCTGCATGTCGGGCTGCGGCGCAAGGCATCGCCCGCGGCAGTGCTCGGTTACTCCGGAATGCTCGCGGCGGCCGATAGCCTTGCCGACGAGATCACCGTGCGCCCACCGGTGCTGCTCGTGCATGGCGAGGCAGACGCGGTCGTACCCCACGCGGCGCTCGGCATGGCCGAGAGTGCGCTTCGGGACGCAGGCGTCCCGGTCGAGGCGGTGTCGCGGTCGGGCCTCGGCCACGGCATCGACGAGGACGGGATCGCGCGGGCCGCCGCCGCACTGACAGCTGCGTTCGGAGGGTCATGATCCGGACCGGCGCCGCCGGGCGTATGACAGTATCGTTACAAGTTGTTGGGATTGCTGAATAAAATCTTGGCCGGAATCGGCAGACTCGGCTAGGAAAGACACTGCGTTCGTTTGATTGATCAACCTGATGCGTGCAAGGGGGAGAGATGTACGCTGCGCTGGAAAATTGTCCGGCTCTCGTGCTCAACGCGGATTTCCGCCCGCTGAGCTATTTCCCGCTGTCCGTGTGGCCCTGGCAGGAGGCGGTGAAGGCGACCCTCATGGGGCGCGTCAACACGGTCGCCGAATACGACAGGGTGATCCGGTCGCCCAATCTCGAAATCCCGCTGCCGAGCGTCGTTTCGCTCAAGGAGTATGTCCGGCCCGCCGCGCGCCCGGCCTTCACCCGCTTCAACGTGTTCCTGCGCGACCGCTTCACCTGCCAGTATTCGGGCCAGCGGCTGCCGGCCCATGAGCTCACCTTCGATCATGTGATCCCGCGTTCGCGCGGCGGTCGGACCTGCTGGGAGAATGTCGTCACCGCGTCGGGCGAGTACAACCTGATGAAGGCGAACCGTACGCCGGCCGAGGCGGGGATGCAGCTCCTGTCCGAGCCGCGCCAGCCCGACAGCTGGGAGCTGATCGAGAACGGCCGCGCCTTCCCGCCCAACTTCCTGCACGAGAGCTGGCGCGACTATCTCTACTGGGATACCGAGCTGGACGAGTAGGCGCGTCAGATGCGCGTCGAGAGCCAGATGGCCGCGCGGGTGCCCGTCTTGATGAACTCAGACATCACCCGGTAGCCCGGGGTCTCTTCCGCGTCGTGAGCGAGCCCCGTTTCCTTGTGCTCGATTTCCTCGGCGCGGAATTCGTCGATCAGGTCGCGCAACTCGGCCTCGTCGTCGCCGAGCTTTTCCGACTGCGCGGCATAGTGATCCTGGATCACGTCCTCGACGGCGACGGTGCAGGCCATGGCGGCCTTCTCGCCCATCGCCGCCGTCGCCGCACCCAGCGCGAAGCCCGCGACATGCCAGACCGGCGAGAGGAGCGTCGGGCGCACCCGGCGCTCGGCGATGAGTTCGTTGAACGCGGCGAGATGTTTCTCTTCCTGTTCGGCCATGTGCCGGATCGTGTCGCCGACCGGATGCTTGCCGAGGACGGCGAGCTGGCCCTCGTAGATGCGTGCCGCGCCGAACTCGCCCGCATGATCGACCCGGATCATCCGTTCGATCAGCGTCTCGCGGTCGGGATCGCCCGGCAGGCGATCCTCGCCGGTCACCTTGGGGCGCCTTGTCCTGGACTCGCTCATGTCGCCTTCCGCCAGATTCCCTGCGCCGCCCAGGCGGATGCCGCCGCGAGGATCAGGGATGCGATGAAATTATAGCCGGCCAGCGAGATCCCAAACAGGGACCAGGGCACCTCGTCGCAGCGCGCCAGCGGCGTTGCGAAGAGCTTCGCCTTCAGCTCCTCGATGGAAATGTTGGGGTCGGTGTGCGCCCCGCCGCACGTCGCGAGCCCATCCCACCAGTGCTGCTCGACGCCGACATGGAACCCCGCGACGCCGGCGCCGGCGAGGAACACGAGAACGCCAGCCGCCGCGAAGGCCGTGACGCCGGCCGGGCCCAGCCGGCGGCCCGCCAGCACCGCGAGCCCCGCGAGGGCGATCATGATCCAGTAGGGCCAGCGCTGGTAGGTGCACAACGGGCAGGGCTCGAGCCCGCCGAAGATCTGGAACGCCCAGGCGCCGCCGAGGAGGCCGCCGCTCGCCGCGAGCGTGACGGCGGGCCAGATGTGCGGACGTCGCGCGAGGGTCGTGTGAATGTCGGATTCGGCCATGGGCTGGATATGGGGCGCGTCGATCGCCGCGTCTAGACGACAAATTTCAGCAGCACGAACCCGCCCACGAGCAGTACGATGAAGGCGAGCGTCATCCAGCCGAGATAGCGTTCGACGAAGGCGCGGATCGGCGGGCCGAAGTACCAGATGAGCGTTGCGACGAGGAAGAAGCGCAGGCCGCGCGAGGCGGCGGATGCGATACCGAAGACCAGCGGGTCGAGCTGGGTTACGCCGCTGGCGATGGTCACCACCTTGTAGGGGAAGGGTGTGACGCCGAAGGTGAAGACGATCCAGGCGCCGAGCTTGTTGTACTTCTCGGTGAAGACCTCGAAGGCGTGCTCCATGCCGTAGAGGGCGATCACCGGCTCGCCGACGTTGCCGAACAGGGTGAGACCGACGAAGTAGCCGAAGTAGCCGCCGAGGACCGATGCGACCGTGCAGACAGCTGCGAGCCGCCAGGCCCGGGAGCGTGCGGCGAGGATCATCGGGATCAGCAGTACATCGGGCGGAATGGGAAAGAACGAGCTTTCAACGAAGGCGACGGCCGCCAGCGCCCAAACCGCGTAGCGAGACGCGCCGAGGCGCATGGTCCAGTCGTAGAGGCCTTGCAGCATGACGTCTCCAAGTCGCGCGAACCGAGGTGTTCCATCCGCGTCGGGCCTCGTAACAGGCCGCCGTGCGCCTGTCCACGTTGCGGGATAGGCGATCGCGTTCGCCGTCGCTTGATCTGGCGCAGATAGACGACAGTGCTATCCGTGTGCATGTCGGCGACCCAGAGCCTGGTATGGACGTATCCGTATTCGGGGCCGGCGGGAAGCATTTGCGCTGCCCCCTCGATGTAGACGGTCTGCATATGTCTGTCTGCCGGCCGGCCATTGGGTCAGACCGAAAGAATTCCAAGCAGGATCAGCCAGACCGCGATCAGGCCTGCGGCTATGCGGCAACAGTTGAGCATCGTCCGTCTCGCGCTGGTTGGTGGTGCCCAAGACGTAGTGGCTGGCACTTCGCACGGAAGTGACGCCCGTCACTCCAGGGGTGGATTTCCGCTTGCGATGGTTGACCGGTCGGTCGTCCTGGACTTAAGGAAGGGCGCACGTCATGGGGCCCCTGTGGCGGAATTGGTAGACGCGGCAGACTCAAAATCTGTTGCCGGCAACGGCGTGGGAGTTCAAGTCTCCCCGGGGGCACCATTCGACACGTAGTCCTTTGCGGAGGAACCGGATGCCCGTCATCATTCGCGGAAACGAGGCCGCTGTTGTCGCGCAAGGCGACAGCGCGGTTGCCCGTCTCCTGACGCCCGCGATCGTCGGCAACGACCGGATCGAGCTGGATCATGTCGCCGTCGCGCCGGGCGGGACATATGCCCTGGACCTCGCGGACGGCATGGTCGGCTGGCTCCAGGTCCTGTCGGGCGACGGTGCGCTCGACGGCACGGCGCTGACGGACAAGCACATCGCGTATCTCCCGGTCGGCTTCTCGGGCGGGTTCCGGGCCGGCGGCGCGGAGACCCGGCTTCTCGTCGCCCGCGTGCCCGACGCCGCGCGCTTCGACGATGGGATCGCCGGCATGCCGTCCGAACTGCGTCATGTGGACTGGACCCGCGAGCCGGTGCTCCAGTCCGAGCATGATGCGCGCACGCGGGTCTATCTGGCGACGCCGGCGCTCGCCGGCACGGGTGCGTTCAAGGGCGAGATGATCTCCTATCCGCCCGGCACGGCCGCGCCGGAACACCATCATGTCGGTGCCGAGCACTTCCAGTATGTGGTCGCGGGCGAGGGTACGGCGATGCTCGACGGCACGGCCCACCGTCTGCGCGCAGGTGACGTCCTCTACAACTACGAGCACGAGCCCCACAGCTTCATCAATGAGAGCGACGGCGACTTCGTCTTCGTCGAGTTCTTTGTGCCGGGCCCGTGCGAGACCGTCTGGTCCCCCGGTGCGAACCTGTGCGCCTGGTTGCCGACGGGTGTCGATAGCGACGGCCGCAAGCCTGCCCGCGAGATCGGCTACCATGTTCACGGTCAGGACGGTGGCATCTAGGGCCACGTCGCCGGTTGCGATTCCACAATAAGAAAATTACTGTGCGCATCGTTCCGCGGGCGCGGCAAGAACGCCCCGGACTACAGAATTGGGCGGGGAGTCCGATGCAGCTCGAGAACAGTTTTACCGTACCCGCGGCGCCGGACGCCGCCTGGGACATCCTCCTCGATGTGCCGCGGATCGCGCCGTGCATGCCCGGTGCCGAACTCACCGAGACCGTCGGCGAGCACAGCTACAAGGGAAACGCCAAGCTGCGCGTCGGGCCGGTTGCGCTCACCTTCTCCGGCGAGGCGACGATCACCGAGATCGACACGGAAAACCGGGTCGCCACGGTCGAGGCAAAGGGCAACGACACCAAGGGGCGCGGCGCGGCGTCGGCCCGCGTGGAGTTCCGCCTGGTTGCCGACGGTGCCGGAAGCCGGGTCGATATCACCAGCGACATCGATCTCACGGGATCGATTGCCCAGTATGGCCGCGCGTCGGGCCTGATCGATGCGATCGCCGGCCAGATCATCGCGGACTTCGCCGAGAACCTGGCTGCCGAGATCGGCACGTCCGGTGCGCCGGAGGCCGCACCTGCGGATAGCGCTCCCGCCGACACGGCAGCGCCCGCACCCGCGGCCGCACCACCGTCCGACAACAGCATCTCGGGCATCAGGCTTTTCTTCCGCGCCCTGTGGTCGATGATCCGCGGCGGCCGCGCCTAGAGGACTCAACTGACATGAAACTGCATTCGGAGACGGCCCGATGAAGCCGGCGCCTTTCACCTATCACGACCCGACGACGGCGGACGAGGCGGTTGCCCTGCTGGCGAGCCACGAGGATGCGAAGATTCTCGCCGGCGGCCAGTCGCTTATGCCCATGCTGAACATGCGCTTCGTGGTGCCCGACCATGTGATCGACCTGAACCGGATCGACGGGATCGCGGGCATCCGCGACGCGGGCGACCGGATCGAGATCGGCGCGATGACCCGCCAGCGGGACCTGATGCGCGATTCGGTGATCGCCGCGAAGGCGCCGGTCATCGCCGAGGCGCTAAACTGGGTTGGGCACTTCCAGACCCGCAACAGGGGCACCATCGGCGGCAGCCTGTGCCACCTCGATCCGGCCGCTGAGCTGCCCTGCCTGATGGCGCTCTACGATGCCGAGCTGAAGGTCCAGGGCCCGGACGGCGGGCGCACGATCCCGTTTGCCGAATGGCCGCTCGCCTACATGCTGCCGTCGATCGGCCCGGACGAGCTGCTGACCGGCATCGAGGTGCCGCACTGGGACGGCAACCACGGCTACGGCTTCGTCGAGTTCGCCCGCCGCCATGGCGACTTCGCGATCGTCGCCGTCGCAGCCTTGCTCGGCGTCGAGGGTGGGAAGATCACCCGGGCCGCCATTGTGATCGGGGGGGCGGATACGAGCCCGATCCGGCTCACCGAGGCCGAGGACGCGCTCGTCGGTGCGGCGCCCGACGCGGATGCGTTCGCGGCGGCCGCCGAGATCGCCCGGGGCATCGATGCCATGTCCGATGCCTATGTTTCGACCGCCTATCGCCAGCGCCTCGCGGCCACACTGGTCGCGCGGGCGCTTACCGCTGCCGCGGACAACCTGAAGGGGAGCGCCTGATCATGGCCGATACCCGCGAAATCACCGTGACGGTCAACGGCGAGAGCCGGACCGCCACCGCCGAGACCCGCACCAGCCTGGGCGACTTCCTGCGCCAGACCCTGGGGCTGACCGGCACCCATATGGGCTGCGAACATGGAGTCTGCGGCGCCTGCACCGTCCTGGTCGACGGCGAGGCGGCACGGTCCTGCCTGATGCTCGCCGTGCAGGCGGATGGGCGCGAGATCACGACGGTCGAGGGGCTGGCCGGTGACGACGGCGCGTTGTCGCCGCTGCAGGAGGCCTTCTGGAAGCATCATGGGCTCCAGTGCGGGTTCTGCACGCCGGGGATGCTGACGTCGCTGACCGCCTATCTGCGAGACAATCCGGACCCGAGCGAGCGCGACGTGCGCGAGGCGATCTCGGGAAACATCTGCCGGTGCACCGGCTATCAGGGCATCGTCGATGCGGCGCTGGATGCCGCCAAAACCATGCGGGAGGGCTGATCCATGGTCGTTCGATATCTCGGCGCTGAAGTCCAGCGCATGGAAGATCCCCGGCTGATCACCGGCAACGGGCGATATGTCGATGACATCAAGCTGGACGGCATGCTGCACGCCGCCTTCCTCCGCTCGCCCCACGCGCATGCGAAGATGCGGTCGATCGACACGTCGCGCGCGGCCGCACTCGACGGGGTCCACCGGGTGTTCACCCATGCGGATCTCGGGCCGAAATACAGCCACCGCATGAACCAGCTCTATCCGGCACCTGTGATCGAGCAGAACAAGACGCAGTATCCGCTGGCGAAGGACGAGGTCTGCTACGTCGGCGAGGGGATCGCGGTTGTCGTCGCCGACAGCCGGGCGATCGCCGAAGATGCCGTCGCGCTGATCGACGTGGACTATGAGACCCTGCCGGCGGTGGTGGACATCATGACCGCGCTCGAGGATGGCGCGCCGCTGGCCCATGCCGACACGTCGTCGAACCTGATGGGGCGCATGCGCTCGCAGTTTGGCGACATCGAGGATGCCTTCGCGAAGGCGGATCATGTCTTCTCCGCGTCCTTCATGCAGCATCGCGGCGGGTGCCACTCGATGGAGACCCGCGGCTGCATCGGCCGCGACGATCCCTGGGGCGACGGGCTCACGCTCTGGACCTCGGCGCAGTCGCCCTACCTGATACGTCGCGCGCTCTCGCGCTGGCTCGACGAGCCCGAGGAACGCATTCGCGTGGTCGCGCCCGATGTCGGCGGCGGGTTCGGGCCGAAGGCCGGCTTCTACCCCGAGGAAATCGTCATCCCGCTGCTCGCGCGCTTCATGGAACGCCCGGTGAAGTGGATCGAGGACCGGCGCGAGCACTTCATGTCCACGACGACCCAGCGGGACCAGCACTGGGCGCTCGAGGTTGCGTGCACGAACGAGGGCAAGATTCTCGGCCTGCGCGGCAAGGTGACCCACGAGAACGGCGCGTTCGTGCCCTATGGAATCCTGCTGCCGAACAGCTCGCTGACGCCGCTTCCCGGTGCCTACAGCATCGCGGCCATCGACGTGGGCGTGGACATCGTGTTCACCAACACCGTTCCGAACTCGCCGGTGCGCGGCGCGGGCCGCCCCTGCGGCATCTACGCGGTCGAGCGCATGGTGCAGGTGGTGTCGCGGAATCTCGGGATCGACCCGGCGACGGTGCGTCGGCGGAACTATGTGCGTCCCGAGCAGATGCCCTACGAGACGGGCGCGACGCTGCGCGGCGGCGCCAAGTGCGTCTATGACAGCGGCGACTACGAGGCGCTGCTCGACAAGGCCCTCGAACTCGCCGACTACGACGGGTTCGCCGCGCGCCAGGCGGCGGCGCGGGCCGAGGGCCGGTATCTCGGGATCGGCGTCTCCTCGTGCATCGAGGACACGGGCATGGGTCCCTATGAGGGGACGACCGTGCGGGTCGAGGCGTCGGGCAAGGTCGCCGTGCGCACCGGCGCGGCGAGCCAGGGCCAGGGCCATCACACGATGATCGCGATGATCGTCGCGGAGAATCTGGGCGTCGCACCCGAGGACATCCTGTTCGAGTCCGCGGACACCTCGAAGTTCCCGCACGGCGTCGGCACCATCGGCAGCCGCGTGGCCGCGAATGTCGGGCCGTCCGCGTTCGATGCGGCGTCCAAGGTCCGCGAGAAGGCGCTGAAGCTGGCCGCCGAGGTGCTGGAAGCATCGGAGGCCGATCTCGATATCGAGGACGGCGTGGTGCGCGTGAACGGCGCCCCGGACGTTTCGATCACCCTCGGCGAGCTCGCGGTTCAGCTTTCGCCGGCCTCGGCGATGCGCGTGCCGGCCGGTTTCGACCCGCTGCTCGAGGCCACCTCCTATGACGGGTCGAGCGGGTCGCCGATCGCCTGCGGATCCAACGTGGCCGAGGTCGAGGTCGACATCGGTACCGGCGAGGTCCGGGTGCTGCGCTACTCGGTCGCCCATGACTGCGGCGTGATGATCAATCCGAAGGTCGTCCACGGCCAGATCGTGGGCGGCGTCGTCCACGGCATCGGCAACGCCCTGTTCGAGCGAATGATCTACGACGACCAGGGCCAGCCGCTGACCACCAACTACGGCGAGTATCTGCTGCCGCTGGCGAGCGAGATGCCCCGTGTGGACGTGACCCACATGGAAACTCCGTCGCCCCTGAACTCGCTGGGCGTGAAGGGCGCGGGCGAGGGCGGGACGATCCCGGCCGCGGCCGCGATCGTCGCGGCGATCGAGAATGCGCTCGCGGATTTCGATGTGGAAATCGACTACTACCCGGTCGATCCGCAGATGCTGACGGAGCTCATCGACGCGGGTGCGGCCGAGGCCGCCGAGTAGGGGGCAACCGGTCGCCTAGCGCGTCTCGATCTTGCCGTTGCCCGACAAGAGGATGGCGACGGGCCGCGTCGGCCCGAAGTATGAGCAGACGATCATCACGATCATCGTCAGCGGGACCGACAGGAACATGCCGGCCAGTCCCCAGATGCTGCCCCACACGGCCAGCGAGATCAGCACGACCAGCGGTGAGATGTTGAGCGACGTGCCCATGAGGCGCGGCTCGACCAGGTTGCCGATGATGAACTGCGTCGCGCCGCCGGCGATGAGCACGGTGAGCACCGGCCCCGCGGTCGCGAACTGCACGACGGCCAGGAGCGTCGGCAGCAGGATGCCGAGCAGCGAGCCGATCGTCGGGATGTAGTTGAGCAGGAAGATGATGAAGCCCCAGAAGCCGGCGAAATCGACCCCGACGATCAGCAGGATCACGTAGCTGATCGCGCCGGTCAGCGCACTGGTCAGGGTCTTGATCGCGACGTAGGTCTGGATCTGCACCTGCATGCGGTGCAGCAGGTCGCGCACGTCCTCGCGATCCTCGGAATCCGGGAACAGCGCGGAGAACTTGCTCTCGAAGCTGCCCTGCTCGATCAGCAGGAACACCACGTAAACGATCACGATGCCGAACGACCCGGCGATTCCCGCCGCCGTTGAGGCGAAGGAGCGGATCAGGGCGCGGATGTCGATCTCGTCGATCACATGGGCGATGTCGGGCGGCTGGTCGAAGCCGGCGAGGCGGGAGAGGTCGCCCACCAGCTTGTCGAAATTGGCCTGGTAGGACGGGGCCGCGGCGGCCACATTCGCCAAATTGCTGCTGATGAGCTCGGCGACCAGCGCGATCGCGACGGCGATGATGACGACCGCGCCGGAGAGCGCGAGCCAGTTCGGGAGCCGCCAGCTGCCCAGGGGGATGCGGTGCAGGAAACGCGCGAGTGCGTTGAGCAGGTACCAGATGACGATCGCGACGGCGATCGGGATGAGGAGCTCGCGGCCCTCGATCAGGAAGAAGATCGTGACCGCCGCGATCAGCACCGCGCCCGAGAAGGCGCCGATGCGAGCTGGCGCGCTGTCGCCCATTGTGTCTGCCCCGCGTTTGTCCCTATCTCGCGTTTAGCACAGATGGCGGCGATTTGGCCCCCCCTGTCGGGCCATGCCGCAGGGACGCAGCTTGGCGGCGTTGACGCCGGCGATCCGATGGTGGTTTTCTCTGCCCAAGGAAACGGCCCCGCATGCTGCGGCTTGTCGGGACGATGTTGAGTTTTTTCGTAGCTTTTTTTTGGGGAAGGGAACACATGTCCGACGGACTTGAGAATGCGCGCCTGGCCCGCGTCGAGCGCGAGGACTGCCCGCCAGAATATCTGGAAGCCTATGATGAGGTGCTGCGCTCGCGCGGTCGCGACGTCATGCCCAACGTCTTCGCGTTGCTGGCCAACAGCCCGGGTGCGCTGGCCTGCGTCACGCCGGTCGGCGCCCATGTGCGCTACGGCACCAGCTTCGACGATGCGTTGCGCGAGTATGTCATCCTGACGGTCGCCCAGGAGCTGCGCTGCACCTACGAGTGGGGCCATCACTGGGAATTCGCGGTGAAGGTCGGTGCGCCGGAAGAGCTCCTCAAGAAGGTCGGCACGCCCCAGATCGAGGCGGAGCCCGGGCTCGTCGGCGTGGCGACGCGCTACGCGCGTCTCGTCACCCGCAACGAGGAGGTCGACGACGAGACGGTCGCGACCCTGAAGGCGGAGCTCGGCAATGACGGCTTCGTCGATATGACGATCATGATCGGCTACTACGGAATGCTGGCGCGCTTCATCAACACGATGCGCCTCGAGCTCGAGGAGGGCAGCACCGCACCGCCGTTCAACGTGTAACCCGGACCGCGCTTGGGCGGACACCGGACAGCGAGGTAGGAATCGCCATGGTGAAGGTTGTCGTTCAGATGTACCCCATGCTCCGGGCCGACAGCCCGGAGGAGCGCAAGGAACTTCGCCCCATCGGCCGAAATCGCGAGCGCTACCAGGAGGCCATGGACGGGATGCCCGATCTGATCCGGGCCATGGACGATCTCGGCGTGTGGGGCGTGTCGTCCATCGAGCATCACTTCCACTCGGAAGGCTACGAGGTCGGGCCGAGCATCGGCATCAACACGGGCTATTGGGCCGGCCTCTCGAAACGCCTGCACATCGGCAGTCTCGGCTACGTCATGAGCGTGGACGATCCGATCCGGGTGGCGGAGGAGACCGCGACCCTCGACCACATGACCAAGGGCCGCTGTTTCGTCGGTTTCGCGCGCGGTTACCAGTCCCGTTGGGCGAATGTTCTCGGTCAGAAGCTCGGTTCGGTCGCGACCCTGTCCGACAAGAGCGCGTCCGACGATCACAACCGCAAGGTCTTCGAGGAACAGGTCGATATCGTCCTGAAGGCGTGGGAGGAAGACGCCTTCGACTACAAGAGCGATCTCTGGGAATACCCCTACCCCCATGACGAGGGGCTCGAGGGCTGGTTCATGGGCGATATCACCCGCCAGATGGGTGCGCCCGGCGAGATGGACGAGGACGGCCGGCTCCGAAAGATCTCCGTCGTGCCGGCGCCCTACACGAAGCCGCATCCGAAGGTGTTCATTGCCTCGAACGCGTCGATCGAGACGGTCGAGTATGCCGGCACCCGGGGCTTCATCCCGTCCTATTTCTCGAGCATCGGGAGGTGCGCGGATTTCGGCCCGCGCTATACCGAGGTCGCCAACCAGCATGGCTTCAACATCGCCCACGGACAGAACCAGGCGATCGTGCGCTGGCCCCATGTGGGTGAGAGCCACGACGACGGCGCGCAGAAGATGCTCGACTGGTCGGGAGACATCTTCCAGAACTTCTACGGTCCGCTGTTTCCCGACTGGACATCCAAGGCTGCGAACGCAGACGACAAGCGGCTGATCGAGCTGATGGACGAGACCGGCCTGTTCCAGTACGGCTCGGTGTCCGAGGTGCGCGACTCCTACGTTTCGCAGTGGAAGCAGCTTCCTGCCGAATACATCACCCTCATCTATCACTACGCCCAGTGTCCGAAGGACGACATGATCGAGCAGCTGCGTATCTTCATGCAGGAGATCAAGCCGGCGCTGGACGAGATCGCGGATTATCCCGAGGCGGAAGCGGCGGAATAGGTCGCGATCGGCTATTGTGTGTGCGGGCGGTGCCTTCGGTGCCGCCCGCACTTTTTCAAGGATTGCCCGACCCATGTTGAACTCGACCTTCGCCCCCCACGGAATGGTGGTCGCCCCGCATCATCTCGCCGCCGAAGCCGGACTGGCCGTCCTGCGCGAGGGCGGCAATGCGGTCGAGGCGATGATCGCCGCGGCGGCGGCCATCGCCGTCGTCTATCCGCACATGAACTCGATCGGCGGTGACGGGTTCTGGGTAATCGCGCCGGCGAACGGCAATCCTGTCGCCATCGATGCCTGCGGGGCCGCGGGCAGCGGCGCGACGATCGCGCGCTACGGCGAGGAGGGCCTCGATGCGGTTCCGTCGCGCGGGCCGCTCGCGGCGGTCACGGTCGCGGGCACGGTCTCGGGCTGGGGTGCAGCCGAAGAGATTTCCCGTGGTCTGGGCGGCAGGCTGCCGCTCACGCGGTTGCTGGCCGATGCGATCGGGTATGCGCGCGACGGCGTCGCGGTGACACAGGGTCAGGTCGCCAACACGGCCGACAAGCTCTCCGAGATGGGGCCGGCGACCGGCTTCGCCGATGTCTACACCCCCGGCGGGGCCGTGCCCGCTTGTGGGGACGTCTTCCGCCAGCCACGCCTCGCGGCAACCCTCGAACGCATCGCGGAGGCGGGGACGGAGGATTTCTATCGCGGCGACCTCGCGCGTGCGATCGGTGCCGATCTCGCATCGGTGGGAAGTCCCGTGCACGCCGAGGACCTCGCGGCGCACCGGGCCGTGACCAAGGCGCCGCTGTCCCTGCGGGTCGGCGACGCGACCCTCTACAACATGCCGCCGCCGACCCAGGGGCTGGCCTCGCTGCTGATCCTGGGCGCGTTCGACCGCCTTGAATGCGCGGACGCCGACGGGTTTGATTTCGTGCATCTGCTGGTCGAGGCGAGCAAGCAGGCGTTTGCCATCCGCGATCGCCACATCACGGACCCGGCCCATATGGACCCCGCGCCGGAAACATTCCTCACGGCCGACGTCATCGACGGGCTCGCGGCGGGCATCGATCCGGTGCGCGCGCGCGACTGGCGGCGTGGCGGCACCGACAGCGACACGGTGTGGCTCGGCGCCATCGATGGTGACGGCAACGCGGTCAGCTTCATCCAGAGCCTCTACTGGGAGTTCGGCTCGGGCGTGGTCCTGCCGGAGACGGGCATCACCTGGCAGAACCGGGGCGCGAGCTTCTCGCTCGACCCGGGCGCACTCAACCCGCTCGAGCCCGGACGCAAGCCGTTCCACACCCTCAACCCGGCGATGGCGCGCTTCGATGATGGCCGGGTGATGTCCTACGGCACCATGGGTGGTGAGGGGCAGCCGCAGACCCAGGCGGCCGTCTTCTCGCGGCATGTGCGGTTCGGGATACCGGTCCAGGCGGCGATCACCGCGCCGCGCTGGCTGCTCGGCCGGACCTGGGGCAGCGACAGCACGAACCTGAAGATCGAATCCCGCTTCCCGGCGGAGGTGATAGATGCGCTGCGGGAGGCAGGGCACGACGTCGAAGTGGTCGAGCCGTTCAGCGATCTGATGGGGCACGCCGGCGTGCTGGTGCGCCGCCCGGACGGCGTGATCGAGGCGGGCGCCGACCCGCGCAGCGACGGCGCGGCGGCCGGCTTCTGATCCGATGCCGAACCCGGCGCTTTCGCCGTTCAAGCCCGAGCATTTCGCGCGTGAGGATTCGGCCGACGACGCGCTGTTCTATGTGCCCGAACGCATGGTCCAGCATCTGGACGATGCCGGCCGCGCGGCGTTGACAGGCTTCTATAGCGACCATCTTCCGGCGGGCGGGCGCGTTCTCGATTTGATGTCGAGCTGGGTCTCGCATCTGCCGCACGACATGGTGTTCGACGAGGTCGCGGGACTGGGCATGAACCGGGCCGAGCTCGCGGCCAATCCGCGGCTATCGGATCACCATGTGCATGACCTCAACACAGACCCGCGCCTGCCGTTCGGTGGCGGCGCATTCGATGCCTGCCTGATCGCGCTGTCGGTCCAGTATCTGACGCAGCCGCTGGAGGTCTTCGCCGAGATCGCGCGGGTGCTCGTGCCCGGGGGACTCTGCGTCGTATCCTTTTCAAACCGCTGTTTCCCGACCAAGGCCGTCGCGATCTGGCGGGCGCTGGGCGACGGCGGCCATGCCGGTCTGGTGGGCGCTTATTTCCGCCATGCGGGCGGGTTCGACGAGCCGGTGGGCCTGGACATCTCGCCGTCGGGCGTGGCCGGGGACCCGCTGTTCGTCGTGACCGCGCGGCGCAACGATGACATTCGACACGAGGACAGGGCCGAAACGGAATGACCGAGCAGACACCGGAGAACGACATGGACGGCCGACTGCGCCGGCTGACTTTAGAAGAGATGGACGACGCCCAGCGGGCCGCCGCGGAAAAGATGGTGGCCAGCAAGACGGGTCAGATCATCGGGCCCATGAACGCCTGGCTGCGGTGCCCCGACCTGGCCGAACGTGCCTTCGCGCTGGGCGACTATGCCCGCCACGGCTCGACGCACGAGAAACGCATCTCGGAGCTCGTCATCCTGATCGTTGCGCGCCACTGGTCCGCCCAGGTCGAGTGGTGCGTGCACAAGGTGGAGGCGCTCAAGGCGGGCCTCGACCCCGAGATCGTCGATGCCATCGAGGCGCGAGCGCGGCCGGTGTTTGCGCGGGCCGACGAGGAGCTGGTCTACGACCTGTTCACCGCGCTCCTCGAGACGAAGCAGGTCGGTGATGAGGTCTACGCCCGCGCGCTGGATGTTTTCGGCGAAGCCAAGCTGGTCGAACTGATCGCGATCTTCGGCCACTACAATCACGTGGCGGCGATCCTCAACACGTTCCGCGTGCCGGTGCCGCCGGGCTGGGCGGAGCCGTTGAAGGACTGAGTGGCCGAGGGCCCCTAGCCGTCGCCGTTGAAGGCGCGCATCAGGAACGCGCCGACGTCGCGGTTCGACCGGTTGCGGACGGCGTCGTCGCGGCCGATCAGGTATCCGTCGCTGTCGGAGCACACGCCCAGGATCACCTTGCGCAGGAACGGCCCGGTCATCGGCAGCAGCGTGAGCGTGTCGCGGACGACGCCCTTGTCGTTCACGTTGAACTCGCAGTCCGCGAGGTTGCGGCCGATGGTCCGGGGGCCGGGAAACCGGCCGTCCCACTGGTGGTAGGCACCCTCGTAGAGGACGAACTCGGCCTCCGCGCCGCCTTCGCGTAGGTCCTCGACGATCTCGTGGCAGCGCTCGGGATCGACGATCCCGTCCTCCGAGCCCGCGAGCAGGAGCACCGGTGCGCCGGTCGCGCGAATATCGTCGAACCGGGCGATGCAGGGGCCGTAGAAGGCAATATGAGCCGCGAAGCGCTTGCCGCCCGGGTTCAGGGCCTCGGCGGTCTGCTCGAACGCGCCGAGCATGGTGGACATGCCGCCGTAGGAAAAGCCCATCAGCGCGACTCGCGTGCCGTCCACCTCGGGCAGGTCATCGAGATAAAGCAGGCCGGCATAGGCATCGGCCAGGACCACGGTCTCGGTGATCTCGAGCAGGCGGTCGATGAACCCGAACGCCCGGTCGCGCCGCGCGCCGAACGCATCAACGACCAGCGCGGCGACGCCCATCTCCGCAAACTGCGCGCCGTAGGTGAGTTCCCGCGCGCTCAGGACCCCGGCCGCGCCGTGCAGCAGCACGACGGCGGGGACGGGCGCGTCGGCGCTGGCGGCCTCGGGCATGAACAGGAAGGCGTTGGCGTCGGTCGGCGGGTCGAGCATCTCGCTCTTGCCGACCTCCCAGAGGGTGAACGGACTGTGGCTCGGATATGACACGAGCTCGCCGGCCTGGCCGGAGATGGCCTCATGGTCCGGCCAGGCGGTGAGATCGACCGGGCCCGCATGCACGTTCGTCGCCAGCGCGACGAGTGACAGGGCGAGGATCGTATGCAGAATGCGCATGAAGCTCATGGGATGGGGCCGGGGAACAATGTTGCAGGCGTTGATATAAAGGCTGCAACGGATGCGTCCAGCACGGACGCTTCAAAATATCGGGAGACGGCGCGCATGGGCCTCGAGCTCTATCACTCAGACCATTCGACATGCAGCCAGAAGGTCCGGATCTGTCTCGCCGAGAAGGGGCTGGACTGGGAAAGCCACGTCCTGCACTTCGCCTCCGGCGACCATCTGACGCCCGAGTATCTCAAGCTCAATCCCAACGGGGTTGTGCCCACGCTGATCCATGACGGCGAACCGGTGATCGAGTCCTCGGTGATCGTCGAGTATCTCGACGAGATTCATCCCGAGCCCGCGCTGTCGCCGGCTGATGCGCTCGGCCGCGCGCGGCTGCGATCCTGGATGCGCTACATGGAGGAGGTGCCGACACCCGCCGTGCGCGTGCCGTCCTTCAACAAGGTGTTCCGTCCGCTTCGCTATGAGAATGCGACCGAGGAGGAGTTCGAGGCGCGGATCGAGAAGATGCCGCTGCGCAAGGCCTTCTACCGGCGCATGGGCCGCATCGACGGCTTCTCGGAAGTGGAGATGGACAACGCGATCGCGCAGATTCGCCAAACCTGCGAGCGTATCGACGCCGCCATCCGCGAGACCGGCGGCCCCTGGATCCTGGGCGATCAGTACACGCTGATCGATGTGACCCTGACGCCGCTCATCCAGCGCATGGCCGACATGGGCTATGCCCCGATCTGGGAGCCCGATCTGCCGGAGATGACGGCATGGTTCGAACGGATCAAGGCCCGACCGTCCTTCGACCAGGCGTTCTATGCGAACACGAACCTGAGTGAAAAATACGGCGAATATCTCACCCCGGAGGAAGACCGTGACGATTGAGCTTTACCAGAGCCACCACTCCACTTGCAGCCAGAAGGTCCGCATCACCCTTGCCGAGAAGGGCCTGCCGGAGAAGGACAAGGACTGGATCGCGCATGAGATCAATCTCGGCAAGTTCGAGCATCTGACGCCGGAGTATCTGAAGATCAACCCGAACGGTGTGGTGCCGACGATGATCCACGATGGTGCCGTGCTGATCGAATCCTCCGCGATCGTCGAGTATCTCGACGAAATCATTCCCGAGAACCCGCTGACGCCGGAGGACCCGGTCGCGCGCGCGGGCATGCGCGCCTGGATGCGCTACATCGAGGAGGTCCCGACCGTGGCTGTGCGGGTGCCCACCTTCGCGAACATGCTGGCGCCGGCGCGGTACCTGAAATACTCCGACGATGAGTTCGCCAGCCACGCGGACCGGCTGCCGCTGCGCAAGCGGTTCTATCAGCGCATGACGCAGAAGGGGTTCGGTGAGGCGGATGTGAACTACGCCAAGGAGCAGATCCGGCAGACCTGCGAGCGGATCGACCGGGCGGTCGAGGGCCATGGCGGGCCCTGGATCATGGGCGACCGGTTCACGCTGGCCGACGCGCTTGTGGCGTCGCTGATCGACCGCATGGACGATCTTGGATACGCCTATCTCTGGGAGGGCGAACTGCCGGGTATGGAGGCCTGGCTCGCGGCGCTCCAGGAGCGCCCGTCCTTCCAGGCCTGCTTCTATCCCGGCGCGCGCATCTCCGAGCGCTATCCGGAGGTTTACCGGACGGCGCGCGAGATCGAGGCCGAACGCGGCTACTAGAGCGGCGGGAACGGCCCGACCCGCTGCTCATACGCCTGGGTTGCCGGGTGCTCGATCATCGGCGTCACATCGACCGTCATCCAGGGGTGCAGTGGCAGCGAGGAGATGTCGGCGTGAAACTCCTCGAGGGTGTCGGCTTCCCAGATCGAGAAGTTCGCGCGCTCGCCGATGATCCGCCAGACCTTGCGCATCTTCCCGGCCTGGATCAGCTCGATCGCACGGTCGGCCTCGGCATCGCCCAGCGCCTTGACCTGCGCCGGGTCCATGTCACCCGGCAGCTCGACCTTAATTCGCACCATGAACAGCATGTGAGCACTCCTCTTCGTTTGGAAACGGGCCTCGGCCCTAGAAGTAGATTCCGAGCATGCGGCCCCAGAGATACTGCAGCGGCAGGACGAGCAGCACGCCGATCACGAAATATACCGCGGTCAGCCGGAAGGCCTCGCGCATCGGCACGCCGCCGACGGCCATCGCCATCGCGACGGGCGGGGCCTCGTGCGGGAACGGGTAGATCATCCAGCTCGGCACCTGGACCAGCAGCACGGATTCGAGGGGCCAGCCGGTTGCCTGTGCGATCGCGTCGGAGAAGGACGTCACGATCGGCGGGACCGCCGGGAAGGTCGTGACCACGCCAACCGCCGCACTGATCGCGAAGATCTCGTAGAAGGTGACGATGCCGCCGTCGCGGGTCAGGGGAATGTTTGCGAGTAGCAACTCGCCCATTGCACCGCCGACCCCGGAATGGTTGGCGATGGCGCCCATGCCGATGACGCCGGCCACGAAGAGCCACGCCCCGTAGTTGACCTCTGTTGTGATAACCGAGGCCTGCAGAATACCGATCCCCGGGGTGATGCAGAGCAACGCCGCGGCGAGGGCGATCCAGGCCGGCGAGATGTCATGCAGGGAGTCCGTCATCCACAAGGCGAGCGCGATCAGCATGATTCCCATGAGCCGGCGCTCGGCGTTGCTCCAGCCCGTCTGCGTGGCGGGCCGGCTCCGGAGTTCGGGCTTCGCACCGAAGAGCAGCGTGATCAGGACGATGACGACCAGGACGCCCAGCAGCCCCACGACCGGGAAATTCAGGAAGGTGTAGCCGAAA
Organism: Rhodospirillaceae bacterium; assembly: GCA_038132575.1. Classification (GTDB taxonomy): domain Bacteria; phylum Pseudomonadota; class Alphaproteobacteria; order UBA6615; family UBA6615; genus UBA8079. The sequence goes on from JAYPRP010000004.1 coordinate 46,379, forward strand.
TAGGTGAAGCCGATGTCGAAGATGCTCTCGGATGCGCCGACGAAGGCCATGTTGACGACGTTCGATGGCAGGATCCCGAAGGCGGGGATCGTTGCCCCCCAGCCGGCGGCCAGCACCAGGCCGTGGCGTGCGCGGGTGTTCTCGCCGAACCCGAGCTCTGTCGCCAGCGCGACGGCGAGCGGCGCCATCATGATGGCGCGCCCGGACGCGGATGGCATGATGAAGCTGAGCAGCACGCCGGCGATCGCGAGGCCTCCGGCCATCAGCAGGTAGCGCGCCGGCAGGTGGGTCATCAGCGCCTGGATCAGTCGGGCCCCGAGGCCGGACTTGTGGACCGCGATCGAGATCACGAAGCCGCCGAACACCAGCCAGGTGGCGCTGGCATGGAAGCCCGAGAAGGCGACGCTCGGCGGTGCGATCGAGAAGACCACCGTCAGCAGGAACAGGAGCAATGCGGTGATATACGGTGGAATTGCGTCAGTGGCCCAGAACGCAACGGCGAACAGGACGACACCGGCCGCCGGGAGCACGCCGGGCGTGTCCGTCCATAATGGCGCGGCCAGCAGCGCTGCGGAAATCAGCGTAGAGAAAAGGCCGAAAATCTGGGCGGCGTTGAGCCGCGTGTCCATGGGAAGGCGCATGAAAGTCGGCTCTCGGGCCGGGGGAAGCGGGGTGCCACTCTAGCAATCACCGCAGGTCGGCGCGAGGCGTCGCGGAATATCATGTCTCGATATCCGATACGTCGATGCGATCAACTTTTGGAGGATCGCTGAGAATTCTCGTAGAGTGCTGCGAGCGATGTATGTCAGGCGTCGCGCTGGGGGTGCGTGTTGAACAGTGCCGCGAGCGATCCCGTCCTCTACCGGAAAGAGGGCGGGATATTGGTAATCACCATCAACAATCCGCCCGTGAATGCGCTGGCGAAGCAAGTGCGCATGGCGATGGCGGAGTTTCTCGAACTCTCGGGGGACGATGACCAGGTGCGCGCCGTGGTCGTCTGTGGCAATGGCCGCAACCTCTGCGGCGGGGCCGATATTCGCGAATTCAATACGCCCGACCGCCAGGTCCGGCCCATGACCCGGGATCTGATGAACCTGATCGAGGCCATGGAGAAGCCGGTGGTCGCGGCCATCCACGGGCCGACACTGGGCGGCGGGCTCGAGCTGGCGCTAGGCTGTCACTTCCGGATTGCGGACCCCACCGCGACGCTCGGGCTGCCCGAGGTGCTGCGTGGTGTGATTCCCGGTGCCGGCGGCACCCAGCGGCTGCCGCGATTGGTCGGGTTTGCGAAGGCCGTGGAGATGATCACGACCGGCGTGTCCGTGGATGGCGCTCGCGCCCTGGAGGTTGGGCTGGTCGACAGGTTGGCCGATGGTGACGACCTGGTCGCCCAGGCGATCGGCTATGCCAACGAACTGGTCGCCGCGGCCGCCGCACCCCGGCGGGTGAGCGAGATGGCGATCGACCTGGATGCGGAGGCCGGCACCGCCCTCGTTGCCGAGACTCGCACAAAGCTCGAGAAGACCGCGCGTGGCATCCAGGCGCCGCTGCATTGCCTCGAAAGTGTCGCCAACACGCTGACGATGTCGTTTGCCGATGGCTGGGCGCGCGAGGCTGAGATCAGCCAGGCGGCGGTTGCATCGGTCGAGTCCCGTTCGCTGGTTCATGCGTTCTTCGCGGAACGCCAGGTCGTCCGGATTCCAGATATTCCCGACGAGACGCCACGGCGGGATATCGCGCGGACGGTCATCATCGGCGCGGGCACGATGGGCGGCGGCATCGCAATGTCCTTCGCCAACGCCGGGATGCCGGTGACGCTGATCGAGACCGATTCAGAGGCGCTCAACGGCGGGCTGGCGCGGATCGAGGCCAACTATGCCGCGACCCGTGATAGGGGGCGACTGAGCGCCGAGGACATGGAGACCCGGATGGGCCTGATCGGTGGTACGACCGGGCTGGAGGCGGCGGCCGACGCCGATCTCGTGATCGAGGCGGTCTTCGAGGAGATGGAGGTCAAGCAGTCGGTGTTCCGGGAACTCGACCGCATCGCTGGGGATGGCGCGATCCTCGCGACCAATACCTCGACCCTTGACGTGGACGCCATTGCCGCTGTCACCGGTCGGCCGGCAGATGTGCTGGGTATGCATTTCTTCAGCCCTGCCAACGTCATGACCCTGCTCGAGATCGTGCGGGCTGCCGAGACGGCGCCGGACGTGATCGCGACAGTGCTCGATCTGGCGCGGCGGATTGGGAAGACCGGGGTTGTCGTCGGCGTGTGTGACGGCTTCGTCGGCAACCGGATGCTCGGGCCCTATTTTCGCCAGTGCGATTTCCTGGTCGAGGAAGGCGCCATGCCCGAGGACGTGGACCGGGTGATCGAGGCATTCGGGTTCCGCATGGGACCCTTCCGGGTCTCGGACCTGGCCGGCCTCGACATCAGCTGGGCCATCGAGAAGCGCCGCGCCGAAACACGGCCCGCCGACGAACGCTTCTCACCGCTTCTCGACCGGATATGCGAAATGGGGCGCTTCGGCCAGAAAACCGGTGCCGGCTGGTACCGCTACGAAGGTCGCGCGGCGGTGCCCGATCCGGAGATCGCGGCCCTGATCGAGGCGCGATCGGATGAAATGGGCATCGTACGGCGTGACATTTCCGACGATGAAATCCGCCAGCGCACCATTTATTCGCTGATCAACGAGGGCGCGAAGATCCTGGAGGAGGGGCTGGCGATCCGCGCCTCGGACATCGATGTCGTCTGGCTCCATGGCTACGGCTTCCCGCGCTGGCGCGGCGGGCCGATGTTCTATGCCGACATGGTCGGCCTGCCGGAAGTTGTTTCGACCCTGGACGGGTATCACGCCGCTTGGGGCGACAAGTGGGCGCCCGCGACGCTCCTGCGCGAGCTCGCGGAAGCCGGCTCCAGCTTCAAGGAGTGGGGCGCGGGCCGGGCCGGTTAGACCGGCACCGTCGCGCCGCCGTCGACCACCAGGACCTGGCCGCTCATCCAGCTCGCCGCATCGGACGCGAGGAAGACCGCGGTGCCCGCAATGTCCTCGGGCTCGCCGAGGCGCCGCAACGGGGTTGCGGCGATCCGCGGTTCCGCGAATGCGGGGTCTTCCCACAGCGCGCGGGCGAAATCGGTCTTTACGAGGCCCGGCGCGATCGCGTTGACCCGGATGTTGTCGGGGCCGAGCTCGACGGCGAGGTTGCGGGCGAGCTGCATGTCGGCGGCTTTCGACACGTTGTAGGCGCCGATCACGTCCGAGCCACGCAGGCCGCCGATCGAGGACACCAGGATGATCGCGCCGCCACCCACGGCGCGCAGGTCGGGCACGGTCATCTGGGCGAGCCAGAGCTGGGACTGGATGTTGGTCTGCATGACCTTGGCGAAGACATCGTCGGGAATGTCCATCGCCGGCCCGTAATAGGGGTTGATCGCGGCGTTGCAGACGACAATGTCCGCCGGACCCCAGTGATTCCGTGATGTGTCGACGAGGGCCTGGAGCTCCTCCTTGCGGCCCACGTTGCAGGGCACGCCCAGGGCGTCGTGGCCGGCGCCGGTCATTGCGGCCTCTGTTTCCGCGACCCGTTCCCGGTCCCGGCTCGAGACGGTGACCCGGGCGCCGGCGGCGGCCAGCGCGAAGGCGATGGCGCGGCCAATCCCCTTGGTCGAGCCGGTGACGATCGCGACCTTGCCGGTGAGGTCGAATGGTGCGCCCATGGCGATTCCCCCTACTGCATGATTTGACGCTATCCTAGGCCAAGTCGCGATGCCGGGCACATGTCCGATGCGGAAGATGACAAGGGGGAAACCGATGGAATTTGGCCTGACGCCGCGCTGCGAGGAAATGCGCGCCGAACTCATCTCGTTCATGGACGAGTTCGTCTATCCGAACGAAGAGACCTTCGAGGAACAGCTCGATAGCCAGGAGACCCGTTGGCAGACGCCGCAGGTCGTGGACGATCTCAAGGTTGAGGCGAAGAAACGCGGCCTGTGGAACCTGTTCCTGCCCGATGATCATCACGGCGCGGGGCTGACGAATGTCGAGTATGCCCCGCTGTGCGAGATCATGGGGCGGGTCGACTGGGCGCCCGAGGTCTTCAACTGCAACGCGCCGGACACCGGCAACATGGAGGTGCTGCACATGTACGGCACCCCCGCGCAGCAGGCCGAATGGCTGACGCCGCTGCTCGACGGCGAGATTCGTTCGGCCTTTGCCATGACCGAACCGGACGTCGCCTCGTCGGATGCCACGAACATCGAATGCTCGATCACCCGTGACGGCGACGCGTATGTCATCAACGGCCGGAAATGGTGGACGTCGAATGCCGGGAACCCGCGCTGCAAGATCATGATCGTGATGGGCAAGACCGACCCCTCGGCCGCCCGTCACGAACAGCAGTCGCAGATTCTGGTGCCGACCGAGACGCCCGGGCTGACGATCGAGCGCATGCTCAATGTGATGGGCTATGACGACGCCCCCCACGGTCATGCCGAGGTGACCTTCGACAATGTGCGGGTGCCGGCGGAGAATCTGCTGCTGGGCGAGGGCCGCGGCTTCGAGATCGCCCAGGGCCGGCTCGGGCCGGGGCGGATCCACCATTGCATGCGTGTCATTGGCGTTGCGGAGCGCGCGCTCGAAGCCATGTGTCAGCGTGCGACCGAGCGCGAGACCTGGGGCAAACTTCTGGCAGAGCGCGGCATCACCGAGGAGCGCATCGCCCAGTCACGGATCGAGATCGAGATGAGCCGCCTGCTGGTCATGAAGGCGGCCTGGATGATGGACACGGTCGGCAACAAGGAAGCCCGCCAGGAAATCGCGATGATCAAGGTGGCGGCACCCAACATGGCGCTCGGCGTGATCGACAGGGCCCTGCAGCTCCATGGTGGCGGCGGCATGAGCGACGATTTCCCGCTGGCTGCCATGTATGCGCGCACCCGCGCCATGCGGCTCTTCGACGGCCCCGACGAGGTACATCGCCGCCAGATCGCACGGATGGAACTGCGCCGGCAGGTCGATGGCTGGCCGCGAAATCGGCCGGTCTCGGCATGATCGCTGTCATCTTCGAGGTCTGGCCCGCCGAAGGGCGCCTCGACGACTATCTCGAAATTGCCCACAACCTGGCGTCCGAGCTCGAAAAGATCGACGGTTTCATTTCGGTCGAGCGGTTCGAGAGCATCTACAACCCAGGCCGGAACGCAGCACTATGACCGAACCCCGCAACCTCTCCATCGACGGTGACCGCCTGTGGCAGTCGATCATGGACATTGCCGAGATCGGCCCGACCGAGAAGGGCGGCAGCCGTCGGCTCGCACTCACCGACCTTGACCGCGAGGCGCGCGATCTGTTCGTCGACTGGAGCAAGGCGGCCGGATGCGCCGTGAGCGTGGATCGAATGGGTAACATCTTCGCGCGCCGTGCCGGGCGCGACGACTCCCTGCCGCCGGTGGTGACCGGCAGCCATCTGGATACTCAGCCAACAGGCGGAAAGTTCGACGGGATATTCGGGGTCCTCGCCGGCCTCGAGGTGATCCGCAGCCTCAACGACCTGGACTATGAGACCGAGCATCCGATCGAGGTGGTGGTCTGGACCAACGAGGAGGGCAGCCGGTTCGCACCCGCCATGATCTCGTCGGGCGTCTTCGGCGGCCAGCATACGCTGGAGCATGGCCTGTCCCGCGCCGACGTGGACGGGCTCACTATCGGCGAGGAGCTCGAACGGATCGGCTATGCTGGCGACCTGCCAGTCGGTGGTCGCGATCTGCACGCCTATGTGGAGGCGCATATCGAGCAGGGGCCGATCCTCGAGGACGAGGACATTTCCATCGGCGTCGTCACGGGCGCTCAGGGCCAGCGCTGGTACGAGATCACGCTGACAGGCCAGGAGTCACACGCGGGCACCACGCCCATGGAACGGCGCAAGGACGCGCTCGTCGGCGCGGCTCGGATCGTCGGGCTTGTCCACCGGATCGGCATGGACAACGCACCGGATGCGCGCTCGACTGTGGGCATGATCGAATCCTATCCGAACTCGCGGAACGTCATCCCGGGGCAGGTCTTCATGACGGCCGAGTTCCGCCATCCCGACGACGACATTCTGCGGGACATGGATACCAAGCTGCGGGAGGGGCTGCGGGAGATCACGAAAGAGATAGGGCTCGAATGCGAGTTCGAGGAGATCTTCTATATCGCGCCGATCGTCTTCGCCGACCGCTGCGTCAACGCCGTCCGCAACGCGGCCGAGAGCCGCAACCTGTTGGCCCGCGACATCATCTCCGGCGCCGGCCACGACGCGTGCAACGTTGCCGCCGTGGCACCGACCTCGATGATCTTCATTCCCTGCGTGGACGGGATCAGCCACAACGAGATCGAAGACGCGAAGCCCGAATGGGTGACCGCCGGCGGCCAGGTCCTGCTGGGTGCGATGCTGGAACTCGCAGGCGGTGACGTCTGATTGGCGCGGACGCCGCTTCTGGCTAGACTTTCTCAAACGCGTTCGGGGGGACGGTGATGAAAATCTCGGAAACATACGAGCAGGCTTGGGGCGACTGGCGCTGGGACGTGCCAGACCGCTTCAACATGGGCGTCTCGGTCTGCGATGCGCAGGACGCGAAGGCGACGGCCCTGATCGTGCCGCAGCCGGACGGCGGGCGCCGCGAGTACACGTTTGGCGATCTGAAGGCGCTGTCGAGCCGTCTGTCTAACCTGTTCGTGGCCCACGGCCTCCAGCGTGGCGACCGGGTCGCGGTGCTGCTACCGCAGATGCCGGAGACGCTCGTGGCGCACATCGCGGGCTATCGCGCCGGGCTGGTCGTGATGCCGCTGGCGCAACTCTTCGGGCCGGATGCGCTCGAGTACAGGCTGTCCGACAGCGGCGCGCGCGCGATCGTCACGGACAGGGCGAGTTGCGAGAAGATCGACCAGATCAGGGATTCGCTCCCCGACCTTCAGCTGGTTCTTTCAGTGGACGGGCCGGCCGACGACGGGGCCGGCGGGGCACTCGACTTTCATGCGGAACTCGAGCGTGCGAAGGACAGCTTCGCCCCGGTCGATACAGCGAACGGCGACCCAGCGCTGCTGATCTACACCTCGGGTACCACGGGCAATCCTAAGGGCGCGCTGCTGCCCCACCGGACCATGATCGGGCATGTGCCGGGCGTGGACTTCATCTTCGACTTTCTGCCCCAGCCGGGCGACGTCATGTGGACCAACGCCGACTGGGCTTGGATCGGCGCGCTGATGGATTCGGCCATGCCGGCGCTCTATCACGGCATCCCGCAGGTGGTGAATCCGCCCGGTCGCTTCGACCCCGAGGCGGTGTTCGACCTTCTGGATCGTTACGGGGTGCGCTGCGCGTTCATTCCGCCGACGGGCCTCAAGGTTATGCGTCAGGTCGAGAACCCGCGCGGGCGCTACAACTACGATCTGCGGACGATGTTCTCCGGCGGCGAGGCGCTGGGCACCTCGCTCATGGACTGGGGCCGCGAACAGTTGGGAGTCACGATCAACGAGGCCTACGGCCAGACCGAGTGCAACGTCATCGTCGGCTGCTGCGCGACGATCATGACCCCGCCCGACGGCTCCATGGGCCGCGCATCGCCGGGCCACACGCTGCGCATCATGGACGAAAATGCCAACATCCAGGCGTCGGGCGATCTGGGCACCATCTGTGTCAAGGCGCCTGACCCCGTGATGTTCCTCGAATACTGGAAGAACCCGGAGGCGACCAAGGAGAAGTTTCTCACCGACGAGAACGGAGATCAGTGGCTCGACACCGGCGACAAGGCGACCATGGACGATGAGGGCTGGATCTACTTCGTCGGCCGCGCCGACGACGTCATCAACTCTGCCGGCTACCGCATCGGTCCGGCCGAGGTGGAGAACTCGCTGCTCACCCACCCCGCCGTGCAGATGTCGGCAGTGATCGGCGTACCCGACGAGGCGCGGGGCGAGATGGTGAAGGCCTATGTAATCCTCAAGGACGGCCAGACTCCGAGCGACGCGCTGGCCGAGGAGATCCAGAACCATGTGAAGACGCGGCTCGCGGCGCACGAGTATCCGCGCGCGGTTGCGTTCGTGGACGAGCTGCCGATGACGACGACCGGGAAGATCCAGCGCAAGGTGCTGCGTGAGCGCGAGGCGTCGTCCTGAGCCGATGGCGAAGTTCACACATCCCGATTTGTTCTTGGACCTGGTGGGCGAGGAGCTCGGTGTCAGCGACTGGGTGCTGATCGATCAGAAGATGATCGACGCGTTCGCGGATGCAACCAACGATCACCAGTGGGTGCATGTGGACGCCGAAAGGGCCGCCCGCGAGCTGCCGACCGGATCGACGATTGCGCACGGGTTCCTGGTCCTCTCGCTGCTGGCATCGCTCAGCTACGAGATCTTTGACGTCGCAAACGTCGCGCATGAGCTGAACTACGGCCTGAACAAGGTCCGTTTCACGGCCATGGTCCCGGCGGGCTCGCGTGTCCGCCTGCGCCAGGCGCTGACAGCCGCCGAGAAGCGCGACGACGGCGGTGTCTTCCTCGATCTCTTGGCGACGATGGAGCTCGAGGGCAGCGAGCGCCCTGCCGCGGTGATCGAAAACCTGCGGCTGATCTACCCTGAGGAAGGCTCGGGCTGAATCGAAACGGCCCTCATCCTGAGCTTGTCGAAGGAGAGGGCCGCATCCTCATGCTTCGACAGGCTCAGCAAAAGGGTGCTTGAAGATGCCTGGGCCATGCCCGGGCATGACGAAACTGGCTTATCGCCCGTTCCCCTCCACCAGCCCCCAGGCGCGCACGGCGAGCTGGCGCGCGAGGTCGCGGCGCAGCAGCGCCTCGGGCGAGGACGCGTTTCCCTGCAGGCCCCGGAAATAGACGCCCTGGATGATGGCGGCGAGCCGGAACAGCGAGAGCACCAGGTAGAAGGTCCAGTTCTCGATCTCGCCGCGCCCGGTGTGCCGGCAGTAGGCGGCGACATAGTCCTCCTCCGATGGAATGCCCGGGGTCGAGGGGTCGAGGCCGCGCATGTCGCCGAAGGATTCCTCGGGCCAGTGATAAGGCAGGCAGTTGTAGGCGAGGTCCGACAGCGGGTGGCCGAGGGTTGAGAGCTCCCAGTCGAGCACAGCGATCACCTTGGGTTCGTCATGGGCGACGATCAGGTTCTCGAGCCGGAAATCCCCGTGGACGATGGTGGTCTCGCTGTCGTCGGGCATGTTCTCGGGCAGCCAGACCATGAGCCGGTCCATCTCGGGAAGTTCGTCGGTCTTGGAGGCCTCATACTGCTTCGACCAGCGGGCGACCTGGCGGCCCATATAACCGCCAACGCGCCCATAGTTGCCGAGCCCGACGGCCTCGAAGTCCACCTGGTGTAGCGCGGCAAGGGTCGCGATCATGGACTCCGACACGGCCGCGCGTTCGCCTTCCGGCAGGCCGGGCATTGACGGGTCGTGGAAGACGCGCCCGTCGGCGTGCTCCATCAGGAAGAACTCGGTGCCGATGATCGCCGTGTCCTCGCACAGCGCGAGTGTGCGCACGACCGGGACGCCGGTGTCGGCCAGCGCGGAAGTGATGCGATGCTCCCGGTCGACTGCGTGGGCCGACGGCAGCAGCTCGCCCGGCGGCTTCTTGCGCAGGACATAGCGCCGCCCTCCCGCGTCGGTCAGCAGGAAGGTGGGGTTTGACATGCCGCCCTGGAACTGGGCGATCATAAGTGGACCTTCAAACCCGTAGATATTTTCCGACATCCAGGCGACGAGCACCATGTCGTCGAACCGGTGCTGCTCCAGGACGGACACCACCTGGTCGGTACGCGAAACGGTGCGAACGGCGGTACTCATTCGGTCACCTCAGATTCTTCCATTGCCTCATCCTGAGCTTGACGAAGGATGAGTTGGGGAGTGTCTTCTCATACTTCGACAGGCTTAGCATGAGGAGTCTCATTTCTTCCCGATGGGCTCGGGGAAGAGCAGGCGCACGGTCTGGGCGATGGCCGCCGGGCGGTCGCTGCCCTCGAGTTCGATGATGCTGTCGAGAATAAGGTGTACGCTGCCGTCCGGGCGTTTTTCGGCGCTCGCGAGGGACTGGCGCAGCCGGACCCGTGAATTCACGGGCACCATGGCCGTGAACCGCACCTTGTTGAGCCCGTAGTTGATGGTGTGGGCGAGATTATCGACCACGAAGAACGGATAGCTCAGCCCGGGAATCAGGGACAGGACAAGGAAGCCGTGGGCGATGGTTGTGCCGGTCGGCATTTCGCTCGCGGCGCGTTCCGGATCGACATGCAGCCACTGGTGGTCGTTCGTGACGTCGGCGAAGGCGTCGATCTGTGCCTGGTCGATGGTGACCCAGTCGCTGACGCCGAGTTCCTGGCCCACCTTGTCGAGGAACTCGTCGGGATGCCCGTAGTGAGACAATTTCCGTACTCCGTTTGACCGTCCAATTGACCGGTGGTTCGGCGCTGCGCATCATGGCCGCGCGTGGCCGGTATTCTAGAGCCACGCGAGCGGTTTTGCATATGTGGGGACGACCCCCCGGGGGCGGAGATGAGCGATATCGTCGGCTATGAGATTGAGGGGCGGGTGGCCGTCCTGGCGATCGACAACCCACCGGTCAACGCGCTGGGGCATGCGGTGCGCGAGGGCATCGTCGCCCGGGCGGAGCAGGCGGCGGCCGACGATGGGGTGGACGCCATCTTATTGATCGGTGCGGGGCGGACCTTCCCTGCCGGTGCGGACATCCGCGAGTTCGACCAGCCCGCCCGCGAGCCGCACCTGGTGGCGGTGGTCGATCGCATGGATACGATCGAGAAGCCGATCGTCGCGGCGATTCACGGGACCGCGCTCGGCGGCGGGCTCGAGCTGGCGCTCGGCTGTCATTTCCGGGTCGCGTCGCCCGATGCGCGGGTCGGCCTTCCCGAGGTGAATCTCGGCATTTTCCCGGGTGCCGCGGGGACCCAGCGTCTGCCGCGGGTGGCGGGGCTCGACCACGCACTCGAGATGATCGTGTTGGGCAAACCTATCGGCGCGGCGACGGCCCACGACTACGGGATCGTGGACGAGATCATCGAGGGCGATCTGCGGGCCGGCGCGGTCGCCTTCGCCGAGAAGATCGTCGCGGACGGCACGCCCCGCCGGGTCTCCAGCGAGCCGCAGGACGGGATCGGCACGCCCGAGGAGCATGCGGAGACCATCGACAGGTATCGCGACCTATCCAACCGGCGCTTCCGGGGTCAGGACTCGCCCCACCAGGCGATCGAGAGCGTCGTGGACGGACTGCGGATGCCCTACCCGGACGCGGTGGCGGCCGACCGCAAGCGTTTCGAGGCGTGCAAGACCAGTACCCAGTCGGCGGCGCTGCGCTATGCGTTCTTCGCCGAGCGTGCGGCGGCGAAAATCCCCGATATCGGCAAGGAGGTCGCCCCGCGCGATATCGGTTCGGCGGGCGTGATCGGCGCCGGCACCATGGGTCGCGGGATCGCCATCAGCCTCGCGGATGCCGGCCTGCCCGTGACCGTCGTGGAGACGGGGCAGGAGGCGCTGGATGCCGGTATGGCCGAGCTCGCGAAGCTCTACGAGGCGATGGTCGCGCGCGGGCGGATCGACGCCGCGACGAAGGACGAGCGGCTGGCCCGCATCACGGGCGCGGTCGATTACGGGGCACTGGGAGATGCGGACCTGGTGATCGAGGCCGCGTTCGAGGACCTGGAGGTCAAGAAGGATATCTTCCGGGCGCTCGACGGCGTTGCGAAGCCCGGCGCGGTTCTCGCCACCAACACCTCCTACATGGACATCGACGCGATCGCAGACGCCACGTCCCGGCCGGAAGACGTCATCGGCCTGCACTACTTCGTGCCCGCGAACGTCATGCGGCTTCTCGAGGTGGTGCGCGGTGCCGCGAGCGCGCCGGATGCGATCATGACGGGCTTGGCGCTCGCCAAGCGAACCGGCAAGATCGGTGTTGTGGCGGGTGTGTGCCACGGCTTCATCGCCAACCGCTCACGCCTGCCGCTCGTGCGTGAGGCGACCTTCCTGATTGAGGAGGGGGCGACGCCGGCGCAGGTGGACAAGGTCCTGACCGACCTCGGGATGCCGCTCGGGCCGCTCGCGGTGAGCGACATGTCGGGGCTGGATGTGAGCTGGCGGATGCGCCAGTCGCTGGCCCACGAGCGCGATCCCGAGGCCCGTTACATGCATCTGGCCGACCGGATGTGCGAGTTGGGTCGCTTTGGCATCAAGGCCGGCCGGGGCTGGTACGCCTACGAGGACGGCGGGCGCCGTCCCCAGCCGGACGAGGAGGTCGAGGCCATCGCGGCGGCAGTGGCCGTGGAGCAGGGCATTGCCCGACGCGAGATCTCCGACGATGAGATCCGCGCGCGCTGCCTCTACGCGGCGATCAACGAGGGCGCCAAGATTCTGGATGAGGGGATCGCGGCGCGCGCGAGCGACATCGACATGATGTGGCTCTACGGGTTCGGATTCCCGCGGTGGCGCGGCGGCATCATGTTCATGGCGGATCAGATCGGTCTCCCCGAGATTCTCGGGCAGGTGCGGGCGTTCGTGGCGGCACATGGCAAGCTCTGGGCCCCGTCGCCGCTGCTTGAACGGCTCGCGGCCGAGGGTGGCAGCTTCACTCGCTAGCCGGCATCCCCTGCTGTCATGCCGTGATTTCAGGCTCCCTCGAAAGGCGGACGCGCTCGGTACTTTTCAATGTCTTGGCGATATGGTCCCATAGGGCGAATCACTCAGGGAGGAGCTGAAAATGCTTAAGAAAATGCTTGGAATGGCTGCGGTCCTGACGCTCATGGCGTCGCCCGCTGTCGCGGACATCAAGATCGGGTTCATCACCACGCTAACAACGCCGGTGGCGGTGATCGGCAAGGACATGCGCGACGCGGTCGAACTGGCGATGGAGCATATCGGCGGCAAGATGGCCGGCGAGGATGTCGAGATCGTCTACGCCGACGACGAGTTCAACTCGCAGAAGGGCAAGCAGGCGACCGAGCGCCTAGTGCTGCGCGATGACGTTGACATCGTCGCCGGCTATATCTGGTCGAACGTGCTGCTCGCCTCCGCACCGGTCGTGCTCAACGCGAACAAGATCCTGATCAGCGCCAACGCGGGCCCGTCCCCGCTGGCCGGCGCCCAGTGCAACGCGAACTTCTTCAACATCGCCTGGCAGAACGACCAGACGCCGATGGCGCTGGGCGAGCTGCTCAACCAGCAGGGCGTCAAGTCGCTCTACCTGGTCGCGCCGAACTATGCCGCGGGCCAGAACATGGTCGCGGGCGTCGAGCGCACCTTCAAGGGCAAGGTCGTCGGCAAGGACATGACGGTCTGGCCGTCCCAGCGGGACTGGTCGGCCGAGCTGTCCAAGGTCAAGGCGGCGAAGCCCGACGGGGTCTTCACCTTCTACCCGGGCCCGGCCGGACCGGCCTTCATCAAGCAGTACCAGCAGGCCGGCCTCGAGGGAGAGGTGCCGCTCTACTCGGTCTACACGCTCGACTCGATCAGCCTGCCGCTGTTCCAGAAGGCGGGCATGGAGACGGTGCTCGGCACCAAGATGACCCAGTTCTGGGCGCCCGATCTCGACAATGCCGCGAACAAGAAGTTCGTCGCGGACTTCCGTAAGAAGTACGGCCGCTATCCGTCCTTCTATGCCGCGCAGAGCTATGACGCGATCATGTTCATTAAGTCGGGTGTCGAGGCGGTCAGCGGCGACATCGATAACATCGACGGCATGCGAGCCGCGCTCAAGAAGGCGGACTTCGATTCGATCCGGGGCGACTTCAGCTTCGGCAACAATCACTTCCCGATCCAGAACTTCTACGAGCGCACCGTGGTCAAGGATGCCGACGGCAACTGGACCACGGCCGTGGGCCGGGCTGTGCTGAAGGATCACCAGGATCCGTATGCCAGCCAGTGCAAGATGTAGGCACGCTGCAATCCTGAACGTGTGAGCGGGGATGCCGGTGCATCCCCGCTTGCGTGTTTGCCCCTTTTTCTGACGGACGACCGATAGCGCCCGATGGACTACGTCCTCCTCACCGAACAGTTCCTGAACGGGTTCCAGCTCGGCATCATCCTGTTCCTGATGGCGGCCGGGCTGACGCTCGTCTTCGGGATCATGGACCTGGTGAACCTGGCGCACGGGTCGATGTTCATGATCGGCGCTTTCGTGGGCGGCACCATCGCGGTGCTGACAGGCTCGTTCTGCGTCGGCGTTGTCCTGATGATCCCGGCCATGCTGATCATCGGCATGGTCGTCGAGATGACGACGCTCAGGACGCTCTACCCGCGCGATCACCTGGATCATGTGCTCGCCACCTTCGGCCTGATCCTGTTCTTCAACGAGGCCACACGTCTCATCTGGGGTCCCGAGGGACTGGTCGTGCCGCTGCCGCAGTTCCTCGACGGCACGGTCGCGCTGGGCGCCATCACCTATCCGGTGTACCGGATCGTCATTATCGTGATCGGACTCGCGGTGGCGCTCGGTCTCTACATCCTCGTCTCGCGCACCCGGATCGGCATGCTGATCCGCGCCGGTGCGTCCAACCGCACCATGGCCGGCGCGTTGGGCGTGAACATCCCGTTCCTGTTCTCGATCGTCTTCGGCATCGGCGCGGTGCTGGCGGGCCTGGCGGGACTCATCATCACCCCCATCACCCAGGCCCAGATCGGCATGGGCGAGGATGTGCTGATCCTCGCCTTCGTGGTGATCGTGATCGGCGGCATCGGCTCGATCCGGGGCGCCTTCATCGCGTCCATCGTCACCGGCGTGATCGACACCATGGGGCGCTCCTTCCTCGACGTGTTCCTGCTCCTGTTCCTGCCCGAGAACGCGGCCGAGTCTGCCGGCCCGGCGCTGTCGTCCATGCTCATCTACGTGCTGATGGCCGCGATCCTGTTCTTCCGGCCCCAGGGGCTGTTTCCGCCCAAGGGCGCGGGAGGCTAGCCGATGATCGACCTGCGCAATCCCGCGAACATCCTGTCGGCGGTCGTGATCGGCCTGTGCGCCGTGGTGCCGTTCCTGGCGCCGTCGCTGGGCGAGCCCTTCTACGTGATCGTCTTCGCCCGGATCATGATCTGGGCGATCGCCGCGGTCAGCCTCAATATGATCATGGGCTACGGCGGCATGATCAGCTTCGGCCACGCGGTCTATCTCGGCATCGGCGGCTACACCATCGGCATTCTGGCGTTCCACGGGGTCAACAGCGCGTGGATCCAGTGGCCGCTGGGGATCGGCATCTGCGCCGTGATCTCGCTGATCTTCGGCGCGATCAGCCTGCGCACGCGCGGCGTCTATTTCATCATGATCACGCTCGCGCTCGCCCAGATGATCTTCTTCCTGAGCGTGAGCGCCGAGCGCTACGGCAGCGACGACGGCCTCAACATCCTGTCGCGCAGCGACTTCGGGCTCGGCTTTTTCAGCCTGAACGACAAGCTCACCATGTACTACACGATCTTCGCGTTCCTGCTGCTGAGCGTGTTCGTGAGCTGGCGACTCGTCCGTTCGCGCTTCGGCATGGTGATCCGGGCCGCCAGGTCCAACGACACGCGCGTGCTCGCCATCGGTGTTTCGACCTACCGCTACCGCCTGACGGCCTTCGTCATCGCGGGCGTCATGTGCGGCATCGCCGGCATGCTGCAGGCGAACCTCGAGAACTTCGTCTCGCCCGACATGATGAACTGGCCGCGCTCGGGTGAGCTCATCTTCATGGTGGTGCTCGGCGGCATGTCCACCCTGTTCGGGCCCGTGACGGGGGCCTTCGTCTTCCTGATGCTGTCGGAGATCCTCTCCACCTGGACGATTCACTGGCACATCATCTTCGGGCCCTTCCTGGTGCTGGTCGTGCTGTTCGCGCGCGGCGGCATCGCCGGCCTCCTCACCCCGCGGGCCGCTCGTGAGTAACGGCTCCGCAAATCTCGCGCTCGAGGCGCGCACGCTCCGCAAGAGCTTCGGCGGGCTGACGGCGACGGACAATCTGTCCCTCGAGGTTGCGACCGGCGAGATCCATGCGGTGATCGGGCCCAACGGCGCGGGCAAGACAACCCTGGTGCATCTGCTGTCCGGCATGCTCAGGCCCGACGCCGGCGACATCCTCTTTGAGGGGCGGGACATTACCCGGTTGTCGGCGCCGGCCCGGGTCAACCAGGGACTCGCCCGCTCGTTCCAGATCACCAGCATCTTCCGGGACTTCACGGTGCTGGAGAACGTCATGCTGTCGGTCCAGGCGGGGCAGGGGCACAGCTTCCGCTTCTGGGCGCCCGCCGCCGGCGACGAGAGCCTGCGCGGGCCCGCGCGCGAGTTCCTCGAGAAGGTGGGGCTCGGCGACCGGCTCGACGTGTTGGCCGGCAACCTCGCCCATGGCGAGCAGCGCCAGCTCGAGATCGCGATCTCGCTCGCAACCCATCCGCGCCTGCTGCTGCTCGACGAGCCCATGGCCGGCATGGGCCCGGAGGAGAGCCAGGGGATGATCGACTTCCTGAAGGCGCTCAAGGGCGAGTACACGATGCTTTTGATCGAGCACGACATGGACGCGGTCTTCGCGCTCGCCGACCGGATCACCGTGCTGGTGTACGGCAGGGCCATCGCGACCGGCACGCCCGACGAGATTCGCGGCGACGCCGCGGTGCGCGCCGCCTATCTGGGGGACGATGCGGGTGATGGCACGGGCGAGGGGGCGGCCTGATGCTCGATGTGCGCGGGATCGAGAGCTCGTACGGCGACAGCCAGGTGCTGTTCGGGATGGACCTGGCGGTGGGCGCGGGCGAGGTCGCGACGCTGCTCGGCCGCAACGGCATGGGCAAGACCACGACCGTGCGCTCGATCCTCGGGATCATGGCGCCCCATGGCGGCGAGATCAGCTTCGACGGTCGGCGGATCGACGGGCTCCCGTCCTACAAGGTTGCCCAGGCCGGCATCGGGCTGGTGCCCGAGGGTCGGCAGATCTTCCCCAACCTGTCCGTCCGCGAGAACCTGGTCGCGACCGCGCGGCCGCGCCAGGGTGACACGGACGGGGGCGAGGACTGGACCTTCGACAAGGTGGTCGATCTTTTCCCCGCCCTGGCGGCCCGGCTCGAGAGTGCGGGCAACCAGCTCTCGGGCGGCGAGCAGCAGATGCTGGCCATCGGCCGGGCGCTGATGACCAACCCGCGCCTCCTGATCCTCGACGAGGCAACCGAGGGGCTGGCGCCGCTGATCCGGACGGAAATCTGGAACTGTCTGGCCGGTCTCAAGGCCGCCCGCCAGTCAATCCTCGTGATCGACAAGAATGTGGAGGCGCTCACCAAGATCGCCGACCGCCACCACATCGTCGAGAAGGGGCGCGTGGTCTGGACCGGCTCGTCCGACGAACTGCGCGCCGACGCGGAGCTTCAGGCGCGGTATCTCGGGGTTTGAGACCTTCCATCCTCGTCCTGAGGAGGCCGGTTTCGAAGAAAGCGGCCCGCATCGAAGGACGTGCTGCCGCCATGCTTCGAGACGGCGCTCACGCGCCTCCTCAGCATGAGGAGGGTCTGGCAGGCCACATCAACAATCTCGTCATGCGCGGACTTGATCCGCGCATCTCGAACCTCGGTGCGGGCGGGTTTGAAACCCGCCCCTACGGGAAGTTTGCGCGGTTGTTGGGGCGGGTCTGTAATCCACCCGGGCATAACCGCTCTGCGGTTCTAACCCCCAAATCCTTCCCGCAGACCGGCGGCGGCGAAGTCCAGCGCCTCGAAGGCGGCGTCCACATACCCGCCCATGCTGGGAAACAGGTGCGGGTAACCCTCCCAGTTTCTCTGCCGCACCGGTACGCCGGCCTCCTTCAGGCGCTCGCCATAGGCGATGCCCTCGTCACGCAGCGGGTCGTGGCTGGCGGTGATCACCGTCGCGGGCGGCAGGCCTGACAGGTCATTGGCCAGGAGCGGCGAGACACGCGGGTCGTGGCGCAGGGCGTCGTCGCCGTCGAGATAGTTCAGTCGCCAGCGCTCCTGCATCCGCCGCGTCAGCACCGGGCCCTCGGCGTTCTCTTCATAGGACGGCGTGTCGAACAGCAGGCTCAGGATCGGGCATATCATCACCTGCGCGGCCAGCTTCGGACCGCCGTCGCGGAGTTGTTGGGACGTAACCGCCGTCAGGTTGCCGCCCGCGCTATCCCCCGCCACGGCGATTCGGGCCGGGTCGGCTCCGATCTCCGCGGCGTGATCATGCACCCAGCGCACGGCCCATTGGCAGTCTTCGGTGGCGGCGGGGAACTTGTGCTCTGGCGCGAGCCGGTACTCGACGGAGACGAAGATCGCAAGCGCGGCGTTCGCCATGTAGCGGCACTGGGGCTCCACCGTGTCGTGGCTGCCGATTGTCCAGCCGCCGCCATGGAAATACACCACCACGGGAAGAGGCGTGCCGTCCTCTGCTTCGGGGTCGGGCGTGGTGATCGGCACATAGACCCGAAGCGGCACCGGGCCGCCCGGACCCATGGGGTAGAGGTCCATCACCCGGCGCAGCGGCGCCGGCACCTGGTTCAGCAGCGCCACCTTCTCGCGGAGGACGGCGCGCGCCTTGCCGGGCGGCAGGTCGGGAAAACTGACGCCGGCCATCAGGCTGATGGCTTTCAGCACCTGGGGATGAAGGTCCATGCTGCCCTCCGCTGTGGTCTACCCCCGCAGCTTAAACCGCTGGATCTTGCCCGTCGCGGTCTTCGGTAGCTCGTCCACGAAGTGGACCCAGCGCGGATATTTGTAGCGGGCGAGCTCGGCCTGGCAGAAGGCCTTGAGCTCTTCGGCGAGCGCGTCGGACGCGTCGCCCGACTCTTTCAGGATCACGAAGGCCTCGGGCTTGATCAGCTCGTCATCGTCGGCCCGGCCGATGATCGCCGCCTCGAGCACGGCGTCGTGCGCCACCAGCCGCGCCTCGATCTCCACCGGCGAGACCCAGATTCCGCCCACCTTGAGCATGTCGTCGCTGCGCCCGCAGCAGATGAAGCAGCCGTCTTCGTCCTGCATGTAGGAATCGCCGGTGCGGATCCAGCCGTCGGTGATGGCGGCGGCCGTACGCTCGGGCTGGTTCCAGTAGCGCGACGTGATCGAGTCCCCGCGGATCATCAGGTTGCCGATCTCGCCCGGGGCGACGGGGTTGTCATCGTCATCGACGATCTTTGCCTCGTAGCCCGGCACGAGTTTTCCGTTGACGCCCGGCTTCGCGTCGCCGGGGCCGTTGCCGATGAAGATGTGGAGAATCTCCGTGGTGCCGATGCCGTCGAGGATCTCGAGGCCGGTCCTCTCGCGCCAGCGCTCGAAGATGTTCGCGGGCAGGGGCTCGCCGGCCGACACGCAGGCGCGCAGGCTCGACAGGTCGGTGTCCGCGCTCTCCAGCGCATGGAGCTGGGCGGCGAACAGGGTCGGCACGGCGTAGTAGAGGGTCGGGCGATACCGCTCGATATGGTCGGCCATGATTTCGGGCGTGGGCCGGCCCGCGAACAGCACCGCCTGGCCGCCGGCCCATAGCGGGAACGTCATCGCGTTGCCGAGCCCGTAGGCGAAGAACAGCTTGGCGGCGGAGAAGTGGATATCCTCCGCCGTGATCCCGAGTGTCTCGACGCCGTAATACTGGCTGGTCACCACCATGTCCCGGTGGGCATGGACTGCACCCTTGGGCGTCCCGGTGGAACCCGAGGTGTAGAGCCAGAAGCAGTCGGCGTCGGCGGTGGCTGGTGCTGCCTCGAGTTCCGGCGCGGCGGCGGCCATGCGTCCGGCAAGGCTGTCGTCCCCGCCTACGGTTGGTAAGCTGTGGGCCGGCTGCGCCGCGGCGATCGCGGGTTCCATGGCCTCCGCGAATTCGGGCGACCAGATAACGCAGGTGGCGCCCGAATCCTCGATGATGAACTGGTGATCGCCCGCCCGCAGGAGCGTGTTCACGGGCACCGGCACGAAGCCTGCCTTGATCGCCCCCCAGAAGGCGAAGAAGAAGGCCGGACAGTCCTTGATCGCGAGGATCACCCGGTCGCCGAGCGTGAGCCCCAGGGCCGCGAGCGCGTTCCCGGCCCGGTTCACGCTCTCGGCGAGCTGGGCATAGGTCGTGTCGCCGTCGTCATCACGAATGGCGATCTTGTCGCCGCGGTCCTCGTCGATGTGCCGGTCGATGAACGGCACCGCCACGTTGAACCGCTCCGCATAGGTCAGCGTCGCCGGGCTGGTGGACGTATCGACGGTGACGGTGTTGGGGGTCATCGGTCGGTATTCCTGCGGATTCAACCCTCTCCCATAGGGAGAGGGTGGCGAACAACGTGAGCCGGGTGAGGGGTTACGGTTGCCGTGTGTTTGCTCGGTGGCATCTTATCCCCTCACCCCAAACCCCTCTCCCCATGGGAGAGGGGCTTTGCGGAACGAGCGGTATTGAGAATTTCCATCAAGACGCCGTCGATGTTCTCGATGACCTCGTTGTTCCAGAAGCGGATCACGATGTAGCCCATGGATTCCAGTGTCTGTGTGCGCTCGGTGTCTGCTTCCGTTTGTTGCGCATGTTGTCCACCGTCGAGCTCGACAATCAGCTTCTCGGACTCCGACACGAAATCGACGATGTAGCGCCCGATCGGGTTCTGGCGTCGAAACTTGATGCCGTCCAGCTGGCGATTCCGAAGCCGCGACCAGAGGCGTTTTTCGACTTCGGTTGCTTTTCTGCGGAGTTCGCGTTGCCTCATTTTCTGCTGTTACCCCTGTTCGTTGGGCGTAAGGGCTCTCCTAATGAAACAGCACATACTTATAGTCGATGGGCCGGCCGTGGATGCCGCGCTTGGGTGGCGCGATCCAGCTCGCCATCTTGCCCGGCTCGGTGACCGGCACCATGAGCGAGTTCACATGGGCATGGTCCTCGTCGGTCGGCAGCCAGGCACCCTTGCGCTTCGCCCAGTCTTCCGCGGAGATGATCTCGCCCTCGGGCGTCGCCTCGATGCCGGAGTAGATGCCGATCGACCGGTTGAACTTCTCGTCGGGCAGGGTGAGCGTCACGTCGATGTCGTGGGCGGCGATCATCTTGTTGAACCGGTTCAGCCCGCGCTGGCTGTCGGCGGTGTAGTCCTGGCGGAGCTTCAGGTTCATGGCCGTCAGCGCCGAGATCGTCTCGGTGTCGATGCCATCGTCCGTGACCTTCGGGATCTCCATCTGCTCGCCGTCGAGCTTGTGGTCGTCTTCGATCTTGGTCTCCTGGTAGCGCCCCTTGAGCCCCATGGAGAAGTAGTTGGCGGCGTTGGTCGAGCGTTCGGACCCGAACAGGTCGAGGCAGATCGAGTAGTGGAAGTTGATCCACTTCTGGATCGTCTCGAGGTTGATGCCGCCGAAGGGACGCACGTCCGTGGTGTCGTGCTGCTGCATCAGCTCGCAGGTCCGCTGCAGGACGCGCATCACGCCGGTCTCGCCCACGAACATGTGGTGCGCCTCTTCCGTCAGCATGAAGCGGCAGGTGCGCGACAGCGGGTCGAAGCCGGACTCGGCCAGCGCGGCGAGCTGGAACTTGCCGTCGCGGTCCTGGAAGTAGGTGAACATGAAGAAGGACAGCCAGTCGTTCGTCTGCTCGTTGAAGGCCTGGAGGATGCGTGGCCGGTCCGGATCGCCCGCATGGCGCTCGAGCATCTCCTCGGCCTCCTCGCGCCCGTCGCGCCCGAAATAGGCGTGCAGCAAATACACCATCGCCCACAGGTGCCGGCCTTCCTCGACATTCACCTGGTAGAGATTGCGCAGGTCGTAGAGCGACGGCGCGGTGCGGCCGAGCTGGCGTTGTTGCTCGACCGAGGCGGGCTCGGTGTCGCCCTGGGTGACGATCAGGCGGCGGAGCTCGGTGCGGTACTCGCCCGGCACCTCCGTCCAGACCGGCTCGCCCTTGTGCGCGCCGAAGCCGATCTCGCGGTCGGGCGCGGGCTCGGCCAGGAAGATGCCCCAGCGATAGTCGGGCATCTTCACATGGTCGAAATGGGCCCAGCCGTCTGTGTCCACGCTGATGGCGGTGCGCAGATAGACCTGGAGGTCGTTGGATTCGACCGGCCCCATCTCCTTCCACCACTGGATGTAGGCGGGGTGCCAGCGTTCCAGCGCGCGCAGCAGGCGGCGGTCGTCGCCCAGGTTGACGTTGTTGGGGATGGTCTCGTTGTAGTCGGCTTTCATGATCTCAGACCCGCTTTCGGTCGTACTCGGGTTGTTTGCCGGTGCCGTAGAGCTCCAGCGCGCCGTCGTCGCCGACAGCGTTGGGGCGTTGGAAAATCCAGTTCTGCCACGCGCTCAGCCGCGCGAAGATCTTGCTCTCGATGGTCTCGGGGCCGGGGAAGCGGAGGCTTGCCTCCATGCCGGTCAGCGCGTCGGGCGAGAAGGCGGTGCGGGCCTCGATCGCGAGCCGCACCTCGTCCTCCCAGTCGATGTCGTCGGGGGCGAAGGTAACGAGGCCGAGCTCTTCGGCGTCGATCGCCTCGAGATCGCTGCCGAGCGCGTCGGCGGCCGCAGCCAGCGCGTCGTCGTCGCCGTAGAAGCGGGTCTGGAGCCGGGTAAGGCCGGTGCACATCTCAAGCGGGCCCGTGTTCATGCCGGTCAGCCGGACTGTCGCGGGTGGCAGGTTCGAGCTGTCCTCCTCGAACATGCCGTCGAGCATGTAGGAGCGGTCCGCGGCGAGCGCGAGCTCGAAGAGCGTGCCGGTGAAGCATGAGCCTGGCTCGATGAGCGCGATCAGCGAGCGCGCGGATACGTCGATGCGTTTCAGCGTGCGGCGCAGGTAAAGCGTGATCTCGCGGACCAGCCAGTCGCCGGCATGGTCGAGCAACGCCGCGTCGTGGGCGGCCACCAGCTCCGGGTCGCCCTCGGTGCGAAACACCCAGGTGCCGATCTCTGTCTCGTTGAAGCGCAGGTGCAGGATCGCGTCGTCGAGCGCGCGGGCGATCGCCAGCGGCCAGAAGTCCACGCCGGCGGCATGGATGCCCGCCGCATCGGCCTGGGGAGCCGTCTCTGGGCCGCGAATCGTGAACGTCGCCGTCCGGGCGGCGCGGTCGAGCGCGACCGTCAGGTTCGGGTAATCGATTGCGTCATCCGAGAGCTCGCGGGCGAGCGGTGTCAGTTCGATGCCGTCCGCGTCGGCTGGCCGGTCGCTCGCCGCGATCCGCGCGTCGGTGCGCGCCGTGACGGTCTCCTCGAACTTCGAGCGGGGCACCAACGTGTCGACCAGCCGCCACTCCAGCGCACGGCGTCCACGCAAACCTTCACCGGTGGTGCAGAAGAAGTCGGCCCGGTCGCGGCGCACATGGCGCTTGTCCACCACGCGGGTGAGCCCGCCGGTGCCGGGCAGCACCGCCAGAAGCGGCACCTCGGGCAGGGAGACAGCGCTCGACCCGTCGTCGATCAGCAGGATTTCGTCGCAGGCGAGCGCCAGCTCGTAGCCGCCGCCCGCAGCGGTGCCGTTCACCATGCAGATATAGGCCTGGCCGGAATGCGCGCTCGCATCCTCGATGGCGTTCCGGGTCTCGTTGGTGAACTTGCAGAAGTTAACCTTGTGGTCGTGGCTCGAGCCCTTGAGCATCGGGATGTTGGCCCCGGCGCAGAAGACTCGTTCCATCGCCGAAGTGATCACTACCGCTGCCACTTCCGGATGTTCGAAGCGCAGGCGCTGGACAGCGTCGTAGAGCTCGATATCCACTCCGAGATCGTAGGAGTTGAGCTTCAGCTCGTAGCCCGGCGCGAGGCCGCCGGCTTCGTCCACGTCGAGGGTCAGGGTCGCGACCCGGCTATCGATGGAAAGCTGCCAGTGGCGGTAGCGGTCAGGGTGTGTTTCAAAGGCGATCATGGGATCGCAATCTCCTTCGGATTCCCGCTAGAACACTAGTCCAAAACCATAACCTTGTGGATCCGATAGTTGGCCTCTCCAACCAATTGGCGACACGCGAAGGAATGTTTCGATGTCATCCACGGATCGCCCGGAGCTTCAGTATCTGACCGCCGGGGGGCGCCGGCTCGAATACTACTGGACGGCGCCTCATGACGGCGACGGCACGGCGCTGGTCTTCCTGCACGAGGGGCTCGGTTCGGCCGGCCTGTGGCGCGACTTTCCGGCGATGCTTACCGCCGAGAGCGGCCTGCCGGCGCTCGTCTATTCCCGCTATGGCTATGGCGGATCGGACGCGCTGGAGGCGGCGCGCCCGGTGGGCTACATGCACACCGAGGCACTGGAGACCCTGCCGGTCGTCCGCGATGCGCTCGATCTCGATGATGTGATCCTCGTCGGGCACAGCGACGGCGGGTCGATCGCCGCGATCCATGCCGGCGCGGGGCAATGGCCGGTGCGCGGCCTGATCCTCGAGGCGCCCCACTTTTTCGTCGAGGACGAGAGCATCGCCGGGATCGAGGATGCGAAGACCGCCTACGAGACGACCGACCTGCCGGCGCGGATCGGGCGCCATCACACCGACGGCGACAAGACGTTCCGGGGCTGGAACGACATCTGGCTGTCGCCGGCATTCCGCGACTGGAACATCGAGGAATACCTGCCGGGGATCACCTGCCCGGCCCTGGTGATCCAGGGCGAGGGCGACGAGTACGGCACCGCGGCCCAGCCCGAGGCGATCGGTCGCCAGTCGTCGGGCCCGGTGGATGCGGTGATGGTGCCGGATTGCGGGCACGCGCCCCACAAGGATGCGACCGAGGGGGTACTCGAACTGATGGCCGACTTCGCGGGCGCGCTCGCCGCGGATGCCGAGGCCGAATGAACTTCTCTGTGGATGATCGGCCCCTGTTAGGCGGCGCTGCGGGGTGATACGAATAACGTCATGACTGACACATACGATCTGATCATCAGGGGTGGCGAGGTCTGGGCCACCGGCGGGCTGGCCCGAACCGACGTGGCCGTCAGCGGCGGCCGTATAGCCCATGTGGGCGACCTCGGCGTTGCCGATGCGGAAACCGTCATCGACGCGGCGGGGCTCACCGTCCTGCCGGGCATGATCGACAGCCAGGTGCATTTCCGCGAGCCCGGCAACGAGCAGAAAGAGGACCTCGAATCCGGCACCCGCTCGGCGGCACTGGGTGGCATCACGGCCGTTTTCGAGATGCCCAACACCAACCCGCTGACCACGACCGCCGAGGCGCTGGCCGACAAAATTTCCCGCGCGAAGGGACGTGCGTGGACCGACCACGCCTTCTTCATGGGCGCATCGGCGGAGAACGCGGATCAACTCGCCGTGCTCGAGCGCGTGCCGGGCTGCTGCGGCGTCAAGATGTTCATGGGCAGCTCTACGGGGAACCTCCTGGTGCCCGACGACGAGACGGTGCGCCGCGTGCTCGCGAACGGCGCCCGGCGCATGTCGGTCCATTCGGAAGACGAGTACCGCCTCGAGGAACGCAAGGGCGAGTGCATCGAGGGTGATCCGTCCTCGCACCCCGTCTGGCGTGACGAGGAGACGGCCATCCGCTCGACGAAACGGCTCCTCAAGATCGCGCGGGAGACCGGCCGTTGCGTCCATGTGCTGCACATCACCACCGCCGAGGAGGTCGAGATACTTGCGGGGTACAAGGACGTGGCGACCTGCGAGGTGACGCCGCAGCATCTCACGCTCGCCGCGCCCGAATGCTACGAGCGGCTCGGAACCTACGCCCAGATGAACCCGCCGATCCGCGACGCGGCCCACCGCTCCGGGCTGTGGCGCGGGATCGAGCAGGGCGTGTTCGACGTGATCGGCTCGGACCACGCACCCCACACCAGGGAAGAGAAGGCGCGGCCCTATCCCGCGAGCCCGTCGGGGATGCCCGGCGCGCAGACGACGGTGGCGGTGATGCTCGACCATGTCGCCAATGGCCGGCTGTCGCTCGCCCGCCTGGTCGATCTCCTGTGTTCAGGCCCCCAGCGGATATTCAACATCGCCGGCAAGGGCCGCATCGCACAGGGCTATGACGCGGACTTCACGCTGGTCGATCTCAAGGCGAAGCGCGAGATCACCGCCGACTGGCTCGCCTACAAGTGCGGCTGGTCGCCCTATGAGGGGATGCATATCACCGGCTGGCCGGTGGGCACGATCATCCGCGGCAACGTCGTGATGCGCGACGGCGAACTCGCCGATGCGCCGGTGGGCGAGCCGGTGCGGTTCATGGAGACGCTGTAGGGCCAATAAGTTCGTCATACCCGCACTTGATGCGGGCATCTCATCTCGGTTTGTGTGAGATGCGCGGATCAAGTCCGCGCATGACGACGGAGGCTAGAGCTTCGTCGGGTTCGGCGCGTCGCCGTAGACCTCGACCGGGTCGAAGACCTTCTCGGTCTCCTCGAAGCCCAGCGTCACCGGCGCGTCGTCCGCGGCGCCGACCGGCACCGAGCGGTAGAAGCAGGAGCGGTAGCCCACATGGCAGCTCGCGCCGCCCTGGACGTCGACCCGTAGCCAGACCGCGTCCTGATCGTCGTCGATCCGGATTTCCTTCACCTTCTGGACCAGCCCCGATGTGGCGCCCTTGTGCCAGAGGACTTCGCGCGAACGCGACCAGTAGTGGGCCTCGCCGGTCTCGATGGTTTTCGTCAGGGCCTCGGCGTTCATGTAGCCGTGCATCAGCAC
>JAYPRP010000005.1:0-67557 GCA_038132575.1 Rhodospirillaceae bacterium
CCCATGATGAGGCCGCGCTTGCCGGCCATCAGGCTTCCTGTCGCGGGTTGTCCGTCCATGCTCTCGGCCTGCTTCAGGGTGGCGGGGGTGGGTTCGGGCGTGGGGGCGTGCGCGTCGGCCATCGGGTCAGCCTTCGTGCCGCTGGAAAGCCAGCGACGCGTTGGTTCCGCCGAAGCCGAAGCTGTTCGACATGACGCAGTTGAGCCCGGCATCGTCGATCCGCTCGGTCACGATGTCGGCGTCGCCGGCCTCGGGATCGAGATCCTCGATGTTGGCCGAAGCGGCGATGAAATCGTTCTCGAGCATGAGCAACGAGTAGATCGCCTCGTGCGCGCCGGTCGCGCCCTGGGAGTGGCCCGTGAGCGACTTGGTCGAGGCAACCTTGGGCCGGTGGGCGCCGAACACCTCGTTGATGGCGCCCAGCTCGATCATGTCGCCGACCGGGGTCGAGGTGCCGTGGGCATTGATGTAGTCGACGGTCTGGTTGCCGAGGCCGGCTGTTGCCATCTTCATGCAACGCACCGCGCCCTCGCCCGACGGCGCCACCATGTCGACCCCATCGGAGCTGGCGCCGTAGCCGACCAGCTCGGCATAGATCTTCGCGCCGCGCGCCTTGGCCCGCTCCATCTCCTCGAGGACCACCACGCCGGAGCCGCCGGCGATGACGAAGCCGTCGCGGTTGACGTCATACGGGCGCGAGGCCCGCTCGGGCGTGTCGTTGTACCTGGACGACAGCGCGCCCATGGCGTCGAACAGGACCGTGAGCGTCCAGTGGAGCTCCTCGGCGCCGCCCGCGAAGACGATGTCCTGCTTGCCCATCTGGATCAGCTCGCCGCCGTTTCCGATGCAGTGCGCGCTGGTCGAGCAGGCGGAGCTGATCGAGTAGCTCAGGCCGCGCATCTTGAAGGCGGTCGACATGTTGGCCGACAGCGTCGAGCACATGGCCTTGGGCACCGCGTAGGGTCCGATCCGCTTGGGGCTCTTCTCGCGCGCGATGTCCGCCGCCTCGACCTGGGCCGAGGTAGAGGGGCCGCCGGAGCCCATGACGAGGCCCGTGCGCTCGTCATGGATATCGGCCTCGGTCAGGCCGGAATCGGCGATCGCCTCGGTCATGGCGATGTAGTTGTAGGCCGCGCCGTCGCCCATGAAGCGGCGCAGCTTGCGGTCGATATGGTTGTCGAAATCGACGTCGGGCGCACCGTGGACATGGGAGCGGAAGCCCATCTCCTCGTAGGTGTCGCAGTGGACGATGCCCGAGCGGCCGGCCTTGAGGCTCTCGGTGACCTCGGCGGCGTTGGCGCCGATGGGCGAGACGATGCCCAGCCCGGTGACGGCGACGCGGCGCATCCCGTTGGTGCTCATGCGCTTTCCTCCTTGCTCGGCGGGAATAGCCCGACCTTGAGTCCGGTCGTGGTGTAGACGGTCTCGCCGTCGAGCTCGGCCAGCCCGTCGGCGATGGCGAGCGCGACCCCGCGCTTGATCAGCTTCTTCACGTCGACCTGGTAGCGCAGCAGCTTGCCTTCGGGCTTCACCTCGCCGGCGAACTTGACCTCGCCCACGCCGAGCGCACGGCCCGGGCCCGGCAGGCCCTGCCAGCCCAGGAAGAAGCCGGTCATCTGCCACAACGCGTCGAGGCCCAGGCAACCCGGCATGATGGGATCGCCCTCGAAGTGGCAGTCGTAGAACCAGAGGTCGGGCTTGATGTCGAGCTCGGCGACGATGATGCCCTTGCCGTGGGCGCCGCCGTCGCTGGAAATCTCGGTGATGCGGTCGAACATGAGCATCGGCGGCAGCGGCAGCTGCGCGTTGCCGGGGCCGAACAGCTCGCCATGCCCGCACTGGATCAGTTCTTCGTAGGTGAAACTGGACTTCTCGCTGAAACAACTCATGCCCGATACACTTCTAGCCTCTGGATGGGACGCCGTTCTAACAGGTGTTCCGCCCACTGTCCGCAACTTGACGCTCGCGCGGGCCGATTTCCGGTCGATTCTCCCAGAGCCTGACACCGTTGCGCGCGCCGGTAAAGGACTGGATCACGGTTGCAGCGGTGCCGGTGTGGGGCAAAGATTGATCGAATCTAACGGGTTATCCCGTTGTTTCGAGAGATTCCTCTTTACATGCCGCGCAAATGACCCATATTGGGCCCATGAACGACGCAACCCCCGATAACCGCGAGCGGCCCTATGCCGACGCGCTGCGCCGCCTGAAGGAGGCGGGCCTGCGCCCGACTCGCCAGCGGCTCGCGCTGGGCAAGCTGCTGTTCGATGCGGACGACCGGCACGTGACGGCCGAGCAACTCCACGCCGACGTCACGGCGGAGGGGATCAAGGTCTCGCTCGCGACGATCTACAACACCCTCAACCAATTCACCGAGTCGGGCCTGTTGCGCGAGGTGGTGGTGGCGCCGGGACGGTCCTATTTCGACACCAACGTCGAGGATCACCATCACTTCTTCTACGAGGACGATGGTTCGCTGCAGGATATTCCCGGCGACCAGGTTACCCTCGCGGCGATTCCCGAAGCGCCTGCGGACGCCGAGGTGGCGCGGATCGACGTGATCGTGCGCCTGCGTCGCGCTAATGAGAACCATTCTCAATAAATAGATAGTTTTCAGCAGGATAATTAACAGATTGGAATTCTTCCAATCTGTTGACTCCTGGCGTCTGCCCCGCCATATTTGGGCTGTGACGATTTCGGGTCGGGTGCCTTGCGCGCCGGGCCGAACGGGAAACCGCCCGGAACGGGGCGGGTGGACATATCAGTATCGCAATTCCAAGGAGACGTATGATGTCGCTCAAGGGTTCTAAGACCGAGGAAAATCTCAAGGAAGCGTTTGCTGGCGAGAGCCAGGCCAACCGCCGCTATCTCTATTTCGCGCAGAAGGCCGACGTCGAGGGCTACAACGACGTCGCCGCCGTGTTCCGCTCGACCGCCGAGGGCGAGACGGGCCATGCGCACGGCCATCTCGAGTTCCTCGAGGAGGTCGGTGACCCCGCGACCGGCGAGCCGATCGGCCCGACCGCGGACAACCTCAAGGCCGCGGTCGCCGGCGAGACCCACGAGTACACGGATATGTATCCGGGTATGGCGCGCACGGCGCGCGAAGAGGGTCACGACGAGATCGCCGATTGGTTCGAGACGCTCGCGAAGGCCGAGAAGAGCCACGCGGGCCGCTTCCAGAAGGCGCTCGACGACCTCGACTGAGCCAATGCGGGGCCGCTCATGACTTGCTGCGGCCCCTCATCTCTTTCGCAGACGGTTTCAGGCCGGGCGCGTCGGCAGTGCTGACGGCCAACGGGGGTGTTTGCCCCGCGACGAGGAGAACGGACCATGACAGATGAGAACGGCAACAGCGCGCCCCGCGAAGGCAGCCTCGATGCGCCGACCCGCCACCCGCTCGGGTGGGAGGAGATGGACTTCTTCGACGAGGCGAAACTCGATGAGGAGCTGCGCCGGGTCTTCGATATCTGTCACGGCTGCCGCCGCTGCTTCAATCTGTGCGATTCCTTCCCGCGCTTGTTCGACCTGATCGACGAGTCGGACACAGGCGAGCTCGACAGCGTCGACAGCGCCGACTTCAAGCCCGTCGTGGACGCCTGCACGCTCTGCGACATGTGCTTCATGACCAAGTGCCCCTACGTGCCGCCGCATGAGTTCAACCTCGACTTCCCGCACCTGATGCTGCGCTACCGCGCGATCGAGGCGAAGCGCGACGGCGTCTCCTGGAGCGAGCGCCAGCTCATCCAGACCGACCGGAACGGCCGGCTGGCGGGCAAGGTGGCGGGGTTGGCCAACTGGGGCTCGGACCGCGGCAACAAGCTGACCCGGCCGGTGATCGAGAAGATCGCGGGCGTCCACCGCGAGGCCGATCTGCCGAAGTATGCGCCGACCGCGAAGACGTTCGTGCGCCAGGCCGAAAGCGCGCCGCCGGCGGTGAACACTGACGCGCCGGCGCATGGCCGCGAGGCGGTGTTCTACGCGACCTGTTTCGTGAACTACAACAAGCCCGACACGGGCGTGCTGGCGCAGCGCATCCTCGCGAAGAACGGGGTCGCGACCAGCGCGCTGCACCCCGGCTGCTGCGGGATGCCCCAGCTCGAACAGGGGCAGGTGGACGACGTCGCGGCCATGGCGAAGACGGTCGCCGCAGCGTTCCGGCCCCATGTGGACGCCGGCAGGGACGTGATCGCGCTGACGCCGTCCTGCGCGCTGATGCTGAAGTTCGAGTGGCCGCTGCTGCTGCCGGAGGACGAGGACATCAGGGCTCTCTCGGCCGCGACCCGAGACATCACGGAATACATCGTCGACATCGCGAAGAACGAGGGCCTGGTCGATGGCCTTTCGGCCCTGCCGGCCTCCGTCGCGTTGCACCTTGCCTGTCATGCCCGGGCCCAGAACATGGGCCAGAAGGCGGCCGAGATGCTGCGGCTCATTCCCGACGCAGACCTCAAGGTGATCGAGCGTTGCTCGGGTCATGGCGGTTCGTGGGGCGTGATGAAGGAGAACTTCGAGACCGCCATCAAGGTCGGCCGGCCGGTGGCGCGCCAGGCGAAGGATCACCGCTTCATTGTTTCCGAGTGCCCGCTGGCCGCGGACCACATCCTGCAGGGCATCGAGAAGCAGCTCGATGATGGCCAGTCCGCGCCCGCCCGCACATACCATCCCGTTGAGCTGTTCGCGCTGGCCTACGGGCTTGCACCCGAACTCGCCGCCTAGACCCCGGAGTTGCCGCCATGCCCGCCCCGCGCGAAATCACCCGTGCCGACATCATCGACATGGAGGAATACGGCAAGAGCCGGAAGGACCGGCGCGCCGCGCTTGTCGCCCGCAAGCGGGACCGCCGCGTCGAGCTGGGTCCGTACGCGACGGCCTATTTCGAGTGCTACGAGACCATGTGGCATCAGGTTCACGAGATGCTGTTCATCGAACGCGGCGGCGAGGAGCAGATCGACGACGAGCTGTCGGCCTACAATCCGTTGATCCCGAACGGCCGCGAGCTGGTTGCGACCGTCATGTTCGAGATCGACGACGAGGTCCGGCGCAAGATGGTCCTCGCCAAGCTGGGCGGGGTCGAGGAGACGGCCTTCCTGAAGTTCGGCGGCGAGACGATCACCGGCGTCCCGGAAGCGGATGTCGACCGGACGACCGCCGACGGCAAGGCGAGCTCGGTGCAGTTCATCCACTTTCCGTTCACCGCCGCACAAGCCGAGGCATTCCGCGCGCCGGGAACCGAGGTGATGCTCGGCTTCGGCCATCCCGAATACGCACACATGACGGTGCTGACCGAGGCCGTACGCGCGGAACTCGCGGGCGACCTCGACGGCTGAAGTTCGCCGGCGGTCGGGACCTAGCGGCCGACCGCCTCGTCTGCGTAGATTCCCCACAACGCGGTGCGCGGCAGCCAACCCTCCACCCCGTGGCTGTCGACGGCAACCTGGCACCAGGTCGCCTCGCATCCGCGCAGCGTGACGATCACGCCCGTCTCGACGAAGGCCGCTATGGGCGCATTGTCCGTGGGGTCCAGGCGCATGCGCGCCCGGCCGTCCGTGATCGCGGCCATGCGCCTACCCGACAGCATGGACTTGTGGACCCAGCCCTCGGTGCCGTCCTGGATCCGGATCTTGCGCCAGTTCTCGAACTCCCCGATCACCTCGGCGGGAAGGTTGCGGCGCTGCAGGAGCCAGTCGATGGGGTAGCGTGCGCCGGGCCCGGTACGCAGGTTCGCCTCCTTCGCCCGGATACTGACCCAGCGCGGGATTGGCAGCCCCGACGGGTTCGCCGGCGCGACCTGGGCGCCCGTGGCTCCCGCGGCAACGTTGTCCTGCTGGGCGGTGGCGGCCGGCATCCACAGCGCGAGGACGAGCGCTAGAGCCCCGAAAAAGGCTGTGGGCAAGCGGAACATCATGCCTAGCCGTCTATCCGAGCGCCGTGCGCCGGTCAACCCGCCGAAAAGCCCCCGCGCGCCCCTGCGAACCCTTGCGAACCGGGGGGCTTACGCGATAATCGGGCGTGGAGAGACCGCGCCGTCCCGGCCGCCGTCACGGGCGGATACCGGCGGACGCGGGCCGGGGGAATATGGCAGACAGAAAGCCTATCGTGATCGTCACGCGCCGGCTTCCCGAGGCGACGGAAGCGCGCATGAAGGAGCTGTTCGATACGCGGCTCAACGATGCGGACACGCCGATGAGCGAGGCCGCGCTGATGGACGCCGTGGGCGAGGCCGACGTGCTGGTGCCGACCGTGACCGATCACATCAGCGCCCGGGTCATCGGGGCGGCGTCCGAGCGCCTCAAGCTGATCGCCAACTACGGGAACGGCGTCGACAATATCGACCTGCCGGCGGCCCGCGAGCGCGGCATCACCGTCACCAATACGCCGGGTGTGCTCACCGAGGACACCGCGGACATGACGATGGCGCTGATCCTGGCGGTACCGCGGCGTTTGTATGAAGGTGCGCAGTTGATCCGCTCGGGCGACTGGCAGGGATGGTCGCCGACCCTGCTGCCGAGCCGGCGGATCTGGGGCAAGCGTCTCGGGATCGTGGGCATGGGCCGGATCGGCACCGCGCTGGCGCGCCGCGCGCGGGGCTTCGGGCTCAACATCCACTATCACAACCGCCGCCCGACCCATCCGGACGTCGCGGCGGAACTCGACGCGACCTACTGGGAATCCCTCGACCAGATGCTGGCGCGGGTCGATATCGTGTCGGTGAACTGCCCGCGCACGCCGGCGACCTACCACCTGCTGTCGCGCCGCCGCCTCGCGCTGCTCCAGCCCCACGCCTTCATCGTCAACACATCGCGCGGCGAGGTGATCGACGAGCGCGCGCTGGGCGACATGATCAAGGCGGGCCAGATCGCCGGGGCGGGGCTCGATGTGTTCGAGCATGAGCCGGCGGTCGATCCGCGCCTGATGGCGGCGGACAATGTGGTGCTGCTGCCGCACCTGGGCTCGGCCACGGTCGAGGGGCGGCAGGAGATGGGCGAAAAGGTGGTGATCAACATCCGCACCTTCGTGGACGGCCATACGCCGCCCGACCGGGTGCTGGAGACGATGTTCTAGGCGTCGGCCCGGGCGTCAGTCCCGGGCGTTCGTTCCGCAGACATCGCAGTGCGGGTTCCATGGCACATTGATCGTGTGGAAGCCGGTGTTGAGCGCATCGTAGATCAGCATCCGGCCGGCCAGGCTTTTGCCCAGCCCGAGCAGCTCCTTGAGCACCTCGGTCGTCTGCAGCGATCCCATGACGCCGGCGAGTGCGCCGAGAATCCCGGCCTCCTCGCAGCGCGGCACCAGGTCGGCGGGCGGCGCCTCGGGGAAGATGCAGCGATAGCAGGCGGTCGGCGCGTCGTCGTTGCGCCGGAAGGTGAAGAGCTGTCCCTCGAAGCGCAGCATGGCGGCGGCTACCAGAGGCATTCCAGAACGATAGCAGGCGTCGTTGAGAAGATAGCGCGTCTCGAAATTGTCCGAACCGTCCGCGACCAGGTCGTAGCCGGCCACGATCTCCTCGGCATTTTCCCCGGTGAGTCGCACGTCGTGGGTGACGACATTGATCCCGGGGTTGAGGGCCGCCAGCGTATCCTTCGCGGACTCCGTCTTTTTTCGCCCGACGGATCCTGTCGCGTGCACCACCTGGCGCTGCAGGTTGGTCAGGTCCACCTCGTCGTCGTCGACGATGCCCAGTGTGCCGACCCCGGCGGCGGCAAGATACATGAGCAGCGGCGCGCCGAGTCCGCCCGCGCCGACCACCAGCACCCGCGAGGCGAGCAGTTTCTCCTGCCCCTCTTCACCCACCTCGTCGAGGATCAGGTGCCGGGCATAGCGATGAAACTGTTCGTCGCTCAGTTCCATTCGTGGGGTCCTAGAGCCCCTCGAAGAGCGCGGTCGAGAGGTAGCGCTCGGCGAAGGACGGCAGCAGGACGACCATCAGCTTGCCGGCCATCTCGTCCCGCGCGCCGACCTCGAACGCCGCAGCGAGCGCGGCGCCGGACGAGATCCCGACCGGGATGCCCTCGACGCGCGCGAGCTTGCGGGCGGTCGCGAAGGCCGTCTCGTTGGCGATTGGCAGCACCTCGTCGAAGATATCGACGTTGAGGATGTCCGGGATGAAGCCGGTGCCGATCCCCTGGATCATGTGCGGGCCGGCGGGGCCGCCCGAAAGGACCGCGCTGTCCTCGGGCTCGATGGCGACCACGTGCACATCGGGCTTGCGTGCCTTGAGTACCTCGGCCGTGCCGGTGATCGTGCCGCCGGTGCCGACGCCGGCGACGAACACGTCGATCTCGCCGTTCGTATCGGCCCAGATTTCCTCGGCCGTTGTGTTCCGGTGTACCTCGGGGTTCGCCGGGTTCTGGAACTGCTGGAGCATGATCGCCTTGTCGGTCGTGTCGACGATCTCCTGGGCCTTCGCGATCGCGCCGGGCATGCGGTCCGCGGCGGGGGTGAGGACCAGCTCCGCGCCGAGCAGCGCCAGCATCTTCCGCCGCTCCTGGGACATGGAATCCGGCATCACGAGGATGCAGCGGTAGCCGCGCGCCGCGCACACAAAGGCGAGCGCGATGCCTGTATTGCCCGAGGTCGGCTCGACGATGACGGAGCCGGGACCGATCTTGCCCTCGGCCTCCGCCGCCGAGATCATCGCGTTGCCGATCCGGTCCTTGACCGAGGCAAGCGGATTGAAGAATTCGAGCTTCGCCACGAGCTCGGCCTTGCAGCCCTCGGCCTTTGCAATGCGCGGAATGCGGACCAGCGGTGTGGCGCCGATGGTATCGACGACGGAATCGTAGATTTTGGCCCGGAATTCCGCGCTTTTCGGAGTGTTTTGG
Organism: Rhodospirillaceae bacterium; assembly: GCA_038132575.1. Lineage (GTDB taxonomy): Bacteria > Pseudomonadota > Alphaproteobacteria > UBA6615 > UBA6615 > UBA8079. Next base: position 8,823 of record JAYPRP010000005.1, read on the forward strand.
TCAGCGTTGGACATGATTACGGACTTCTGTTGTTTGCTGTGTCGGGGTCTTTTGGGTGGCTAGATCGTGTAGTCGATGCGGTCGGGTTCTTCGCTCTCGACGCCGGCGTCGCGGGCCCGGTCGCAAAGATCCTGGATCGTGATCTGCTCGAGCTGGGCTATGCAATCGTCAGCCATCTCGCGCCACAGGGGCCGGACGACCTCGATGCCTAGCGGCGAGCCGTCCTCGGCCTCCAACGGGTCGTCGCGGGCCTCCATGTCGAGGATCACCCGGACGATATCGGCGAGCGTGATGCGCCGGCGTTCGCGTGCGAGGCGGTAGCCGCCGCGCGGGCCGCGCACGCCGGTTAGCACGCCCGCGCGCACGAGATTCTGCAGCACCTGCTCCAGGTAGCGCCGAGGAATGCCCTGGCGGCGCGTGATCTCGCGGCTCTGCACCGGGCCGGGGCCGGCGTGGTAGGCGATGTCGAGGACGGCCTCGATCGCGAACAGGGTCTTGCGCGAAAGACGGAACATGCTCTGGCTCTTACTCGCTCTTTGCGCCGCCCGACGTGCCGGTCGAGCCGAAGCCCCCGGCGCCGCGCGCGGTCTCGGAGAGATTGTCGGTTTCCTGCCAGCGGGCCTGGGTGACCGGCGCGACCACCATCTGGGCGATCCGCATCCCGCGTTCCACCGTGAAGGGCTCGCTGCCGTGATTGATCAGGATCACCCCGATCTCACCGCGATAGTCCGCGTCGATGGTACCGGGCGTGTTGACCAGCGAGATGCCGTTGCGCAGCGCGAGCCCGGACCGTGGCCGGACCTGTGCCTCATAGCCCGGGGGCAGCGCGATCGCCAGTCCGGTGGGAACCAGCGTGCGTTCGCCCGGCGCGACCACGACGTCCTCCGTGACGGCGGCGCGCAGGTCCATGCCGGCGGCATCGCCGGTTTCGTAGGACGGCAGTTCCAGGTCCGCGCCGTGGGGCAGGCGGGTGACCGCGACGTCGACGGTGGCGGTCATTCCGCGGCTCCCAGCGTTTCCGCCACGCGCGTGGCGAGACGATTCGCCACGTCCGCCTTGGACATGCGCGGCCAGTCCTCGACCCCGTCCGCACTCACGAGATGGATCGTGTTGTCGTCGCCGCCGAAGGTCCCGGTCCCGGGCGACACGTCGTTGGCTAGAATCCAGTCGCAGCCCTTGCGCTCGCGCTTCGCGCGGGCGTGCTCGACGACCTGTTCGGTCTCCGCGGCAAACCCGACAACCAGGCTGGGGCGGGTGTTCGCTGCGGCCGAGAGCGTGGCGAGGATGTCCGGGTTTTCGGCCATTTCGAGGGTCGGCGCGCCGCCGCCATTCTTCTTGAGCTTCTCGTCGGCGGCCCGGGCCACCCGCCAGTCGGCCACGGCGGCCGCGCAGACGGCCACGTCGGCCGGCAGCGCCGCCTCGCAGGCCGCGAGCATGTCGCGCGCGCTCTCGACGCGCACCACGGTCACGCCCGGCGGGTCGGGCAGGTGGGTCGGCCCCGAAACCAGGGTCGTTTGGGCTCCATGGCTGGCCAGCGCCGCCGCGATCGCATGCCCCTGACGGCCGGACGAGCGGTTTGCGATGTAGCGCACCGGGTCGATCGGTTCGTGGGTGGGGCCGCTGGTCACAAGCGCCCGCCGGCCCGAAAGCGGAGCGCTAGTCTGAAAAAAATCCGATACCGCCGCGGCGATGTCGTCGGGCTCCGCCAGTCGGCCCAGCCCGTACTCGCCGCAGGCCATGTCGCCTTCTTCCGGGCCGATCACGTGCACGCCGCGCGCGCGAAGGATCTCGAGATTGGCCTGGGTCGCGGGATGCTCCCACATGCGGACGTTCATCGCCGGCGCCACCATCACGTCCTTGTCGGTCGCCAGCAGGACGGTCGAGGCCAGGTCGTCGGCCTGCCCGTGGGTCATCTTCGCGAGAATGTCGGCGGTGGCCGGCGCGACGACCAGCAGGTCCGCGTCGCGGGACAGCTGGATGTGCCCCATCTCGGCCTCGTCGGTGAGCGAGAACAGCTCGGTATAGACCTTGTCCTCGCTGAGCGCCGCCAGGGACAGCGGGGTGACGAACTGGGACCCGCCGCGGGTCAGGACGCAGCGCACCGCCGCGCCGCGCTCACGCAGGCGGCGGACCAGTTCGAGGCTCTTGTAGGCCGCGATACCGCCACTGACGATCAGCAGGATCCGTTTGCCATGCAACATCGGGAGAATCTCCACGCTCAGCCCGTCTTGCGGGGCGATCCCACAATCTACGGAAATTATATGTAGATAGATAGTTTTTTCCCGGCGGCCGGCAATATGCGGTTCCGGAGTGTTGTCAGGTGAGCAGTTCCACGACAATCAGCGCCGCGAGCACGCCGATGGCACACCAAAGGGGCCACTGGGGCGATCGGGCGCGGCCCAGGTTCAGCCGAACCTCGCCGTCCGCGATGCGGGTGGCGGCCTGCTCGACGGCCTCGACCGCGCGGGGCAGGCGTGTGGCGGCGTGAATGACGTCGGCCGTCATCTCGGCCAGCCGCGCCTCGGGGCCGCGGTGCTCGCGCATCCACTCCTCGACGAGGGGCAGTGCGAGCTGCCACATGTTGAGCTCGGGCGCGAGCCGGCGGCCCACGCCCTCGGCGAGCAGCATGGTCTTCTGGAGCAGCAGGAGCTCGGGCTGGACCTCCATGTGGAACCGCTCGGAGACCTGGAAGAGCTGGGCCAGGAGCCGGGCGATCGAGATTTCGCTGGGCGGTCGGTCGAAGATCGGTTCCCCGATGGCGCGGATCGCCTGGTGAAAAACCTGCCGGTCGGCGCCGGGCGGGACGTAGTTCGCCTGGAAGTGCACGTCGGCGACGCGCTCATAGTCGCCGGTCACGAAGCCGAGCAGCATGTCGGCCAGAAAGTACCGCGTCCGCCGGTCGATCCGCCCCATGATCCCGAAGTCCACGACGCATAACGCGCCGTCGGCGCGCACGAACGCGTTCCCGGGGTGCATGTCGGCGTGGAAGAAGCCGTCGCGGAAGACCTGCAGGAAGAAGGATTCCGACGCCTTGCCGACGAGTGCCTCGAGGTCGTGGCCGGCCGCGACCAGCTCATCGACGTCGTGGACCGGGATGCCGGAAATCCACTCGGTCGTCAGCACCCGGCGGCCGGTGCGTTCCCAGTCCACCGCGGGGACGACATACATCGGGTCGTCCTCGAAATTGCCGCGCAGCTCCGACGCGGCCGCGCCTTCCATGCGTAGGTCCATCTCCCAGCGCAGGCTCTCGGCGAAGATCTCGACCGCGACCACCGGCTTCAGGCGGCGCAGGCGCGGCTGCGTGCTCTCGACCACGCCCGCGATCCAGCGGAAAAGGTCCAGGTCCCGCTCAATCGCCCGCTCGATGCCGGGGCGCAGGACCTTGACCGCCACCTCGCGGGTGTCGCCCGTGCCGGTTTTGCCCTTGTCGTCTTCGGGGCTGTCGTCGTCGGCCGGGATGCGGACCTTCGCGAAGTGCACCTGGGCGATCGACGCCGCCGCGACGGGCTTGTCCTCGAAATGCTCGAACATCTCCGCGACCGGGCGCTCGAACTCGGCCTCGATGGCCGCGCGGGCCGCCGCGCTGTCGAAGGGGGGCAGTGCATCCTGCAGGCTCGACAGGTCGCTGGCGATGGTCTCGCCCACGAGATCGGGGCGGGTGCTCAGCATCTGGCCGAACTTGATGAAGCTGGGCCCCAGATCCTGTAGCGCGCGCGCGAGGCGCTCGCCGGGGCGCAACTCGCGGGTATCCGATACCGTGCGGAATCCCGACAGGACCCGGGCGGCGAAAACGAGGCCGCCGGTGGCCGGCAGCCAGTCCGCGGGGAACAGCGCGTCGTAGCGCGCCAGCGTGCGCGCGATTCCGATCAGGCGGAGCAGGTTCCGGAGCGCCCTCAGCATGTCGGCCTTCAGACCCGTCGCGCGCTGTGGATTGCGGCGATCCCGCCCGACAGGTTGCGCACGCGCACCTGGTCGAGCCCCGCCGCGCGGATCATCTCCGCATACTCGTCCTGGCCGGGGAACCTGCGGATGCTCTCGGCGAGATATCGGTAGGCGTCCTCGTCGCGGGCCACACGCCGGCCAAGCCAGGGGAGGACGGAGAAGGAGTAGCGGTCGTAGATCCGGTCGAGCAGGGGCAGGACCACCTGGCTGAACTCGAGGCACAGGAACTGTCCGCCGGGCCGCAGGACGCGGCGGGCCTCGGCGAGCGCCGCGGGAATGTTTGTGACGTTGCGCATGCCGAACGCGATTGTGTAGACGTCGAAGCTGGAATCGGGCGCAGGCACCGCCTGGGCGTCGCCGCAGACCCAGCCGATCGCGTCTTCGCGCCCGACGATCCCGCGGTCCACCGCGCGGCGGCACCCCACCGCAAGCATGTCGGGATTGATGTCGCAGATCGTGATCCGGGTGCCGGGACGAGCCGTGTTGCGGATGCGAAACGCGATGTCGCCGGTGCCGCCGGCGACGTCGAGCACGCGCAGGTCCGGTCGCCGGGCGACCATGCCCACGAACACCGACTTCCAGACCCGGTGTACGCCCATGCTCATGAGATCGTTCATCAGGTCGTAGCTGTCCGCCACGGACGAGAAGACGTCGCGCACGCGCCCGCTCTTCTCGGCGACGGGGATATCCTCGAAGCCGAAATGGGTGGTGTCTTGTTGCGATGTCTGGCCAGGGTCGCGCATAGCGAGGGGACCATATCGGACGAGGGCCTCGGGCGGCAAAAGAAAAGCCGCCGTGCGCCGCGCCGCATGATATGACGGGTGCTCCGCGCCCCCGCTTCCCGGAACCCGGAATGCCCGAACTGCCCGAAGTCGAAACCGTGGTCCGAGGCCTGCGCCCCGCGCTCGAGGGCCGGCGGCTCGCCCGGGTCGAGGTGCGGCGCCCCGACCTGCGCTTCCCGTTTCCCGACGCCTTCGCCGAACGGCTCTCCGGTCGGTCTGTCACGGAGGTGGCGCGGCGGGCGAAGTATATCCTGATCCGGCTTGACGACGGGGCCACCTGGCTCGCGCATCTCGGCATGTCCGGGCGCTTCACGGTGACCCCGGGTGCGCGCGCGCGCGCGGGACAGGCCGGGCACAACTCCGGCTGGGCGCTGGTCGAGAAACATGACCATGTTCTGGTCGAGACCGACGATGGCGGCCGGATCGTTTACAACGACACCCGGCGGTTCGGGTTCATGGACCTGATCGCGCCCGGGAGAGAGGCGGAAAACGCTCACCTGCGGGCGCTGGGGCCGGAGCCGCTGTCGGCGAAGTTCTCCGCCGACTACCTGGCCGGGGCGCTGCGCGGCAAGCGCACGCCGATCAAGGCGGCACTCCTCGATCAGCGGGTCGTCGCCGGGATCGGCAACATCTATGCCTGCGAGGCGCTATGGCGCGCCGGCATCAGTCCACGCCGCAGTGCACACACGATTGCCGGACAGCGGGCCGTCCGCATGGTCGATGCGGTCAAGGGCGTTCTCGAGGAGGCGATCGCGGCCGGCGGCTCGTCGCTGCGCGACTATGTCCAGACCGACGGCGAACTCGGCTATTTCCAGAATCGCTGGGCGGTCTACGACCGGACCGGCGAGGCTTGCGCCAAGTGTGTCGCGGACGGGATCGAGGATTGCCGGATCGGCCGGATCGTCCAGTCGGGCCGATCCACTTTCTATTGCTCTCGGCAGCAGCGGTAAGCTAAGAGCGACGTTATGTTGCTTTGCACAATAGGCCTCCGGCGGTGTTTGCCGGTGATGCTGGCGGCGCTCTTGGCGCTGTCGGCGCCGGGATCGGCGCAAGCGCAGTCCTTCCTCGCGAATGTCGACGACCTGCCGCTCGCGCCGGGGCTGGTGGAAGATGCCGGCGCGCGCGTCGCCTTCGACAAGCCCGAGGGCCGGATCGTACAGGCGCTCGCGCGCGGGCGCGCGAACCCGGCCGCCGTCCGTGCGTTTTATGCTGAAACTTTGCCCGCGTTGGGCTGGCAGGCGGCAGGGGCGGAACGCTGGACGCGCGGGGCCGAAGCGTTGCGCCTGACGCTCGAGGCGGCGGACGGCGTGGTCGTCGTGCGTTTTGCGATCGCCCCGAAGGCCTCGCCGTAGTTTCACGGATCGAACCCCGCGCAAACGAACAACAAACAACACTCAGACCGAGGAGGGCCGTCATGGCCTATGAGAATATCGAGATAGAGACAAACGGCCATGTCGGCGTGATCACGCTCAATCGGCCCCAGGCGCTGAACGCCCTTTGCGATGCCCTGGTGGCGGAGCTCGGACAGGCGCTCGATGCCTTCGAGGCGGACGAGAATGTCGGCTGTATCGTGCTCACGGGTTCGGAGAAGGCGTTCGCGGCCGGCGCAGACATCAAGGAGATGGCCGAGAAATCCTACATGGATGCCTATCTTGCGGACTTCATCACCGTCGGCTGGGAGCGGGTGACCAAGTGCCGCAAGCCGGTGATCGCGGCTGTTGCAGGCTATGCGCTGGGCGGCGGCTGCGAGCTCGCGATGATGTGCGACTTCATCATCGCCGCCGACAACGCCAAGTTCGGACAGCCCGAGATCACGATCGGCACCATTCCCGGCGCGGGCGGCACCCAGCGCCTGACGCGTTTCGTCGGAAAGTCGAAGGCGATGGAGATGGTCCTCACGGGCCGGATGATGGACGCCCAGGAGGCCGAGCGCGCGGGCCTGGTCAGCCGCGTGGTGCCGCTCGATTCACTGATGGACGAGGCGATGAAGGCGGCCGATACGATCAGCGGCCTGTCGCGGCCGGTGGTGATGATGGCCAAGGAATCTGTCGACCGCGCCTACGAGACCACCCTGGCGGAGGGCGTGCGCTTCGAGCGGCGGCTGTTCCATTCCACGTTCGCGACCGCGGATCAGAAGGAGGGCATGGCTGCGTTCGTCGAGAAGCGGCAGCCGAATTTCAAGAACAGCTAGTCCCGCATATCGCGGACCGTCGCCGCGCGGCCGAATCCCTTCGGATTTCAGGCCGTTGCGGCCTTGACGGACCCCCTAGGCCCGTCTATACACCGCGCCCGAACAGTCTATCCACCTAGAGAACACATATGGCCAACCATCATTCGGCGAAGGTGCGCATCCGGCGCAACGCGCGCCGCGCCACGATCAACGGAAATCGGATCGGGCGCATCCGCACCCATGTGAAACAGGTCGAGGCGGCAATCGCGTCGGGCGACAAGCCGGCCGCGGAGGCTGCATTGCGCGCCGCGCAGCCGGAAATGCACCGCGGTGCACAGAAAGGTGTGATCCACACCAACACGGTGTCGCGCAAGCTGTCGCGCTTGTCTGCCCGTATAAAGGCCATGTCCTAACCGACGACCGTATCAGGATTTTTGCCGACCGCGCCCTCGTGGCGCGGTTTTTTGTTGCGCGCACGCCACCTGTCCGACGCGCGAAATTTTCGTGTTTTTTTACAGATTCGCGCGTTTGACCAGTTGCTAGTCCCATCCTCCCACGTTATGTTCAGCCTTGCCTTCCGGGACCGATGAAGCAGTAAAAAACAAGAATCGGTTGTGGAAATACCGGAACAATACAGAAGAGGATTTAGAGAGACTAAGTTGGATCAAGAACAACTAAGTCTCCCGAGAGGAATTTGCGTCTGGGAGTAGTAAAAAACCTGTTTTTCCAAGTTGTTTTAAGTAATGCAGGTGTCGCAAATATTCAGGGTGGTTACGGTTTTTGCCGCGACGTCTTGCCTCGATCCCATCGTCAATTTGACGCTTCTGTCTGGTTCTTTCGACGTTGCTCGGGGGGCACGGGGTTGGACAGGGTGTGTGCGTCGGGCGTTTTGCCCATGACATCGGCTTGGTCCTCGAGTTGCATCGAGCGGTGTGCGTCAACATCGCCGTGTGTGGTTTTTGAGTGTCGCTTATCCGACCCTGGCAGAGGGTGCGCGGTTGGTGGCACGATTTTCGAGTTTACGGGGATTTTCGCCAGATGGCAGAGCGGTGGGGGCAGAACGACGGTACGCTGACGGAGCAGTGGACCCGGGTGCGCGCAAGGTTGCGGACCGATGTCGGAGAGGCTGCATTCAACAGTTGGCTGAAGCCGTTGACGCTGGGTGATTTCAACGGCGGTCGCCTGCGTGTCGCGGTGCCGACCCGGTTCATGCGCGACTGGATCGACCAGAATTACGGTGCCCGGCTTAATGAACTGTGGACCGACGAGAACGACTCCGTCCAGACAGTCGAGATCATCGTCGAGCCGTCCCAGACCGTGATTCAGCCCGCCGGCGCGCCGCCGCGCCAGCCTTTGGCGCAGCGCGTGGAGGCCGAGGCTGCGCCGCGGGACCCCGACGCCGCAGGAGGCGCCGATGCGGAGTCCGCGGGCGATAGCGGCATCGGCGATGTGCGTGGCTCGCTCGACGAGCGTTTCAAGTTCGGTAATTTCGTGGTCGGGCGCTCGAACGAGCTGGCCCATGCCGCCGCCCGGCGCGTGGCGGAATCCAAGTCCGTGCCGTTCAACCCACTGTTCCTGTATGGAGGCGTCGGGCTCGGCAAGACCCATCTGATGCATGCGATCGCCTGGCACATCACCGAGCGCGAGCCGCGCCGGCGGGTGTTGTACATGTCGGCCGAGAAATTCATGTACCAGTTCATCCGTGCGCTCAGGTTCCGCACGATCATGGATTTCAAGGAACAGTTCCGCTCCGTTGACGTCTTGATGATCGACGACATCCAGTTCATCGCGGGCAAGGATTCCACCCAGGAGGAGTTCTTCCACACCTTCAACGCGCTGGTGGAGCAGAACCGCCAGATTATTGTCTCCGCGGACAAGTCGCCGTCGGATCTCGAGGGCATGGAAGAGCGCCTCAAATCGCGGCTCAGCTGTGGCCTCGTGGCCGATATCCACCCGACCGACTACGAGCTGCGGCTCGGGGTTTTGCAGGCGAAGGCCGGACAGATCGGCGCCGAGATTCCCGACAAGGTGATGGAGTTCCTGGCCCACAAGATCACGTCGAACATCCGTGAGCTGGAAGGGGCGCTGAACCGCATCGTCGCCCACGCGACCCTGGTAGGGCGACCGGTGACGCTGGAGACGACCCAGGACGTCCTGCACGACCTTCTGCGGGCAAACGACCGTCGCGTCACCATCGAGGAAATCCAGAAGCGCGTCGCGGAACATTTCAACATCCGCCTGGCGGACATGCATTCTGCGCGGCGCGCCCGCGCGGTCGCGCGACCGCGACAGGTGGCGATGTATCTGGCCAAGCAGCTCACCTCGCGTTCGCTGCCGGAAATCGGGCGCAAGTTCGGCGGGCGGGACCACACTACGGTCATGCACGCGGTGCGGAAAGTCGATGAACTGCGCTCGACGGATGCCGGATTCAACGAAGATGTTGAGCTGCTGCGCCGGATGCTGGAAATCTGATCGCTCCATCGCGGCGGTGAACTTTATAAATCTCTGTATTTAAGAGTTTTTTTTGCCGGTCCGGGCGGACTCGCGGCTGCCGATTTGCCTGACGAATCAGGCCGGATTTGCTATACTCTCCAAACTTCAGATTCTGCTCAGAACTCCCGGATTCCCGGGCGCGCGTGACAGGTCAGACAAGCTGCGTCGCGTCGCGCGTCTCACCCCCTACCGGGGGTGCCGGGTCCAGGGTCAAAAAGGACCGACGAAGAATGAAACTGACTATCGAGCGCGCGACGTTCCTGAGGGCACTAGCTCACGTCCAGAGCGTCGTCGAGCGGCGCAACACGATCCCGATTCTCGCCAATGTGTTGCTCGAGGGCAAAACCGGCAGTCTGACGCTGAGCGCGACCGATATGGACCTCGCCATCAACGAGACGGTCCCCGCCGACACGGTGCAGGAAGGCGCGACCACCGCGCCGGCGCATACGCTCTACGATATCGTGCGCAAGTTGCCCGACGGCTCCCAGGTCGAGATCGAGACCGATGCGGCGGCCGGCCAGCTCCTGATCCGCGCGGGACGCTCGAGGTTCAACCTGGCGACGCTGCCGGTCGAGGACTTCCCCACCATGAGCGGCGGCGATATGCCCCACACCTTTTCACTGGAGGCCGAGGAACTCCGCACGCTGGTCGACCGGACGCGGTTCGCGGTGTCGACGGAAGAGACGCGCTACTATCTGAATGGCATCTTCCTGCATGCTGCCGACGAGGATGGTGCCAATGTGCTTCGCGCCGTTGCGACCGACGGTCACCGCCTCGCGCGCGTCCAACTGCCGATGCCCGATGGCGGAGACGGCATACCCGGCGTCATCGTACCGCGCAAGGCCATCGCCGAGCTGCGCAAGCTGATCGAGGAGACCACGGACCCGGTCGAGATTGCGCTGTCGGACACGCGTGTGCGGATGACGTTCGACGATGCAGTCCTGACCTCGAAGCTGATCGACGGCACCTTCCCTGACTATGAGCGAGTGATACCGAAGGACAATGACAAGGTTCTGTCCGTCGATCGCGGCGTTTTCGCGCAGGCGGTGGACCGGGTATCGACGATTTCCTCGGAGAAAAGCCGCGCCATCAAGCTCGCCTTAGGCCCCGGACAGCTAACCCTGTCGGCGACGAGCGCCGAGAACGGCAGCGCCTCGGAGGAACTCGAGGTTGCCTACGACGAAACCGAGATCGAGATCGGCTTCAACTCGCGGTACCTACTCGACATTACGGCCCAGATCGAGAACGAAAACGCGGAGTTCGTGCTCGCGGATGCCTCCTCGCCCACCATCGTGCGCGACGGCGGTGACGAAAGCGCGCTCTATGTCCTCATGCCAATGCGCGTCTAGCCGCGCATGGGGACGATGACCCGCGACGCCGCGCCGGAGACCGGGGGCAAGACCGCCCCGGACGCCGCTGTGCGCGCCCGGGGCCACATCGCCCGCCTCGATCTGACGAATTTCCGTAGCTATCCTGCGCTGCGTCTCGATACCGGGCCCGCGCCCGTGGTACTGACCGGCACAAACGGCGCGGGCAAGACCAATCTTCTCGAGGCGCTATCCTTCCTGGCGCCCGGCCGGGGGCTTCGCCGCGCGGCCCTGCCCGACGTGGCACGCATTGGTGCCGGAGGCACGGCCTCTGCCTGGGCGGTCGCGGCACGGCTGGAAAGCGGCGACGGGCCCGTCGCGCTGGGGACCGGTATGGCCGCGAGCGGTACCGGCGCATCGCGCCGGGTCGTGCGCATCGACGGAGAGCCGGTACGCGGCCAATCCGCCCTCGCGGAACGGGTGAACATGATCTGGCTCACGCCGGATATGGACAGGCTGTTCATGGAGGGCGGCACCGGCCGGCGCCGTTTCCTCGATCGCATGGTCTACGGATTCGATCCGGAGCACGCCCGGCGCATCGCGGTGTATGAGCAGGCGATGCGCGGTCGGCAGAAGCTGTTGCGCGAGGGGTCAGGCGACACGGTCTGGCTTGCCGCGGAAGAGGAAACCATGGCCACGACGGGAATTGCCATTTCGGCCGCCCGTCGCGAGACAGTGGCACGGCTCGACGCGGCGATCGCAGCAGAGGCGGATGCGCGGGTGCGCCATTTCCCGGCCGCCGGCCTCGTCTTCGAGGGCGAGGTCGAGACCTGGCTCGCGGATGGCCCGGCGCTGGAAGCGGAAGACCGGCTGCGCGAGAGCCTCGCCGCGGGCCGGGCAAGGGACGCGGACGCGGGACGGGCCTTGCACGGCCCCCATCGCAGTGACCTGGCCGTGCACAATCTCGACAAGCTCATGGCGGCCGCGCTGTGCTCGACCGGCGAGCAGAAAGCGCTGCTGATCTCGATCGTGCTTGCCCACGCACACCTGATTGGCCTGGACCGTCGCGCCGCGCCCATCCTGCTGCTGGACGAAGTGGCCGCGCACCTGGACGAGAATCGTCGGGCTGCTCTGGCCGAGCGCATTGTCTCGCTCGGCGTACAGGCCTGGCTGACGGGTACGGACCGGCATCTGTTTGAGGCCTTTGGTATGGATGCCCAGATATTCGAAGTGAACGCCGGTGCGGTTGCGCCGGCCACAGGAGACTCGCGATGAGCGATACCCCCGAAGCGCCAGAGGTCGAAGACACCGCCGAAGGAGAGGACGCGAATTACGGTGCGGATTCTATCAAGGTCCTGCGTGGACTTGATGCGGTGCGCAAGCGCCCGGGCATGTATATCGGCGACACCGACGATGGTTCGGGGCTGCATCACATGGTCTACGAGGTGGTCGACAATGCCATCGACGAGGCGCTCGCCGGGCACTGCGATACGGTCAACGTCACGCTCAACCCCGATGGGTCGGTCACGGTCGTCGACAACGGCCGTGGCATTCCGGTGGACATCCATGAGGAAGAGGGTGTCTCCGCCGCGCAGGTCATCATGACCCAGCTCCACGCGGGTGGGAAGTTCGACCAGAATTCCTACAAGGTCTCCGGAGGGCTCCACGGGGTCGGGGTCTCGGTCGTGAACGCCTTGTCAGAGTGGCTCGAAATGCGGATCTGGCGCGACGGCAAGGAACACAAGCTACGCTTTGTCCATGGCGAGGCCGAGGGCGAACTCGAGATATCCGGCGATGCGCCCGACACGGATGACGGTCCGCTCACGGGCACGGAAATCACCTTCCTGCCGTCGCCGGAAACCTTCACCATGGTCGAGTTCGACCGCGATACGCTGGAACACCGGCTGCGCGAGCTCGCGTTCCTGAATTCCGGGGTGACCCTAGTCCTGACCGACGCCCGCGGGGTGGAGCCGGTCCGCTCCGAGATGTTCTACGAGGGTGGCCTGAAGGCCTTCGTCGAATATGTCGATCGCAACCGCCAGGGGCTCGCCGGCGAGGTGATGCACATAACCGACGAGAAGGACGGCGTAACCGTCGAGGTCGCGCTCCAGTGGAACGACAGCTATCACGAGACGATGCTGTGCTTCACCAACAACATCCCCCAGCGTGACGGCGGCACCCATCTGGCGGGCTTCCGCGGCGCATTGACCCGAACGATTAACAACTACGCCAACGAGAGCGGGCTGGCGAAGAAGGCCAAGCTCGCGATCACCGGCGATGACGCGCGCGAGGGGCTGACGTGCGTCCTTTCGGTCAAGGTACCGGATCCGAAATTCTCCTCCCAGACCAAGGACAAGCTGGTCTCCTCGGAGGTGCGCCCGATCGTCGAGTCCACGGTTGGCGATCGCCTCGGCCAGTGGTTCGAGGAACATCCGAACGAGGCCCGCGCGGTCATCGAGAAGATCATCGAGGCGGCCGCCGCGCGCGAGGCGGCGCGCAAGGCGCGCGAGCTCACGCGCCGCAAGGGCGCGCTCGACATGGCGTCGCTGCCGGGCAAGCTCGCGGACTGCCAGGAGCGCGACCCCGAGAAATCGGAGCTCTTTATCGTCGAGGGCGACAGCGCCGGCGGGTCTGCCAAGCAGGGCCGTGAGCGCCGTTTCCAGGCGGTGCTGCCGCTGCGCGGCAAGATCCTCAACGTCGAGCGCGCGCGGTTCGACAAGATGCTTTCGTCGGCGGAGATCGGTACGCTGATCACCGCGCTGGGCACCGGCATTCGCGACGATTTCGACATCGAGAAGCTGCGCTACCACAAGATTATCATCATGACGGACGCGGATGTTGACGGTTCGCACATCCGCACGCTCCTGCTCACCTTCTTCTACCGGCAGATGCCGGAGATCGTGGAGCGCGGGCATCTTTTCATTGCCCAGCCGCCGCTCTACCGCGTACAGCGCGGGCAGTCGGCGGTTTATCTGAAGGACGACCGGGCGCTCGAGGACTATTTGATGGACACCGGCCTCGGCGACACGGTGCTGAACCTCGCCGACGGGACCCAGCGCTCGGGCGCAGACCTGCGTGCGATGCTTGACGTCGCGCTCGAGGCCCGCAAGCTCATCCAGCCGCTGACGGTGCACCTGCCCAACGCGACGGTGGTCGAGCAGGCGGCGATTGCCGGCGCGCTCAACCCGGAACTGGTCGCGGACTCCGAACGGGCGACAGAAGCTGCCCAGGCCATCGCCTGGATGCTCGATCGCCTGTCTGATCGCCTCGAACGCGGTTGGCAGGGCGCGCAGCGCGATGACGGCGCGCTGACCTTCATGCGCACGCTGCGCGGTGTGACCGAGACGCTGGTCATCGACGACCGGATCATCAACTCCTCGGAGGCGCGCCGCCTGAATGAACTGTGGGCCGACCTGCGGGACACCTATATCGAGCATTCCAAGCTCGTCACGAAGGACAGCGAGCACACGATCACCGGGCCGCTGTCGTTGTTGCAGGCGGTGTTCGAGGCCGGCCGGAAGGGCATCTCGATCCAGCGCTACAAGGGCCTGGGCGAGATGAACCCGGACCAGCTCTGGGAGACCACTCTCGACCAGAATGCCCGTGCGTTGCTGCAGGTGCGTGTCGCCCAGGCGGATGCGGCCGGGAACATCTTCGAAACCCTTATGGGCGACGAGGTGGAGCCGCGGCGCAACTTCATCCAGGAGAATGCGCTCAAGGTCGCAAACCTCGACGTCTAGGCAACCGGGCAAGGTCCGCCACATTTCGGCCAAGCCCGTGCGCCAGTCTCCGCGCCCATGAGCAAGTCCCCCGCCAGCAAGCCGCAGAAATCACGCAAGGCGCCCGAACCGGCGCCGTCGTCCCTCCTGTGGCGTGTCACGAAATGGTCCCTCGTGCTCGGCATCTGGGGCGGACTCGCCCTTGCGGGTACGCTCGCATGGTTCGCCTGGAACCTGCCGTCCGTCGACGCGCTGGGCCCGACCACGGACAAGGCGCGCCGGCCGGGAGTCACCATCCTTGCATCGGACGGATCGCTCGTTGCCGGTTATGGCGACCTCTACGGCGCGCGCCTCACCGTCAACGAGCTGCCGCCCCAGCTTGTTCAGGCCGTGGTCGCCATCGAGGACCGGCGCTTCTTCGAGCATCCCGGGGTCGATCTGCGTGGCATTCTCCGGGCGGCCATCGCCAACCTGCGTGCCGGCGGCGTCGTCCAGGGTGGCTCGACCCTCACCCAGCAGCTCGCAAAGAATCTGTTCCTGACACCGGAACGTTCGTTGGATCGGAAGATTCGCGAACTCATTCTTGCCTTCAACCTGGAGCGTCGGTTCGAGAAGAACGAACTTCTTACGATCTACCTGAACCGGGTCTATCTCGGGGCGGGGACCTACGGCGTGGAGGCAGCGGCGCGGCGCTATTTCGGAGCCTCCGCGCGCGATATCGACACCTACCAGGCCGCGCTCCTGGCGGGCCTGTTGCGCGCGCCGTCACGGCTGAACCCGGACAGCAGCGAGGCCCGCGCGCACGAGCGCACACGCACCGTTCTGCGGGCGATGGCGGACGCGGGCTTCCTGACCGAGGAAGAGGCCGAAAAGATTGGCGCAACCCGCCGGCCCGGCCGGGGCGATGGTGCGTTGCCGCGCCCGCGCGTGACCGGCGAGGCGCGCCGCTACTTCGCCGACTGGGCGCTCGAGCGTGCCGCCGGCTATGCCGGCAGCACCGGCGTTGACCTGGCGGTCGAGACGACCCTGGATCCTGCACTCCAGGCGCGGGTCGAGGCGGCTGTCCGGCGGGCCGACACGAAAGGCTCTCAGGTCGCGCTGGTCGCCATGCGCAGCGACGGCGCGGTGCTCGCCATGATCGGCGGGCGCCGATACGGCGAGAGCCAGTTCAACCGGGTAACCCGGGCGCAGCGCCAGCCCGGGTCGGCTTTCAAGCCGATCGTCTATCTGCCGGCACTCGAGTCCGGGATGACCCCGGACAGCAAGGTTCTCGATGCCGCCATCACCGTCGATGGCTGGACGCCCCGGAACTTCTCCGGGAGCTTCCGCGGCGAGGTGACCCTGCGTGAGGCGGTCGCGCGTTCACTGAATACCGTTGCGGTGCGGGTGTCGGAGGATGTCGGCCGCGGCCGGGTGATCCAGTCCGCGCGGCGGCTCGGCATCACGGCACCCCTGACGCCGCATCCGTCGATCGCGCTGGGCGCCGGCGAGGTCACGCCGCTCGAGCTCACCGCCGCCTACGCCGTCTTCGCCAACGGCGGCTTCGCGGTCGAACCCTATGGCGTGACGGAGGTCCGCCAGGGCGGCGAGGTGGTGTTCCGCCGCCCCGCGCGCGCGCCCCGTCGCGTCGTCGAGGCGGATGCGGCGGCGCACATGACCGAGATGCTGCGTGCGGTCATCGCGTGGGGCACGGGCAAGGCCGCGAAGATCGACCGTCCGGCGGCGGGCAAATCCGGCACCAGCCAGGACTTTCGCGACGCTTGGTTCGTCGGTTTTGCCGGCGACCTGGTGGTCACGGTATGGGTCGGGAACGACGACAACACGCCGACCCGACGGATCACGGGCTCGAGCATCCCGGCCGCGATCTGGAAGGATTTCATGTCCGCGCCGCCAGCCGCCGCGGTGGCACGGCCGTCCCCGCCGCGCGCCCCGGCGCCGGAGGCCGCGCGGCCCGGCCGCGCACGGTTCGACCCGACCTTCATCGATCGCCAGACCGACTAGCGCGCTGCGATCAGGCCGTGCCGCGCCGAAGCGGCACCCACACGAACAGGATGAAGACCAGGAAGGCGAAGACGCCGGAAGTCCCCATGATGGTTGCCAGCAGGAATGTCTGGTCGAATGCGAACAGCGCCAGCACCATCGAGAGCAGGCCGGCGGATACGTACTGGGCGAGCCCGAGAAGCGAAGCCGCCGCCCCCGCCATCTGGGGATAGGGCGAAATCGCGCCGGCCTGGATGTTGGGCTGGGACATCCCCATTCCGAAGAAGTAGACGATCGTCGGGACGATGATCGACCAGATCGAGATCACGTCCGACCAGATCAGCACGAAGACCAACGCGCCACCCGCTGCGGTGAAGAAGGTCCCGGCAAGGCACATGCGCTCGACACCGGCGTAGCGCACGATCCGGCTGCCGAGAAACGCGCCGGACATGAAGCCGACGGACGCGGCGCCGAACGAAAGGCCGAAACTGGTCGGCGACATGCCGAGCTGATCCACCAGCACGAAGGAGGCACCGAGGAGGTAGGCGAACAGTCCCGAGAAGTTGCCCATGACCGTGAGCACGTATCCCAGATAGGCCCGGTTCGAGAGCATCGTTGCGAAGTTACGCAGCATCTGCCCGATCCGGGTTGCGGTCGGGTCGAGATTCCGGTTCGTTTCCGGCAGCAACACGATCACGAGCAGCATTGCGCTGGCACCGAACCCCGTCAGCACCCAGAAGTTGGCGCGCCAGCCGAGCCAGACCACGATGAAGCCGCCCAGGACGGGCGCGACGACCGGCGCGATGGCGACGACGGTCGTCACCACCGAGTACATCCGTGCCGCCTCCTCGCGGGTGAACATGTCGCGGACGACGGCGCGCGCGA
This sequence comes from Rhodospirillaceae bacterium, assembly GCA_038132575.1. Taxonomy (GTDB): domain Bacteria; phylum Pseudomonadota; class Alphaproteobacteria; order UBA6615; family UBA6615; genus UBA8079. The sequence continues at coordinate 26,101 of JAYPRP010000005.1, forward strand.
CCACCGGCGCCGCGGCGGCGCCGATCGACTGGAACAGCCGGAACACGATGAGCTGCTCGACCGTGGTGGCAAGTGCGCAGGCGACGCTCGCGACGAGGTAGATGGAGGTGCCGATCATGATCGTCGGCTTGCGCCCGAAACGGTCCGAGATGGGGCCGAAGATCGTCTGGGAGAGCGCAAACCCGACCATGTAGACGCTGAGCGTGAGCTGAATGGACTCGGCATCCGTCGCTAGGTCCCGGGCCATGATCGGGAAGGCCGGCAAATAGAGATCGATGGTCATTGGTGCGAAGGAGGCCAACAGGCCGAGCAGGAGCGTCATCGCGAGCCGGCCGGGCATCGGCGTTCCTGGCTGCGTGGCGCTGCTCATCGCAATTCGATCGTTTCGCCGCTCGCCGCGGCCGCGTCGTCGGGGTCGTGGGTGACCAGCAGGGTCGGGATGCCGTTGGCGCGGGCGTGCTCGAACGCGAAGGTCCGTATCCGGTCGCGCAGTTCTGCGTCGAGTTTCGAGAAGGGCTCGTCCAGAAGGAGCGCGCGCGGTTCGGAGAGCAGGGTGCGCATCAGCGCCACCCGGGTCCGCTGTCCGCCCGACAGGGTGGCCGGGTCGCGGTCGGTCATGTCCGCCAAGCCGGCCTCGTCCAGCGCGGCCTCGATTTTCTCCCGGCGCGCCGCGTGTCCGCGGATTTCCGGCGTGAGGCCGAATGCGAGGTTCTCGCCCACCGACAGGTGCGGGAAGAGAAGGTCGTCCTGAAACAGGATGCCGATCCGGCGGCGGTCGGGCGGCAGCCCGTCCAGCGGTTCGCCCGCCAGGCTGATCCGGCCCGCCGGTGTGAAGGCCGGTGCGAGGGTCCCGCAGATATGCGCGAGTAGCGATGATTTTCCGCAGCCGCTCGGCCCCATCACCGTGGCCGCCTCTCCGGCGCGTACCGTCAGGCTGAGCGGCGTGAACAGACGCGCGCCATCGAGGCTCAGGGACACGTCGCGCAGTTCGAGGGAGGTATCGTCGCCGGGCGGCATTTCGGCAGGGTCCGGTCGGAGCAAGGGTGCAGAATACCCAGAATACCGGCGAAATCATGCGACGCCAGCCCCGTGGCATGGTTTGTCGGAATGCCGGAGATGCACCGGATTGCTTTACGGCCCCGGGCGCAACCGATATGACGGATGTGAACCCGGCCACAACACGCGCCCGGGACGGTTTGCACGGGGGAAACGCGAATGCCGGGATCGGTCCCACCACGCACGGGTGCCAGCATGTGGCTGCCCCTCGTCCTCCTGCTGGTGCTCGGTGCCATCTGGGGCGGCAACCCGGCCTTCTCCAAGGCACTGGTGACCAACGGCATCTCGCCGCCGGCCGTCGTGTTCTGGCAAACGCTCGGCGCCGGAATCCTGCTCTCGATCGTCTGTCTCGTCCGGCGCACGCCCATCCGGCTCAACCGCCGCGCCGTCATCTACTATATCGTGATCGGCATGGTCGGGATCGATCTCGCCTACATCATGCTCGTCTTCTCGGTGCGCCACCTGACCGTCGGTTACGTCTCGGTGCTGGTCCTGTTTTCACCGCTTCTCACCTATGTCTTCGCCATCCTTCTGCGGGTCGAGCGGATTAACCTGCTGCGGGGGCTTGGAATCCTGGTCGGCTTTGCCGGTGCCGGTGTGCTCGTGATCCCGGACGGCAGCCTGCCGTCGCCGGACCTGCTGGGGGTCGCGCTGCTCGCCTTCATCGTGCCGGCGGGCTACGCCACCGCAAACATCTACGCCGAATGGGGGCGGCCCCAGAATGTCGACAACGTTGCGCTGGCCGCCGGGACCATGTTCGCCGCGGCGGGCGGGGCGCTGGCGGTGTCCCTGATCGACGGCAGCTTCCACCCGGTCTGGGAGGATTTCGCCCATCGCGAGATGATCCTGTTCGGCTTCGCGCTCGCCACGGCCATCGCGTTCCTGATGTTCTACCTGATCGTCGCGCTCGCCGGCGCCGTCTACCTGGGCCAGGTGGGATATATCGTGACCCTCGCGGGTGTCGGCTGGGGCGTCCTGTTCTTCGGCGAGAGCGTACCGGTCATGCTCTGGGTGGCGATCGCGATCGTCGGCGTCGGCGTCGGGCTGGTCAATCTGGGCAAGAAGACACCGGCATGAGCCGCACGCCAGTCGCTGATTTCTCGCGGGTGCGCCGGGGGCCGCACGCATGAACGTCCGCACGCTCCCCCTCGTCCTCCTGGTGACCCTCAGCCTGATCTGGGGGCTCGGGCCCTCCATCGTGAAGTTCATCGCCCTCGACGGCGTCCCTCCGCTCGGCATGGTCGTCTGGCAGACCGGCCTGGCGGGCGTCATCCTGTTCGGGATCTGCGCGCTGCGCGGTGTGCGGATCGGTTTGGACCGAAAGCATCTGCGTTACTACCTCGCCATGGGCTGGATCGGTCTCGCGCTTCCCAACACCAACATGGTCTTCGTGATGCGCGAGCTCCCGGTCGCGCTGATGGGCGTGATCATCATCACCGCGCCCGTGATCACCTATGTCGTGGCGTTGATTATCAGGCTCGAGGCATTCTCGCCGCTGCGGGCGGCGGGGGTGGTGCTCGGCTTCGCGGGGGCGGCGGTACTCGTCCTGCCGAGCGGCAGCCTGCCGACGCCGGAGATGCTGCCGATCGCGCTGCTCGCCTTCGTCACGCCTGCGCTGTGGGCGACCAGCAACGTGATCGCCGAGGTCTGGCGGCCCGAGGACGGCGATACGTTCGCGCTCGCCATGGGGACGATGTTTGCGGCCGCGTCCGGGGCCGTTATCGTCGCGCTGGCGACGGATGCGTTCCACCCGATCTGGCAGGATTTCGGGGTGAGCGACTGGGTGATCCTGCTCTATGCCGGGACCACCGTTTGTGCCTTCGCGCTGTTCTACACGATCGTCAAGCTGGCCGGCGCGGTGTACCTGGCCCAGGTGGGGTACCTGGTCCCGATCATGGGGGTCGGCTGGGGTGCCTGGTTCTACGGCGAGGAGCCGACGGTCTGGCTGTGGCTGGCCATGGCGCTCGTGTTCGCCGGGGTCGCGCTGGTCAACCTGGGCAAGCGCGCGCCGGCTGACGGGGAGACGTCCGACTAGGCGGCGAGCTCGAACCGCGCGGCCGCTAGCCGCTCGCTCACCGTCGCCAGGTCCGCCTCGCTGCCCGGCGTGAAGGGCGGGCGCAGGTTTGCGAAGTCGGGATTGTTTCGCGCCCGCGCGATGTACGCCTTCATAACCGGGATCGCCGGCAGGCCCTTGAAAGCCATGCGCAGCTCGGTCAGGTGGTTCTGGAGCGCGTCGGCATTGTCGCCCCGCCAGTTGGCGAAGACATCCTGGGCTTGCGGCGCCGTCACGTTCACGGTCGCGGAGATGCAGCCGACGGCGCCCTCGCGGAGCCCGGCCAGCAGGAACTCCTCGGAGCCGGGGAACAGCCGGAACCCCGGGATTTCCGCAAGGGTCCGCTCCATGCGCGGCCAGTCACCGGAGGAATCCTTCGACCCGACGACCGTGTCGGGATAGGCCTCGACCAGCCGCGCCATCAGGCTGATCGGCAGCTCGAAGCCCACCTGCTGGGGAAAGTTGTAGAGGTAGATCTGGAGCGCGGGATCGCCGACCCGCTCGATCACCTCGGCATAGGCCGCGAACAGCCCGTCCTCACTGGGTGCCTTGTAGTAGAAGGGCGGGAGCATCAGAACGCCGCCCGCGCCGTTGGCGAGCGCCTTTCGGGTGAGGGCGACCGTGTCCGGAATTGCGGTGCAGCCAACACCTGCGATGAGTTGCGCGCCGGTGATGCCCGCGTCGGCCAGCGCGTCCAGCAGGGTGAGCCGTTCGTCGAGCGAAAGCGAGTTTGCCTCGCCGGTCGTGCCGAGCGGCGCGATTCCGTCGCAGCCGTTCGCCAACAGCCACTTGCTGTGCGCGACCGCGCCCGGCACATCGATATCGACGTCGGCGGTCATTGGCGTGAGCGAGGCGGCGAAAACGCCAGCGGGCTGGGTGGTCATGGCTTCTCTCCTGTATCTCAGAACCGGTTTTACACCGGGCTTCCTCAATCTGTCTCCGGGTCTTTCGCCGGTGCGCCCAACGGCGGCATCCCGTTCTCGAGGCCCCGGTTCAGTTCGCGCACAACATGGGCTTCGAGGTCATCGACCATGTCCTCGTTGATCGCCTTGCCGCGCACGGATGCGCCCGAGCTGTGGACCGTCGCGCGGTCGCCGGACACGAGCGGATGCCACCAGTAGAGGTCCTTGCCTTCGGCCAGGAGCCGGTAGGCGCATGTCTCGGGCATCCAGCGCAATTCCGCGATGTTGTCGGGCGACACCTTCACGCAGTCCGGCACATTGCGGCTGCGGTTCCTGTAGTCCGTGCAACGGCAGGTGTCGTGGTCGAGATAGCGGCAGGCGACGTCGGTGAGCGCGAATTCGCCGGTGTCGGCGTCCTCGAGCTTGAACAGGCAGCACTGGCCGCACCCGTCGCACAGGGACTCCCACTCCTCCTCGTCCATCTCGGCGAGGGTCTTCGATTTCCAAAAGGGCTGCGACACGGTCATGGCTCGGCTCTGTCGATCAGGTGGACGAACGATCCCGACACTGTACCGGCAACGGCACCCGCCGGTCCCAGCGGTTCGCCGCGCGCGTTTTCGGCCGCGAACAGCGGCGTATCCGTCTGTTCCTCCAGGATCGAGGCGTAGTGGAACTCGTGGCCGCGGAAACCGGTTCCGGCGGTCCCGAGCGGGCCGTCACGGTGCAGGCGCGCGACCCTGTAGCCGAGGTGCAGGCGGCGGTCGGCGAAGCTCGTCTCGAGCGGCAGCAGTCCGGCCATGGTGTGGCGCGCGCCGTCGGCGTCCACGAGGCTCCGGCCGAGGACCATGTAGCCGCCGCACTCGCCGAAGATCGCCGTGCCGCACCCGGCCGCGTCGCGCAGTCCGCCGAGAAATGCGTTCGCGCCCGCGAGTACGCCGGCGTGAAGCTCGGGATACCCGCCCGGAAGATAGACGGCGCCGGCCGATCGGTCCGGCGGTTCGTCGGCCAGCGGCGAGAAGGTCGTGATCTCGGCGCCCGCGGCGTGCCAGCCGTCCAGGACCGCGGGGTAGCAGAAGGCGAACGCCCGGTCGCGCGCCACCGCGATGCGCTGTGCGAGGGGTGGAACTGCCGTCGTGGCGCCGGGGGCAGAGGCGAGTCTGCATGGCGTTGCCAGCGCAGTCAGCGCTGCAAGGTCGATCTGCTCGCTGACGGCCCGGGCCGCGGTCTCGAGGAATTTCTCCAGTTCCTCGTGTTCGCCCGCCTGGACGAGGCCCAGGTGGCGTTCGGGCACGGCGAGTGCCGGATCGCGCATGACCGTGCCCAGAATTTGTATCTCGGGTGCGGCAGCCGCCGTTGCGGCGGCAAGGACATCGACATGGGCCTTGCTCGCGACCCGGTTGAAGACCACCCCGGCGACGCGAACATCGGCGCGATGGGCGGCGAAGCCGCGCACCAGCGCGCCGACGCTGGCGGCTTGTCTGCCGGCATCGACGACGAGGATCACCGGCCAGCCCGTGAGGGTGGCCAGGTCGGCGGTGGAGCCCGCATCGGGGCGTTCGGGCAGGTGGACCCCGTCGAACAGGCCCATGACGCCCTCGACGATGACAGGCCTGGAGGTATCGGTCGCCGGGCCCGACAGCAGGCCGGACAGGGTCTCCGCCCGCATCGCCCAGGGATCGAGATTGTATGCGGGCGCCCCGCTCGCCGCGGCATGGAATGCCGGGTCGATGTAGTCGGGGCCGGCCTTGGCGCCGATGGCCGGTGTGCCGGCGTTGCGCAGTGCGCGGAGCAGGCCGAGCGTGAGCACGGTCTTGCCGCTACCCGATGCGGGCGCGGCGACGATCAGGCCTCGGGGTGCTGTCATGGGAGCGTGTTCATGCCGGCGCGGTCAGGCGGTGACCAGGGAGGCGATGCCCGCGATCATAACCGGCCATGCCACCACCGGCCCGGCGAACGCGCGCAGATGCCGTTGCTGGGGCGAGATTCCCAGCATGTGCAGGACCCCGGCGAGCGCGCCCAGTCCGATGATCCCGGCATTGAGGCGCCCGGGCAGGCCGAGCGTCCGGCCAGAGATCTCGGGATAGGCGAACACGGTCGCGATCGAAACCAGCACGAGCGCCGCGGACACGATGCGGGGAATCATGGACGGCGTGTCGGGTTCCGGCGTCCGGATGCGGTCAGACCGCATCGCGTATGTCTCCCTGTCCCAGGGGATCGGGCTCGAGGACACGTCCCGACAGCGCGCCCAGCCAGTCGAGGCCGTCGCGCAGCCGCACAACCTCGCCGACGACGAAGAGCGCGGGCGGTGACACCGATGACGCGTCACGCTTGGCATCGGCCAGCGTGGTCTCGACGACGTGCTGGGCGTCGGTGGTGGCGTGCGCGACCAGCGCCGCCGGGGTGTCGGGCGCGAGCTTGGCGCCGGTCAGCCGGTCGATGATCTCGTCGATGTGCTTGAGCGCCATGTAGAAGACGAGGACCTGCGCGCCCGCGGCCAGGGCGGCCCAGTCCAGCTCGTCGGGGACCTTGCCCGACAGGTTGTGACCGGTCACGAAGGTGACGGCGGTGGCCGTCGCGCGATGGGTCATCGGAATGCCGGCATAGGCGAGCCCGCCGACCGCGGCCGTAACACCCGGTATCACCCGGAACGGGATGTCCGCGGCGACCAGCGCGAGGGCTTCCTCGCCGCCGCGCCCGAACAGGAATGGATCGCCCCCCTTCAGGCGCAGGACGCGTTTGCCCTGGCGGGCCAGGGTGACGAGACGGGCCGAGATGTCGGGCTGCTTCGGGGACGGCTTGCCGCCGCGCTTGCCCGCGTAGATCCGTTCGGCCTGCGGTCCCGCGAGCGCGAGAATTCGCGGGTCGACCAAAGCGTCGTGCACCACCACATCCGCCTCCCGGAGCGCGTGGAGCGCACCTACGGTCAGCAGCGCAGGGTCGCCGGGGCCGGCGCCCACGAGCCAGACCCAGCCGGGCCGGAATACGGGGAGATCAAGATCCGCGAAGTTCATGCCGTGAAGCTAGCGCCGCGCCGCTGGCCCGGCAACCACACAGGGCGCTACGATGGGCGCATGAGTGAGGTCGCGCAGGATGATGAGGAGCCGGGCCGCCGGCCGCAGGGCGAATTGCGCCGCGGCTGGACGACGGGCGCCTGCGCCACGGCCGCGGCCAAGGCGGCCTACGAGGCGTTGCTCTCGGACCGTTTTCCCGATCCCGTCGCCATCCGCCTACCGCGCGGCCTGCGAGCGACCTTCGACCTGGCGGAGGCCCGGCATACCGACCGGGGTGCCTTCGCGGCGGTCACCAAGGACGCGGGCGACGACCCCGACGTGACCCACGGCGCGCGGGTCTGCTGCGAAGTATCCCCGGGCGCGCCCGGGGCGGGTATCCGGTTCGCGGCCGGGGAGGGCGTCGGCACCGTCACCCTGCCGGGATTGCCGGTTGCGCCGGGAGAGCCGGCGATCAACCCGAAGCCGCGGGAGATGATCGCTGCGGCGCTGGAGGAGATCGCCGTCGAATATGGCGTGACACCGGACCTGCTGGTGACCGTATCGATTCCCGGCGGCGCAGCGCTTGCGGAACGGACGGCGAATCCGCGCCTGGGCATCGTCGGCGGATTGAGCGTGCTCGGCACGACCGGCGTCGTGATTCCCTATTCCTGCGCGTCCTGGATTCATTCCATCCACCGGGCGATCGACGTCGCGCGGGCGACCGGTGTCGAACATGTGGCGGGGGCGACGGGGCGGACATCGGAGGCCGCGGTCGCCGCGTATCACTATCTTCCGGAACGCGCGCTGATCGACATGGGCGACTTCGCCGGCGCGCTCCTCAAGTATGTCCGCGCCCATCCCGTCCCTCGCCTGACGATCGCGGGCGGTTTCGGAAAGCTTTCGAAGCTGGCGGACGGTCACCTGGATCTGCATTCGAGCCGCTCGTCGGTCGATCTGGGAGGGCTGGCGAGCCGGCTCGAGTCTCTTGGCGCGCCGCGCGAAGTTCTCGCACGCGCAAAAGACGCCGCTTCCGCCGGCGGGGTCCTGGCGCAGGCGACAGAGATCGGCTTCGCGAATGCGCTTGCGGAAGCGGTCGCGCGCGGTGCGCGCGAGACCTGCCGCGCCGCCCTCGCCGGAGCGGCTGACGTAGATGTGCTCGCGGTTGCACGCGACGGGCAGGTATTGGCCCATGTCGGCCCCTGAACGGCCGGCCCTGTTGCTCCTGGGCGGCACCGCCGAAGCCGCGACGCTGGCGAGGCGGATGGTCGAGGCGTGGGGCGATCGCTTCGAGGTGGTCACGTCGCTTGCGGGCCGGACCCGCGCGCCTGCGCGTCCGGCGGGCCGGGTGCGCGTCGGCGGGTTCGGCGGCGCTGCGGCACTGGCGGATTATCTGCGTGCCCATGATGTCCGGGCGGTTATCGATGCGACGCATCCCTTCGCGGCACGGATTTCCGCGAACGCGGCGAGCGCAGCCGCCCAGGCGCGCGTGCCCCGGCTGGTGCTAGTCAGGCCACCCTGGGAGCCCGCGCCGGGCGATGACTGGCGCGTGGTCTCCGACATCGATGCGGCCGCGGCGGCGGTGCCGGATATTGGGCATCGTGTGTTTCTGACGGTGGGCCGGACGGAGTTGGCGGCGTTTCGCGATTGCCGCGACACGTGGTTCCTGGTGCGGATGATCGATCCGCCGGACGCACCCCTGCCGTTGCCGGATGCGACGGTCGTGACAGGGCGGGGGCCGTTCGATGTGAATGCCGAGCGCGATCTCCTGCACGACCACAAAATCGACGCACTTGTGTGCAAGGCATCGGGAGGTATGGCGACGCGGGCGAAGCTCGATGCGGCGCGCGAGCTGGGCCTGCCGGTACTGATGGTCGCCCGCCCGGCGCCGCCGGACGGGCCGCGGGCCGAGGATGTCGACGCGGCGCTCGGCTGGTTGCGTGAACAGCTCACTTGACGTGTCCGGCTCGGGACGCGACATAGGAAGGATGCGTATGGTTGGAACGATTGGAATGCGGCTGCGCCGCCCGGCGCTTCTCGTGGCTTTCATGGCGGCGGCACTGATGCCGTCGGCGCCGGCGCTCGCCCAGACCAACATCCTCGCCGACGATCCGCTGATTGTCGCGGTCTACGAGAACCGCCCCGAGCGGGTGCGCGAGCTGCTCGTGCGCCAGCACCGGAAGTCCCGGGCCGATACGGACGGCCGTACGGCGCTCATCTGGGGTGCGATCCAGGGCAGTTACGATGCGATGGAACTGCTTCTCGAGGACAAGGTGCTCGTGAACCTGGCCGACAATGTGGGGAACGGCGCGCTCTATCACGCCGCGGAGAACGGGCACTCCGATGTCGTCGAGCTGCTGCTGTCATTCAACGCGTCGATCGACCAGGAAAACCGCGACGGACGGACGCCGCTGATGGCGGCGGTGCGCGCCGGACATGCGCGGATCGTGCAAATCCTGATCGATGCCGGCGCTGACGTCACGATCTCGGACTTCACCGGGCGGACGGCGTTCGATCTCGCCCGCGAGGGCCGCTCGCGGCAGGTGACATCCATTCTTCAGAAGGCGGGCGCCCGCTAGGCGGGTCAGTCGGCGTCGGCCGTTTTCCGCGCCGGCCGCAGCACGTGGTGATGGCTCGCGGCGTAGAGCCGGCTGTCGTCGAACCCGGTACCCAGATCTTCCGCCAGGACGGGGCCCACGAGGATCAGCGCGGTCCGGGTGATGCCCGATCCCTTTACCGCATCGCGAATGGTTCCGAGGGTTCCGCGGATGAAGCGTTCGTCCGGCCAGCTGACCCGATAGCCCACGACCACCGGGCAATCCGTGCCGTAGTGGGGCGTGATATCGCGTACCACGCGGGCGAGATTGTTGATCGAGAGATGTACGGCCAGGGTCGCGCCGGTCTCCGCCAGCCGCGCGAGCTCCTCGCCCTCCGGCATGTCGCTGGCCCTTACCGCCGTCCGGGTCAGGATGACCGTCTGGTTGACGCCGGGCAGCGTGAGTTCGCGGCCGAGCCCGGCGGCCGCGGCGGCGAAGGCCGGGACGCCGGGAACAATCTCGTGGGGAATGCCGAGCGCATCCAGCCGCCGCATCTGTTCCCCGATCGCGCCATAGAGCGAGGGGTCGCCGGAATGTACCCGCGCGATATCTTTCCCACCTTCGTGCGCCGCTGCGATCCGGTCAATGATTTCGTCGAGGTTCAGTGGTGCGGTGTCGGTGATCTCGGCTCCGTCGGGGGCGTGGTCGAGGACCTCGCGAGGTACGAGGGATCCGGCATACAGGCAGACGGGGCAGCGCGCGATCAGGTCGCGGCCGCGCAATGTGATGAGATCGGGCGCGCCGGGGCCGGCGCCGATGAAGTAAACGGTCATGGAAGTGTCTTACCCTCGCACCCCCGCGAAGTGTACCGGCAAATCCTGTGGCCGGCCGGTGCCTATGCGGGACGCTTTCCCGTTTTGCGGTCCTTCGCGGCATAGCCGCGCGGTGTATAGGCGCGCGTCCGTTCCGACAGTTCGAGTGTGCGTGACTGGCTGTTACCGACGATCACGACCGTCAGCATGTCGATCGAATCGAGCTTCAGCTCGGTGAGGGACACGACGTCCAACTGTTCGCCGTCGCGCGCTAGGTTGCGGGCGACCACGACCGGCGTGTCGCCGGGGCGCTCGGCGAGTAGGATGTCGCGCGCGATCTCGAGCTGATGACGCCGCCGACGGCTCGCCGGGTTGTAGAGCGCGACGACGAAGTCGGCCGCGGCCGCGGCACGGAGCCGGGCCTCGATTGCAGGCCATGGCGTGAGCAGGTCGGACAGGGAGATCGTGCAGAAATCATGGCCCAGAGGGGCGCCGGCCCGGGCGGCGGCGAGCTGCATGGCTGACACGCCAGGATGGACGTCGATCGCAATCCGCCGCCATGCTGGGTCCTCGTTCCGGTCAAGAAGTTCGAACACCAGGCTCGCCATGGCGAAGATTCCCGGGTCGCCGCTGGAGGCAAGCGCAACGTTCCGGCCCTCGGCGGCCAGCGCGAGGGCGTGGCGGCAGCGGTCTTCCTCGGCACCGAGATCGAAGTCGTACCGCCTCTTGCCGGCCACGGCGTCGCCAAGCAGGTCCAGGTACGGCCCGTAACCCACCAGGTCGGTCGCCGCCGCGACGGCCCGGTCGGTCGCCGAGATCCGGTACGCGGAGTCGCCCGGTCCCGTGCCCACGATCGCGAGGGTGCCGCGCGCGCGGCCGATCTCCGACGCGACGAGGCTTGTCCCGCGTGCGATTGCGCAGGTCGCGTGCTCGGACTTTTGCTTGGCGACGACCAGCGCGCCCTCCTGGCCGACCGCCGCGAGCGCCGCCGCCTCGGCGACTCCGTGTGCGCCGACCTCGCGGAAGACGACGTCCGAAGGGTTGGCGAGCCGCGGAGTTTCGGCTTCCAGGCGCGGGGCATCGAAGAAGCGAGCCGGCGCATCCAGGTGCGTCGCAATGGCGTGGACCGCAGCCTCGTCCATCTTCACGTCGATGCTGGCAACAAGCGCGACGGATGCGGGTGACAGGCCGCCGGCCTTGAGGGCGTCATCGACCAGCGCGGTGAGCTCGTCCGGCGCGCAGTCGCGCGCGCACCCGACGCCGACCGCGAGGGTGGGTGGGTGCAACAAAAGTTCGTCGTCCGACGGTGCGATGTTCCGGTCGCTGATTCGAATCATCCATGTGCCGTCGCGCCCGATCGGCAGGCGCGCGAGCCAGGCCGGATCGCCGGCCTCGATCACAAGGTTGGGGGGATCGTCCGTCAACGCCGCCGCCATGACGGGCTTGGCGGCCTCGGGGTTCGCCAGGTGCCAGCCCGGCGGCGGATCGTCGAGTGCGACGCCGAGCACGGAATCGCCCGCGGTGGTGATCGCCGCCGTCCCGCCGGTTAGCGCGGCGATGCGGGCCGCGAGGGCGTTGCCGCCGTGATGCCCGCCCAGGACCGGCACGACGTGCAGGCCGTCGGGCGAGACGGCGAGGACAGGGGGTTCGGTGCGCTTGTTCGCGAGCCGTGCCGCCAGCGCGCGCACCAGGATCCCGGCCGCGCAGATGCCGACGATGGCCCGGCCATTCGCGAACAGGTCCGCGAGATATGTTGCCGTGTCATCGAATGCGATGTCGCAGTCGTCGACCCGCGCGGCAAGGCCGTGCACCCGACTGCCGGGAAGGTCCGCCTGCAGTCTCCGTGCGAGCGCGGCCCCGGCTGGGTTGAGGGCCACAAGCGCGATGTCCTGTCCGGTGCTCATGCCCAGGCCGTCCCGCGCTTGTGGACGAGAATCATCGAGAAGTAGGGGGCGTTCGCGTCGTCGCCGACGTCATCGAGTGGGCTGACCCGCTCGTGATCCATCGTCGCGCGTTCGACATACCGCGCGTTCTGCGCCAGGCCCATCTCGGCCAACAGCGCGCGAATTCGCGGCAAGTGCCGGCCGACCTTGATGATCGCGGCGGCGTCGGTTTCCGCCAGGCGCGCACGTAGCACCGTGTCGGGCAGCGGCCCGGGCAGGACTGTCAGCACATCGGTCAACGCCGCGAGCGCCGTGTCGGTGGCCGCGGCGCAGGCGGTGAGAGACGAGACGCCCGGTATCACCTCGACCGGCCACCGGTCGGCCAGCCGTGCGAACAGGTACATGAAGGAGCCGTAGAAGAACGGGTCGCCCTCGCACAGGATTGCGACGTCCCGGCCCTCGGAGAGGTGTTCACCAATTTCCGCCGCCGCTCGGTCGTACACGGCCTCGATGGGGAACCGGTCGCCCGACATGGGGATTCGGATCGTGATCTCCATCGCCTCGGCGCGCAGGTGCGGGGCAGCGATGGCGCGCGCGAGACTGTCGCCGTTGTCGGGTGCGGGATAGGCGACGACGGCTGTTTCGGACAGGATCCGTGCGCCCTTCAGCGTCATCAGTTCCGGGTCGCCGGGTCCGACTCCGATCCCGAACGCGGTGCCGCGCGCGGGGCCGCTCATGATTTCACGACGCTCCACTGGGTCACCGGCATGGCCGGGCGCCACCCGGTCAGCCCGCCGACCGGATCGGCGTGGCTGACGGCGATCCGGGTGAGCGTGCCGCCGTATCGCGCATGGGCGTCCAGAAGGCTGCGCTCGCCCTCGAGCGTGACCACGTTCGCGGCCAGGCGGCCGCCGGGGGCCAGGCGTGCCCAGGCGGCTTCGATCAGGGCCGTGCCCCCCGACGACAGCCCGCCGCCGATGAACACCGCGTCCGGCGCGGACAGGTCGTCGATGGTGGCGATGATCTCGGCCTCGCGGATATCCAGGAAGGGTGTCCCGAGGCGGGCCGCATTCCGCGCGGCCATGGCGCATCGTCCTGCGTCGCGCTCGACCGCGATGGCGGTCGCGCCCTGGCCCTGCACGTCCTGGGCCGCGCGCAGCCATTCGATCGCGACCGAGCCGCAGCCCGCGCCGAGGTCCCAGAGCGTGTGGCCGGGCAGGGGCGCAAGGGCGGCGACCGTGGCAGCGCGCACCACCTGCTTGGTCATCTGGCCGTCATGATCGAAGACGTCATCGGGGAGACCGGCGACCGGCGGCAGGATGCGTGCGTCGGGCCCCGCGATGCAATCGAGGGCGACGGTGTTCAGATCCGCGGTGCGGGGTACATCCCAGTTTGCCGCCGTCGCCGCGATCCGGTTCTCGGCCTCCGCGCCCATGTTCTCCAGCACGGTGATCCGGCTGTCGGCGAACCCGTTTGCGCGAAGCAGTGCCGCGATTCTTGCCGGGGTCTCGCCGTCGTGGCTAAGGATCAGGAGTCGCCGGCCCGGTTGCAGGTGATGGTTCAGGAGGTCGAGCGGTCGTCCGTGCAGGGTGAGGCAGGTGCAACCGTGCAGTGGCCAGGCGAGGCGCGCGGCGGCGAGGCTGAACGCGCCCGGCGCGGGCAGAATCGTCATATCCGAGATATCGAAATGCCGGGCGAGCGTGGAGCCGATGCCGAAGGCCATCGGGTCCCCCGTCGCCAGGACAACGACCCGGCTTTCGCGCGCCGCCCTGATCTCCGCGATCAGCCCGTCCAGGGGAAATTCCCAGGCGAGCTTCCGGGCCGCGTTGTTATCGACCATGTCGAGATGGCGAGCGCCGCCAACGATCAGGTCCGCGGTCTGGACCAGCGTGCGGGACGTCGGCGGCAGGCCCGACAGGCCGTCCGCCCCAACGCCGACGATGTTGAGCCAGGCATTCACTACTGATCTCGTTGGGCCAGCGCGTTGACGGCGGCGGCCGCGAGGGCGCTCCCGCCGCGCCGGCCGCGCAGCGTGAGGAACGGCGCGGGTGCTGCGGCGATCAGGGCTTCCTTGGATTCGGCGGCGCCGACGTAACCGACCGGCAGCCCGACGATCAGCGCGGGCCGGGGCCAGCCCGCGGCGATCCCTTCCAGCAATCGGAACAGGGCGGTCGGCGCGTTGCCGATGGCGATAACCGCGTCGCCGAGGAACGGCGCCCACAGCTCGACGGCCGCCGCGGAGCGTGTCGTTGCCGCACGCGTGGCGTTGCCCGCGACGCTGCCCAGGCCCAGGGTGCAGATCACCCGATTGCCGGCGGGCAGGCGGGACCGGATGATGCCGTCGGCCAGCATCCGCGAATCCGTCAGGATCGGCGCGCCTGTCGTCAGCGCTGCCCGGCCGGCTTGGCCGGCCTCGGCGCTTGCAACGAAATCCGCGACCAGGTCCGGGTCGCCGACCGCGTGGACGAGGCGTCGCGCGATATCTTGGAGATCGGCGGGAATCGCGGACAGGTCGGCGTCGTCGTCGATGGCCGCGAACGACGCGGCGTAGATCGCATCGGGGTCGCGCAGATAGTCGGGGCTGTTCATCGGCTCGTGGCGCGTCAGTCGCCTTCCGCGGGGAGCGTGCGCGGACCGTGCGGATGATTGGCATGGGGGTAGGGGTGGTGATGCCCGTGATCGTGGTCATGATTATGATGATCGTGGGCGTGGCCGTGGGAATGCCCATGGGAGTGACCGTGCGCCTCGCCCGTGCCAATGCCCTCGACATGATGGTGATGACTTTCCTGAGGCAACCCCACCTCCGTCTCGAAGCCGAGCACCTGTTCACGGTACTTGCACATCTGGCAGTTCATCAGGTTCGTGCCGTTCAGGATCTCGTCGACCCGATCCGCGAAGGTCTCCAGGACCTGCGGGTGATCGTTCATGTAGGGCGCTTTCACGAACTGGACGTCCGGGTGGTTCGCCGCGACCATGTCGGTGTGGTCGTAGATCCGGTTCACAAGGACGCCGGTGAACAGGAAGTAGGGGAAAACGATGATCCGCCGGTAGCCCAGCTTCACGGCGTGCTCGAGCCCGGGTTGCACGAGCGGGAAGGTAACCCCGGAATAGGCGGTTTCGCCCCAGCCAAAGCCGAGGCCTTCCCAGAGCATCCGCGACACCTTCGCCACGTTGGAGTTCGCATCGGGATCGGACGCGCCGCGGCCCACCGTGAGCAGCATCGTCTCGTGCATCGGGATCTCGCCCAGGGTCGCGTTGGCTTCCGCGACCGCCTCCTGCACCCGGTCCCCGGCGGCACGGATCATCTTCAGATCGATGCCCAGCTCGCGGCCGTAGATGATCTCGACACCCGGATTCTGGGCGGCATAGGTGTTCAGCACGGACGGGATATCGTTCTTCGCATGCCCCGCGGCGAACAGCATGCCCGGCAGGGCAAAGATGCGTGTGACGCCGCGCGCGACCAGCTTGTCGAGGCCGTCGCGGATGATCGGCGTCGCGAATTCGAGAAACCCGTGCTCGACCTCGCGGTCGGAGAACCGCGCGCGCAGCGCCTCCGCGACCACCGCGAACTCGCGCACCGCGCCCTCGTCGCGGCTCCCGTGGCCGCACACCATGATGCCAAACTCTTCGGACATGACCTGCTCCTCGCCGTCCAATAGACCATGCCGGACCCGCCCGGCCAAGGGGCGAGACACGGCCGAACGGCCGCGTTGCGATGCCTGCGCGAATTGACCCGGCGCGGCCGGCGCTCGCAGGATGCCGCGATGCTTCTGGACCCTGAAATCGCGGGCCTTTCGATCGCCGCGATCCTGTTTGCGGCGCTGGCGATCGACGCCGTTTTCGGCGAGTTCGGGCCGCTTTTCAGAATCGTTCCGCATCCGGTCGCGCTCGTCGGTGGGCTCGTCGGCTGGTTCGACCGCAGGCTCAACCGCGAACGGCGGAGCGATGCGACACGGCGCAGGCGGGGTGCGCTGGTGGTTCTTTTGATGGTCGCGCTCGCGGGCGCGGTCGGATGGGGTCTCGGCGAGCTCGCCCGCGCCTATCCCTATGGCTGGGCGGTCGAGTTGCTCGCCGCTACGTTTCTGGTGGCCCAGCGCAGCCTGTTCGACCATGTCCGCGATGTCGCCCGGGCACTCGATGGGGAGGGACTGGACGGCGCGCGCGGGGCGGTCGCGCGTATCGTCGGCCGCGATCCGAAACAGCTCGACAGCCATGGCGTGGCACGGGCCGCGATCGAGAGCCTGGCGGAGAATTTCGCGGACGGTGTGGTCGCCCCCGTCTTCTGGTACCTGCTGTTCGGGCTGCCCGGCCTGCTTGTTTACAAGACGATCAACACGATGGATTCGATGATCGGCTACCGGACCTCGCGCCACGCGGCCTTCGGCATGGTCGCCGCAAGGCTGGACGATGTCGCCAACTACCTGCCGGCGCGGATCGCCGCGATCCTGATCGTGATGGCGAGTGCCTTCGTGCCGCGCGGGCGGCCCTTGTCGGCCATGCGGGTGCTCTCCCGCGACGGGGGCAAGCACCGCTCGCCCAACGCCGGCTGGCCGGAGGCGGCGATGGCCGGTGGGATCGGGGTCGCGCTGGCGGGGCCGCGCAGCTATGACGGCCGGACGGAGAACGAGCCCTGGGTCGGCGGAGAGTTCAGCGCCCAGTCGGGAAGCGCCGAGGTGCGGCGCGCGCTCTACCTGTTCGTCGTGGCGTGCCTGTTCGAGGCGGTCATCGTCGCCCTGCTTGCCACGATCGCGCTGCGTTAGGCACTCAGTTCGTCTTCGGCGTGGTCTTGCGCCCGGCCCAGGCGGAAATCCGGTCGAGCCAGGCCGGATGTGCGGCGTAGAAGCTTCCATGCCCCTTGCCGATCTTGAGGATCTCCTCGGTCATCTTCATGCGCGGCGCCGGCGCGGCGGCCTCGCTGCAGGTCCCCGCGATGGTTTCCGCCTCGTCGAACAGCGACAGCATTTCCCCCTGCATCTTCGGGGCGTCGTTGGCGAGGAAGCTGTCATAGGCGGCGCGGAACCGGCCCTTGCCGCAGCCCGCCATGTTGACGAAGTTCACCTCCGGTTGCTTCGCCAGTGCCATGACCAGGAGAACCATGTTGCCGCCCTTCGAGAAGCCTGCGATCGTGATCCGGTTTGCCGGAACGCCCTTCTCGACCAGGGCTGCGATCTGCGGCACGACGACGGTCCGTGCGTAATGGCGCGGGTTTGTCTTCTCCCGGCGCAGCTGCGAGATGACCTCGAAGTCGCGGGCCGCGAGACCCTTGACGATCTTGTCATACTCGAAGAGGCCTCGTTTCGGGTGCGGCTCCGAGAGGGCCTTGGTTTCGGGCTACGCGCCGTGGAGGTAGATCAGGTAGCGCTTTGCGGGGTCGACCTTGGCCGGGACATCGGTATGAATCGCGCCGGCATGGGCCGCGCTTGCGAGCAGGAAGGTCGCGGCGAGGGTCGTGACGAGGAGTTTCAGGCAACGCATCGTCAGGCTCCGTGTCTAGCGGGCGCCCGCGATACCGAGCAGCCGGGCGGTGTCCACATGCTCCTCTATGTGGTCGGCGAGACGGTCGAGCGCAACGTCTATCTGCCGGTCCCACGCGAGACCCGCGCTGTGCGCGGAATTCAGGCTTTTCAGGAAACCGTGACGAAACCCGTCCGCGGCGAACAGGCCGTGCACATATGTACCCCATATGTGCCCGTTTGCCGTTTGCGCGCCGTCGGTGCGCCGCGCGTCCCCGATCAGGACGACGGGGTTGGCCGCATCGGGCCCCGAGGTGACGCCCATGTGCATCTCGAAACCGGAAACGGCCTTGCCGGAAGCGGTTCCACTCACCGCCTCTAGAGTCTTATCGGGTGTGATCACGGTGTCGACGTCGAGCAATCCGAGCCCCGGGGTCTCGCCGGGCGATCCCTCGACGCCGTCGGGGTCGGCGATCCGGCGACCGAGCATTTGGTAGCCACCGCAGATGCCGACGACCCGGGTGCCGCGCGCCGATGCCGCCATGATCTGGTTGGACCAGCCCGCTATCCGAAGCGCCTGCATGTCGGCGCGCGTGGACTTGGAGCCGCACAGGATGATGGCGTCGGCGTCGGAAGGCAGGTCTTCCCCTGGTTCGACGAGTCGGAGCGCCACGCCGGGCTCGGCGGCCAGCGGATCGAGGTCGTCGAAGTTAGCGATCCGCGGCAGGCGTGGAGCGGCAATGCGGACCGCCGCGTCCCGCCAACCGGTGCCGTCGTAGCGGGCGGCGAGAGAGGCCGTGTCCTCGGCGGGAAGGTCGCGGGCGCCGTCCAGCCAGGGCAGGATGCCGAGCGAGTCCATGCCCGTGTGGTCGCGGATGACCGGGAGCGCGTCGTCGAACAGGTGCGGGTCGCCGCGAAACCGGTTGACGATGTAGCCGCCGAGCCGCGCCCGCTCGTCCGGGGCCAGAAGCGTCCATGTGCCGACGAGGGCGGCGATGACGCCGCCGCGCTCGATGTCGCCGACGAGAACCACCGGTATGTCTGCTGCCTCGGCGAATCCCATGTTGGCGATGTCGCCGGCCCGCAGGTTGACCTCCGCGGGGCTGCCGGCACCCTCGACGAGCACCAGGTCCGCACCGGCCGTGAGCCGCTCGTAGGCCGCGACGACATCGGGCAGCAGGCCGGGCTTCATCGCGTGATAGGCCTGGGCATCGGCGTTGCCGGTCACCCGGCCGTTTACGACGACCTGCGCGCCGATATCGCTCTGCGGCTTCAGCAGCACCGGGTTCATGTCGGTGTGGGGCGTGAGCCCGGCGGCACGTGCCTGGAGCGCCTGGGCGCGGCCGATCTCGCCCCAGCCACCGGTTTCGGGGGTCAGGGCCGGCGCCGCGTTGTTGGACATGTTCTGTGGCTTGAAGGGCCGCACCGCGAGGCCCTGGCGCGCGTACAGCCGGGCCAGCCCGGCGACGATCAGCGACTTGCCCACGTCCGAGCCGGTGCCCTGGAACATCAGCGCCGGGGTTTTCATGGCCGCCTCAGAACTCGATGCCCTTCTGCGCCTTCACGTCGTCGCGGAAGTGATGCTTCACCATGGTCATGTCTGTCACCATGTCGGCCGCCTCGATCAGCTCGGGCTTCGCGTTGCGCCCCGTGACGACGACATGCATGTCGGGCTGTTTCTCCTGGAGGCCGGCCACCACCGCGTCGACGTCGAGATGGTCGTAACGCAGCGGGATGTTGAGCTCGTCGAGGACGACGAGGCCGTATTGCGGGTCGGCGATCATCTCCTTCGCCATCTCCCAGGCCGCCTCGGCGGCCGCGATATCGCGCTGCCGGTCCTGGGAATCCCACGAGAAGCCTTCCCCCATGACCCGGATCGTCACCCGGTCGGCGAAGTGCTCGAGGATCTCGCGCTCGCCGGTCTCCCACTTCCCCTTCACGAACTGGACGATCCCGACCTTCATGCCGTTGCCGAGCGCGCGCATGGCCAAGCCCATGGCGGCGGTGGTCTTGCCCTTGCCCTTGCCGGTGTGGACCATCAAGAGGCCCTTCTCGCGGGTCTTGGTCGCGAGCATTCGGTCGCGCGCGGCCTTCTGCTTGCGCTTCTTGTCGGCCCAGCGGGCGTCGTCGGTCTCGCTGCTGTCGCTCATGCGGTCTCCTCCCATCGGCGGCCGGCCAGTTCGCTCAGGCGAGCATAGGCCGAGTTCGAGCGCGCCCGCCACAGGCCACGCTCCGCGGCCTCGAGGAACCGCTCGGCCATCTCGGCGAGCGCGGCCGGGTTGTGCTCACCGAGAAATGCCCGGACCCGATCGTCGGCGACGAAGGCGTCGTAGACCGTGTCGAACTGGTCGTCGCGCACGGCGCTGGTGGTGGCGGCGAACGCGAACAGATAATCCACCGTCGCCGCCATCTCGAAGGCGCCCTTGTAGCCGTGGCGCATCGCGCCGGCGATCCATTTCGGATTGGTGACCCGCCCGCGCACGATCCGGGAGATCTCGGCCTCGAGTGTCCTGATCGCCGGGGCGAAGGGGCGGGAATGGTCGTTGTGATAGACCGCCGGTTCGCGGCCGGACTCGCTCGTGATCGCGGCCGCGAGCCCGCCCTCGAACTGGTAGTAGTCGTCGCTGTCGAGCAGGTCGTGCTCGCGGTTGTCCTGGTTCTGGATCACCGCCTCGACCCGCCCGAGCCGCCGGGCGAAGATGTCGTGGGCCGCCACGCCGTAAGCGTCGGCCCGACCGCCGCCTGCGCCCGCCCCATAGGCCCAGCCGCCCCAGGCGATGTAAGCGGCGGCGAGATCGTCGGCGGTTTCCCAGGCGCGTTCGTCGATCAGTGCCTGGAGTCCGGCACCGTAGGCGCCGGGCATGGACCCGAAGACTCGGTAGCCAGCGCGCCTTTGTGCTTTCTCGACATCCATTCCGGTCGCCACCAGACGTTGTGTCTCCGCGCCAACGCGATCCGCCAGCGGGTTGTCACGCGGGCTTTCGTCGGTGATGGCGGCGATGGCCGTCACCGCACTGTCGAACAGATCGATCAGGCCGGGGAAGGCGTCGCGGAAAAAACCCGACACGCGGAGCGTCACATCGACCCGGGGGCGGTCGAGTACCGAGACCGGCATGATCTCGAACCCGGTGACCCGCCGTGACGCGCCATCCCAGGTCGGCCGTGCGCCGATCAGCGCCAGCGCCTGGGCGATGTCGTCGCCGCCGGTGCGCATGTTGCTGGTGCCCCAGGCCGAGAGCGCCACGGCGCGCGGCCAGTCGCCATGGCTCTGGGCGTGGGTCTCGACCAGCAGCTGCGCGGACTTCCATCCCAGCTCCCAGGCCGCGGGGGTGGGCACGGTCCGGGTATCGACCGAGAAGAAGTTGCGGCCCGTGGGGAGCACGTCGGGCCGGCCGCGTGTCGGCGCACCCGACGGTCCGGGCGCGACGAACCGGCCGTCGAGCCCGGTCAGGAGCCCGTCGAGCTCGGCCGCACCCGACGCGTCCACGCCCGGCGCGATCTGTGTGTGGATCCGTTCGAGTACGGCGTTGGTTGTGGTCCAGACAGGCTCGGGTTCGGCGCTGCCTTCGATGAGGTTCGCGGCGAGCAGCTCCAGCCGTTCGACCGTGTCTCCCGCCGTGCGCCAGGGGCCGCCGCCGTCGAGCACTTCAGGGCGCGGCCCTTCCCACGAGTCGGCGAAGTCGCAGTCGAGCGGGTCGAAGCCGAGCGCGAGGTCGTCGGCGAGGGCGCGCAGCAGGGAGGCGTCCCCGAGGTCATCCGCGCCGCGGGGCAGGCGGGCCAGCGCTGCAATCAATCCCGTGCGGAGCGCGCCGGTCGGGGCTTGCCCGAACACATGCAGCCCGTCGCGGATCTGGAGCTCTTTCAGTTCGCACAGATAGCCGTCGAGCCGGTTGAGGGCGTCGGCATCGTTGAGGTCCGCGTCCGCCGCGAAGCCGAGATCGCGGTCGAGGCCCGTCTCGCGAACCAGCGCGACGATCTGCTTGCCGAGAATCGCGAGCCGCCGCGGATCCACGTTCGCCGCCTCGTAATACTCGTCAACCAGCGCTTCTAGATCCTTCAGCGGACCATAGGTCTCCGCGCGCGCCATTGGCGGTGTCAGGTGATCGACGATCACCGCCGCCGCCCGGCGCTTGGCCTGGGTGCCCTCGCCGGGGTCGTTGACGATGAAGGGATAGACATGGGGCATCGGGCCGAGCGCGGCCTCGGGGAAGCAGTCCCGCGACAGAGCGACCGCCTTGCCGGGCAGCCATTCGAGGTTGCCGTGCTTGCCGAAATGCACGGCGGCGTCGGCCGCGAAGGCGTGGCGGAGCCAGGCATGGAATGCGAGATAGCCGTGGGGCGGGACCAGGTCGGGGTCGTGATAGCTCTCCGCCGGGTCGATGTTGTAGCCGCGCGCCGGCTGCAGCCCGATGGCGACGTTCCCGCGGCGGAAGGCCGGTACGGCGAACGCGCCGCAGTCGGTCCGACCCGTCATGAACATCGGGTCGGCCTCGGGCGGCCCCCAGCGGTCGTTTACCGCGTCGCGAACGGACTCCGGGAGCGCCGCGAAGAACTGCTCATAGTCGGGCAGCGGGAGCGTTTCCTCGACGACCCGCCCCGCGACCCCGGCGTTGGTCGGGCCGGCCTGCAGGCGGGCGACCAGCGCGTCACCGTCGGCGGGCGCATCATCGATCCCGTAGCCCGCGCGGGCCATTCCCCCGAGCACGCACATGACCCCGGCGGGCGTGTCGAGGCCGACCCCGTTGCCGATCCGCCCGTCGCGGTTGGGATAATTGGCGAGCACGATCGCGATCCGGCGATCCGCGACAGGGGTGTTGCGCAGCTTTGCCCAGTTTGCGGCGAGGTCCGCGGTGAAGTCGATGCGGTCGGCGACCGGTTCGTAGGCGACGATGTCGGTCTCGGCCAGATCGTCGCGCATCTGTGCACCCTTGAAGGACACGGCCCGGGTCAGGACCCGCCCGTCCACCTCGGGCAGGGCGACGTTCATGGCGATGTCGCGGGCGGACAGGCCATTCGCGCCCGCGCGCCAACTCTCGGTGTCGCTACCCGCGAAGACGATCTGCAGCACCGGCGCGTCGGTGCCGGCGAGCGGTCCCCGTTCCAGCGGCGCGCCGGGCGCAGACAGCGCGAAGCCGGTGGCGTTCACGATCACGTCGGGCGTGGCCGCGGCGAAGGCCTCGGCGATCATGGCGGCGGCGAGCGGATCCTTCAGGCTCGCGGCATGGATGGGTAGGGGATTGAGGCCTCTCTGGCCGAGCGCGGCGATCAGCGCGTCCACCGGCGCCAGGTTCGCCGCCTGCACGAGCGCCCGGTAGAAGAGCACGCCCACGACGGGCGCCCCGTCGCGCCAGCGGTGCCGAAGTTCGTCCAGCGTGACCTCGCCCGCGCCGGGCCAGTAGAGGCCTGCCCGGGTCAGCGGCGATGGCTCGTGCCAGTCGCGTTCGTACCCGATCAGGGTTCCGGCAAAGGCGAGGAAGTTGTGCGCGTTGGCGATGCCTCCCTGCACCAGATACTGCCAGAGCCGGTAGGCGGCACCGGCGTCGAGCATTGTCAGGCTGGTCAGCTCGGCGTCCGGCTGGTCGTCGCCGGGCAGGAAGGCGACGGGGATGTCCGCCGCCCGGCACGCCGCGAGAATCTCGTCCACCCCGTAGGGCCAGTAGCCGCGCCCGCCGAGCAGCCGACACACCACCAGCTTCGCGTGACGCACCATCCCGTCCACATAGAGATCCACCGACATGTTGTGGCCGAGCCGCAGGTAGTTGGCGAGCCTGAGGCTGGGTGCGTCCGGCTCGTCGGCCAGCCGGGCGCGGTTCGCTGTCGCGAGTGCCGCGATCTCGGTGTCGGCCGCCGTGAGCACCAGGATATCGCCCGGCGTCTGGCCGAGATCGACGGCTTCGGAGCCGTCGTCGACGGCGCCCGGGGCGGCGGCGAGGAGATGCATCAGGCGTCCCGGATCGCCGCTTCGATGCCGGCCCGGTCCATCCCGCTGCGCCCGATCACCACCAGTTCGGTTCGCGGCGTCTCGTCGGCCTTCCAGTCGCGGTCGAAGTAGCGCTGGAAGCGGCCGCCGACGCCCTGCACCACCAGCCGCCGGGGCTTCCCGGGAACGTGGGCGAAGCCCTTGATGCGGAAGATGTCGTGGTCGTTCACTGCCGCGACGAGCCGGCGTTCCAGCGCATCCGGGTCGCGCACGGGCCCGAGTGCCACGGTGAAGCTGTCGAAGTCGTCATGATCGTGTTCGTCGGCGCCGTCATGGACGCTCGGCCGTGTGTCGAGGTCGTCCTCGGCCTCCGCGTCGAGCCCGAGCAGGACCGCCGGATCGAGCCGGCCATGGGTTGCGTTGACGGCGCGGACGCCCTCCCGGCGGTGGGGCGCCAGCGCGGCCTCTACCGCGTTATCACCGGCGTCGACCAGGTCGGATTTGTTCACGACGATCAGGTCGGCGCAGCTCACCTGGTCGACGAACAACTCCTCCAGCGGGTTGTCGTGATCCAGCGACGGGTCCTCGGCCCGGGCCGCGGCGACCGCGTCGGGGTCGTCGGCGAAGCGTCCGGCGGCGACAGCGGCGGCATCGACCACGGTGACCACCCCGTCCACCGTCGTGCGGGCGCGCACCTCGGGCCAGGCGAAGGCCTTGACCAGGGGCTTGGGCAGCGCGAGGCCCGAGGTCTCGATGACGATGTGATCGGGCGGGTCTTCCCGGTCGAGCAGGGCCGTGATCGTCGGCAGGAAATCATCGGCCACCGTGCAGCAGATGCAGCCGTTGGCCAGCTCGACCACGTCTTCCTCCGCGCAGCCCGGGATGGCGCAGCCCTCGACGATGTCCCGGTCGACCCCGAGGTCGCCGAACTCGTTGATGACGAGCGCGATGCGCCGTCCGCCGACATTCTCGACGAGGTGGCGGATCAGGCTGGTCTTGCCGGCGCCGAGAAACCCGGTGACGACGGTGGCGGGGATGCGGTTCATGGAGAGGCGATCTCAGGGCTTGAGGGTGACGGGGAGGCCGGCGGCGATGAAGTCCACGCGGTCGGCCTGGGCCGCGACGATCTGGTTGAGCCGTCCGGCTGCGTCGCGGAAGGCGCGCGCCAGCGCATTGTCCGGCACGATCCCGAGGCCGACCTCGTTCGAAACGCAGACCACCGGCCCGCGCGCATGCTCGAAGGCGTCGAGCAGGCTCGCGGCCTCGGCATCGATGTCGAGTTCCGCATGCATCACGTTCGAGAGCCACAGGGTCAGGCAGTCGATCAGTGCCGGCTGCCCGTCGTCGGTCGCGCGCACGACCGTGTCGGCGAGCGCCAGGAGCGTCTCCTCCGTGTGCCAGCGGTCGCCGCGGCGCGCGCGGTGCTCCGCGATGCGGTTCGCCATCTCACCGTCGCCGGCCTCTGCCGTTGCGATGTAGGTCGGCCGCACGATGCTGGCGCTCGCCTCGAGATGCCCCGCGACAAGCGTTTCCGCGTGATGGCTCTTGCCCGACTTCGCGCCGCCGAGCACGAGGGTCAGCCCGGGCAGAAGCGCGCTGTCCGAAGCGCGCGGGCTATCGTCGTTCGTCGCGGTCGTCTGGTTCGGCCGGTCGCCGGTCGTGTCTGCGGTCACGGGCGCTGGTCCTCCTCCCGAGGGATGCGCGGATGTCGTGCGCCGAAGAGGTCTCCTGGCTCCGGATCGACGGCCCGCTCGCATCCTTCCCGGCGTTGCCGCCAGTGGGTGTCGCGCCGGGCCTGACCGTTACAGTTGCGGGGGCAGCGCCGGCCTTGGAACCGTCGGGTTCCGCACCGGACTTCCCTGTTTCAGCGCTGGACCGAGGCTAGCATGGCCGTGTGATCGGGAACCAGCGTCGAGTCCATGGTCGGCAGTTGGTTGATGTGGAAAATCGCCCACGCCCCCTCCGGATGGCTCGCGGTCGGCCCGAAATGGTCGATGCGGGTGAGCGAACAATTGTCCACCTGGCAGGTCAGTGCCGCCTCGGGGTCGAGGCCGAGCGCATGGCCGATCGCCGCGCGGATGGTGCCGCCATGGGTCACCGCCACGATGTCGCGGCCGGAGTGTTCCGCGGTCAGCCGGTCGATCACGCCTGTCACCCGGTCCATCAGCTCCGCGAAGCTCTCGCCGCCGGGCGCGCGGGTGTGGGCCGGGGCCAGCCAGAACATGTGCCTGGGATCGAGCTCGGCATAGACCTCCTCGCGCTTGCGGCCCTGCCAGTCGCCGAAATTCTGCTCCGCGAGGTCCTCTTCGATGTGGGCGTCGGGCAGTGCGAGGCCGGCCGCCTTGATAGCGTCCGCAGTCTGGTGGGTGCGCTGGAGGTGCGAGGTGACCAGGAACGCGTCCGCGGGGAGCAACCGCGCGAGCCCCGCATAGGTGGGCGGATCGTCGGTGTCGGCGACGGGGTCGCTGTTACCGTAGATCCGGCCGCCGGTCGAGCGGACGGGGGCGTGGCGGATCCACCACCAGCGTGTGCGCGTTGTCATGACATGTTCCCTGAGATGACGGCGCTGGCGGCGACCAGCGCGGCGGTTTCTGCGATGGCCTGCCCCGCGCCCAGCACGTCGCCGGTGTAGCCGCCGACCTGGCGGAGCGCGATCAGGCCGACGGCGAGCGCTCCGAGGCCGCCGGCCACGAGCACGGTGATGACGCCCCACCCGGCGGGGGTGGCGAGGACGAGAAGAACCAGCAGGATTGCGAGAGCGAGCCCTTTCAGGCTGTCGCCCTCGTTCGGCGCGCCCGTATCCGCCCCTAGACCGTCCGCACGCGCCGGCTCGAGCCAGCGCATGGTCGGCGCGATTAGGGCGCGGCTCCACACGGCGGCTGCGATCAGCGCGCCGGCGGCCGCGCCCACGTCATGGGCGGCGATGGTTGCCAGCGCCGCGATCTTTGCGACGATCACGACCGCGAGGGTGACAGTGCCGTAGGCGCCGAGCCGGCTGTCGCGCATGATCTCGAGCTTGCGGTCGCGGTCGCTGCCTCCGCCGAAACCGTCGGCGACGTCGGACAGCCCGTCCTCGTGGAGTGCGCCGGTGAACCAGATGATGACCCCGACGGTCAGCGTCGCCGCGACGGGGGCCGGCACCCCGCCCCAGGCGAGTGCGCCGAGCACGAGCGCCCCCGCGCCGCCGATGCCGAAGCCGACCAGCGGGAAGAGCCACATCGCGGAGGCGAGACTTGGCGGTGCCATGCCGGGTTCGTCGTTGATGCCCGGGTCCCGCGCGACGGGCAGGCGCGTCAGGAACGTCACCGCCAGGCGAAGTTGTGCGGCGGTCGTGCCCGGGCCCGTCTCGTCGTTTGCATCCATGCCCGACTTATAGGACAACCCTTCCCTTTCCGAAACGGAACTTGCGGTCACACGATATGAGCGACTCTGGCAACGGCGCCGAACCTTCCGGCGGCCCGGATTTCGACGAGATCCGAAAACTTATCGGCGAGTTGCCCGGGCCCGACGTGGCGGCGGTCACGGCGACGCGCGCGCGCGAGGCCGAGCTGACGAAGCCGCCGGGGGCGCTCGGCCGGCTCGAGGAGATCACCGAGTGGGTGGCGGCCTGGCAGGGACGGCATCCGCCCAATGTCGGCCATGCCCGGGTCGCGGTCTTCGCCGGCAATCACGGCGTGGCGGCGCGCGGCGTGTCGGCATACCCGGCCGAGGTCACGGCCCAGATGGTGCAGAATTTCGTGGCCGGCGGGGCGGCGGTGAACCAGCTCACCGAGCTGGCCGACGCGGATCTGCGGGTCTACGAGATGGCGCTCGAGACGCCGACCGAAGATTTCACGCAAGGCCCGGCCCTGAGCGAGGCCGACTGCGCAAAGGCCGTCGCCTACGGCATGATGAGCGTCGAGGCGGGGGTCGAGCTGATCGCGCTCGGCGAGATGGGGATCGCGAACACCACCGCGGCGGCGGCGATCTGCCACGCGCTCTATGGTGGCGCGCCCCAGGACTGGGTCGGGCCGGGCACCGGCGTCTCGGGTGAGGCGATGGCGGCGAAGGTCGCGGCGGTGGAAGCCGGCGTTGCGGCCAACCGCGACCTGCTCGACGACCCGCTCCAGGTCCTGCGGGCGCTCGGCGGCCACGAGATCGCGGCCATGGCCGGCGCCATCATCGCCGCCCGGCTCGCGGGCGTGCCGGTGCTGCTCGACGGCTATACCTCCACGGCGGCGGGCGCCGTCCTGCATGCGCTCGACGAACACGCGATCGACCATTGCATGATCGGGCACCTGTCGGCCGAGCCGGCCCACCGCGCGCTGTGCGAGAAACTCGACAAGGTGCCGCTGCTGGCACTCGCGATGCGTCTCGGCGAGGGGTCGGGCGCGGCGCTGGCGATCCAGATCGTGCGCGCGGCGCTGGCCTGTCACAACGGCATGGCGACCTTTGCGGACGCGGCCGTTAGTAACCGGGCGCACTAACCGCGGCGCGGCTACTCGCCGCCCTGCAGGAGCAGGCCCTTGACCCGCGCGGTGCGGAAGCTCCACAGGAAGGCCGCCGCGCCCAGGCACAGGTAGAGGATATTGAGGCCGACCGCGGCGAGGAAATAGTCCCAGCGGAAGGCACCCTCGAAGAGGACGGCGCGCATCCCCTCGAACACGTAAACCGGCGGCAGGGCATAGGCGGCGGCCTGCAGCCAGACCGGCAGCACGTCCACCGGGTAGTAGACGGCCGAGACCGGGATCAACAGGAAGACGACGAACCAGGCGAGGCTCTCGCCTCCAAGGCCGACGCGCAGCAGGAGCGCGGTCACGAGCATTCCCACAGCCCAACCCATGACCAGCAACAGCGCGAAAAAGGCGACGAGCGGCAGGCCGATCGAGAACACGTTCCAGGCGAAGAGCGGAATCGCCAGCAGCGCGGCCGGCACGATGCCGATCAGCGTACGCAGCAGCGACGTGGTCATCAGTGCCAGCACCATCTCGACCGGGCGCAGGGGGCTGACGAAGAGCTGCCCCAGGTTTCGGGAGTACATCTCCTCGAGGAACGACAGGGTGTAGCCGAGCTGGCCCCGGAACAGGATATCCCACAGCAGCACACCGGTGAGTAGGACGCCGGCGGCCTGGGCGACCCAGGTCGAACTGTCGCGCAGGTGTAGGGTGATGAACCCCCACATGATCATCTGGATCGTCGGCCAGTACATCAGCTCGACGATGCGCGGCCATGAACCGCGCAGCAGGTACCAGTAGCGGCGCACCATGGCGAAGACCCGGCGCCGGGAGATCGGGGTGAGGCGGGCCACACCCGGGTCGGTCGCGCTCATTGGGCCGCCTCCGCCGGCGGGGCGTTCTCGCCACCCGGCGTGCGCGCGATATCGAGGAACACTTCTTCCAGGGTCTCGCGCCCGTAGCGTCCGATCAGGTCCGTGGGCGCACCGCGATCGACGATCTTGCCCGCGCGCAGCATCAGCACGTCGTCGCACAGCCGCTCCACCTCGGCCATGTTGTGGCTGGCGAGCAGGATGCTGCCGCCGGATTGCGTTCGGAAATCCTCGAGATAGCCGCGAATCCGGTCGGCCGTGTCGGGGTCCAGGCTCGCGGTGGGTTCGTCGAGGGCCAGGAACTCGGGCGCGTTCAGAAGCGCCTTGGCGAGCCCCACCCGTGTTTTCTGGCCCGCCGAGAGCTTGCCGGACGGTCGGGTCATCAGCGGCAGCAGGTCGAGGGTCTCGGCGATCTCCGCGATCCGTGCCTTCGGGTTGGCGACCTCGTAGAGCTCGGCGTAGATCGCGAGATTCTCGGCGATGGTGAGCCGGTGGGGTAGCTCCATGTAGGGCGAGGAGAAGTTGATACGCGGCAGCACCCGAAATCGGTGGCGCAGCATGTTCTCGTTCAGCACCGCGATGCGGCCCGCACTGGGCAGGAGCAGGCCCATGATCATGGCGATGGATGTGGTTTTTCCCGCGCCGTTGCCCCCGAGCAGGCCGACACAGCTCCCGCGCGCGATTTCGAACGAGATGTCGTCGACCGCCGTCACCGCGCCGAAGCGCTTCGTTAGATGCTCGACTTTGACCGCCGACGTCCGCAACATGTGGTTTCCCGAACCGTAGAGTGGCGAGGCCGGATGGCCCACACCGATAATCGAGAAGATAGGCAGTCGCGCGAGCGCGGACAACATGCCGGGCTCCGCCGATCCACGGCGCAGGTGCGATTGCGCACGCTGGTGCTGATCCGCTGGATCGCCATCGCCGGACAGCTCGCCGCCGTTCTGATCGTCGAGTTCGGGTTTGGCTGGGCGTTGCCACTCGATGCCGCGCTCGCGGCCATCGGGGCCTCTATCCTGCTGAACCTGGCGATGACGCTCCGCCGGCCCCTGCGCGGGAGACTTTGCGAGCGGGAGGCGGCGGCCTATCTCGCCTTCGACACCCTGCAGCTCGCTGCGCTGCTCTACCTAACGGGCGGCCTCGGCAACCCGTTCGCGCTTTTGTTCCTTGGCCCGGTGACGGTCTCGGCCACTGTCCTCAGCCGCGCGGCAACGGCCATGCTCAGTGCGCTGGCCATCGGTTGCGCGAGCCTTCTGGCCTTCCATCACCTGCCGTTGCCATGGTTTGAGGGCGGGCTTGCGCTGCCCACCTACTACATCGCGGGGCTATGGGTGGCGGTGGCGGTCGGGACGCTGTTTCTCGGGGGCTATGTCAACAGCGTCGCCGTCGAGGGACGGCGGATGTCCGATGCGCTCGCGGCTATCCAGCTTGCGCTCGCGCGTGAGCAGCAACTCTCCGCGGTCGGTGGTCTCGCCGCTGCGGCGGCGCACGAGTTGGGCAGCCCGCTTGCGACAATCGCCGTGACGGTCAAGGAACTCACGCGCGAAGTGCCCGCGGGTAGCGAGTTCGCCGACGATATTCGCATCCTGCAGGCCGAGGCCGACCGGTGCCGGGATATTCTCGCCGACCTCGGCCGGGCGCCGGAGCTCGCCGATTCCGTAGATCCGTTTGCCACGGCACTGTTCTCCGATGTGGTGGCTGCAGCGGCCGCGCGCCACAGGGACGATGTCATAACGCTGGACCTCGTTGCCGCCGGGATCGACGACAGCGACGAACCGCTCGTCGCACGCGGCCCCGAACTTCTGCACGGTCTCGGCAACGTCATCCAGAACGCGGTACAGTTCGCGGGAACGCGGGTGTCGGTCGATATCTGCTGGGACGCTGCCGAGGCGCGAGTCGAGGTGCGTGATGACGGCCCGGGATTTCTCCCGGCGGTTCTCGATCGCATCGGTGAGCCCTATATCTCCACTGGGGGCGAGGGGCATCTCGGTCTTG
This sequence comes from Rhodospirillaceae bacterium, assembly GCA_038132575.1. Lineage (GTDB taxonomy): Bacteria > Pseudomonadota > Alphaproteobacteria > UBA6615 > UBA6615 > UBA8079. The sequence goes on from JAYPRP010000005.1 coordinate 57,004, forward strand.
GCGTGTTCATTGCTCAGTCCCTGCTCGAGCGAACCGGTGCGCGGCTCCGGTTCGCGAACAGCCGCGCAGCCGGGCGGACCGACGGCGCGGAGGTCACGATCACTTGGCCGCGCGAGGTTCTTGAAGTTGGGTCTGGGAAGGGTTAACCGATCGATATGGCTGAAGCGGAAAGACTGGATGCACCGGCGTCGGACGACGTCTCCCTGCTGATCGTCGACGATGAGCTGAACCTGCGCCAGCAACTGGCGAAAGCCATGGACCGGCGTGGATTCGATTCCGCGGTGGCCGAGTCCGTCGCCGAGGGTGTCCGCGCGGTTGAATCCCGCCCGCCGAAGTATGCGGTGATCGACCTGCGGCTGGACGATGGCAGCGGACTCGAGGTCGTCGAGGCGCTGCGCCGTCTGCGGGCCGATGCCCGCATTGTCGTCCTGACGGGCTACGGCAACATCGCGACAGCTGTCGCGGCGGTGAAGGCTGGCGCGGTCGACTATCTGCCCAAGCCTGCGGACGCGGACCAGGTCGCAGCGGCGCTCCTGGCCGACGGCGTGAGTTTGCCGCCGCCGCCGGACCGCCCGATGTCGGCCGACCGAGTACGCTGGGAACATATCCAGCGCGTCTATGAACAGTGCGATCGCAACGTCTCGGAGACGGCGCGCCGCCTGAAGATGCACCGGCGTACGCTCCAGCGCATCCTCGCGAAGCACGCGCCGCGCGAGTAGGTCGGGGAGTCGCCTCCATCGTTTCTGGGAAAGCCACCTGGCCTTTTCCGTGCGCGGGCGCAACCTGATAGTGCACCTCGGTCTCGGCGTCGATTCTATTGAGTTGCGCGAAGCGCTGATGATCTTCCTGCCGCGCTGGCGCTGCTCAAGTTTGATGTCCAAGGCTTCGAGCTCGAGGTGTTGCGCGTTACGGGCGATCTGCTTGCCGCGTTCGAACATGTCTATGTGGAGGCGGCGTTCGAGGCGCTGTACAAGAGCCAGGCGCTGGTGGATGAGGTGATCGCACAATTGTTTGCCGCGGGCTTCGCCGAGGCCGGACGTTATAATGTGAGCCTTGGACCCGACGGCCAGCCGATCCAGGCGGACTTCCTCTTCCGCCGGACCGCCTGATTTCTACCGGATGGCGGCGTGGGGCCGCACCTGCTAAGAGTGATGCGATGAATTCCGCGCCGCGACTGATTGACTGGCTGGACCGGCTCGCATCCGCGCATGTCGTATGCGTCGGCGATGTGATGCTTGATCGGTTCGTCTATGGGGATGTGGACCGCATTTCGCCCGAGGCACCGATACCGGTGTTGCGGATCGCGCGCAAGACCGTGATTGTCGGCGGCGCCGGTAACGTTGCCCGTAACCTTTCTGCACTGGGAACCGCGACGCGCCTGTTCGGCGTCGTGGGCGATGATCCGGCAGGCCGCGAAGCGGCAGAGGTCTTGTCCTTCGAACGCACGGTGAGCCTGTCGCTCCTGGCGGACGGCGCGCGCCCAACCACGGTCAAGACCCGTTTCATAGCGGGTGGACAGCAGTTGCTCCGGACCGACGAGGAGCAGCTTTCGGCCCTCTCCGATGCATTGATCGAGAATCTTTGCGGCGGCTTGACCGCCGCGGTATCGGGCGGCCACTGCGGCGCGCTGGTCCTCTCGGATTATGGCAAGGGCGTCGTGACGGACGCGGCGATCGCGGTCGCAATGGAAGCTGCGCGTGCCGCCAATGTGCCGGTGATCGTCGACCCGAAGGGAGAGGACTTCACCCGGTATAGGGGCGCCGACGTGATCACCCCGAACCGCCGGGAGCTGGGCGCGGCAGCGCGTATGCCGGCCGACACGGACGACGAGGTGACGGCGGCGGCGCGCCACCTTATTGAAACTTGCGGCCTTGGCGCGGTCATCGCGACCCGCGGTGCGGCTGGCATGACCGTCGTCACCGAAACCGACGCGGTACATCTGCCGGCACTTGCGCGCGAGGTGTTCGATGTTTCGGGCGCGGGCGACACGGTCGTGGCGACTCTGGCTGCGGGACTTGCGGTCGGCATGAAACTGGCGGACGCGGCGCAGCTCGCGAATGTCGCCGCCGGCCTCGTGGTGGCGAAGGTGGGCACGGCCGTCGTGCGCGCCGATGAGCTGGCCGACGGACTGGGCGGCGCGCCGGGACTGGTGGCGAAAATCCTGGACCGGGTTGGAACGCAGGAGCGGGTGGCGCAGTGGCGCGCACGCGGGTTGAAAGTCGGGTTCACCAACGGCTGCTTCGACATCATCCATCCGGGGCACGTCTCCCTCATCGAGCAGGCAAGTGCTGCCTGCGACCGGCTTGTCGTTGCGCTCAACAACGACGGCTCCGTGCGCCGACTCAAGGGCGATAGCCGTCCGGTCCAGCCGGAAGATGCCAGGGCCCGGGTGATAGCGTCGCTCGCCGGCGTGGACGCGGTGGTTCTGTTCGACGAGGACACGCCGATGGCGCTGATCGAGGCCGTCCGGCCGGATGTTCTGGTCAAGGGCGCTGACTACGCGCCCGACGAGATAGTAGGTGGCGATCTGGTGATATCCTACGGCGGCCGAGTCGTGCTGGCTGATCTCGTGGACGGCTTCTCGACAACCAATACCATCTCGCGCATCACCGGCTGACGCCGGGGTCACGTCTCAGATTCGTGGATCTACGAGCCGCTGGTGGCGCCGGGCGGCCGCGCGCGCGAAGCGCAGGGTGAGCGCCTTGCGCCTGCTCGCGTGCAGGCCCGTGTCGGGAGCCTCACGGATGATCTCTCCGCCCCAGGAATCCGCGATAATCAACCCTGCGCGCTCAGGCACCAGTTCATTTGGGAAGGTCGGCGGGACCGCGAAGTAAAGCCGGTCGCAGAAATCCTCGTACTCCGGCCACTTGGTGTCACCGCGCAGGTCCGCCACGCTGACCTTCACCTCCACGATCGCGAAGGTGCCGCCCTCGGACAGCCCGATTACGTCGGCACGCCGGTTGTTGGCCAGGGTGAACTCGGTCAGGACCGCGTATCCGAGGCTGACCAGGTGCCGGCCGACCCCGCGGGTCGTCTCGACGGTCAGTTCGGCGGCGGCGAGGTCGTCCGCCGATCTTTCAGAAAGCTCGGACATAACGGTAAAGCGTTGTTAACAATACAATATTAAACTTGCACCTTAATGCGGAGGTAGTCCGGTCCGGTATATCTTGCATACTCGGTCGGGGTAGAACTGTGACCAAATTTCCCTGCATGTCAGCAGGTACCGGAGTGGAATATGGCAGACCAGCAGACTAACGAAAACAAAGCTTCCCGCGCCATGAGACGCCGGAAGGCGATCGCGCGCATTGGCCTTGCCGCCGGCGTCGCCCACGCCGCGCCGACCCTTGTCCACCTCGATCGCAGCGCCAATGCGAAGGTGCTGCCGTCACCGTGCCCGCGGCCGGGCAAGGGCAAAGGCTTCTAATCAACGGATTTCCGGCCTGATCCCCGCATGACGTCGGATTAGTTCTTGCAGGCCCAGCGTTTTTCGACGACGGCGATCATGCTGGCGCGGAAACGCTGTTGCGCGAACCCCTGGACACTTCACCGAAGCATGTCGCCGCCTGGCGCTTGTACGCCGATGTCCTTGGGGCGCTCGACCGCCAAGCTGAGGTGAATTCCGACGCGCGGACGCGGTCGGGTCTGACCAGAACGCGGAGGTCGGCGCGTTGCTGCTGTTTCTCGTCAAGGCTGCGTTGCGCGGGATCTATGCGGAGCTGATCGAGGGCGATCTCCAAACGGCCATGGAGGCGCAGGCTGACGGAAGCGCGGATGCTATCCTGGCGGCAGACGTCTTTGTCTATCTGGGCGAGCTTGCGCCACTCTTCGGCTAATGCCGGCGCGTGCTTGCGCAGGGCGGCATCTTCATCGCGACATTCGAGGATGCGCACGGGTCGACGGACAGCTAGAAACTGGCGCGATCCGGCCGCTACACCCACGCGCTTCCCTATCTTAAGCGCATCGCCATCGAGGCCGGGCGTTTGCATGAATCTTGAAACTTGACGTACGGCGACTAGGCGGCCTGCGGCACGCTTGTTTCGTCGATCAGCGCTAGGAAGGTCTCAGTCAGTGTGGCGCCCGCGGCCTCCGACGTGGCGGTGATCATAGTGCCCTCGGTTACGACGGCCTCGTCGGCAACCCAGACGGCGCCGGCGCGGTTCAGCGCTTCGCCGAGCTCTCCGTCGCCTGCAATCCGCCGACCGGCCGCAAGCTCGGCCGAGATCAGAAGGTTCACGGCCTCGCCTATCACCAGCACCGGCTGGTTGGCGTCGAGGAATGCACCGATCAGGCGCTTCGTGTGCGGGTTCTCCGCCAGGGTCTTGGCGCTGTTTATCCCGTCGGGGAGGATCAGGCCGCAGAAATCAGCTGCCAGCGCGTCTCCTATGGCCTCGTCGGCCATGAAATGATGGCCCCAGGCATCGGCGTGCCAGCCCTGTACCAGCCCGCCGTCGGGCGAGACCACCTTCATCGCCCGGCCCTTTGCCAGAAGCGTTTTCTGCGTATTGGTGAACGTGGTTTCGGCGAAGCCGGCCGCGGCGAGAATTGCGATAGGAAGTTTTTCTTCTGCCATTTACACACTCCATGTATGCGTGGCGCCAACCGGGCCGGAGAATCCGTCGGAGACGCGGTGTATCGGTGCCCCTCGTGGATGCGGCGACAAAGAGCGTTGCGCGCATTCCTTGGGGACATGCTCGTTCGGAAGCGGCACGTCGCCAGAAGCGACGGTCGAGACCGCAATTGCGAAGGAGGCCGGAATTTAGGAATCGCGCCGGCGAGAGTCAATCTGCCGGCGGGAGAATGTGCCGTTTCGCCGCACGATTTTGCGTGGTGGCGCTAGCGGGCGATGCCCGGGTGTGGGTCGCGCCGCGGGGCCGGAGGCCGCGAGCTGTCGGTGTCCCGCGAGGATTCTTGGCGCGTGACGGTGCCGGAGATTTCGCCGCCGGACTCGACCTCGATGCGGCCGTACCGGATCGCGCCCGTGACGTGCCCACTGCTGCGAACCTGCAGCACGCCCGAGACGGTGAGTTCGCCCTCGAATCGCCCGGTGATCTCCGCCTCGGCGACGGTGGCGGTTCCGGAGAAGGTGCCGCCTTCGGAAACTGCGAGGACCTTGCAGACGAGGGTCGCGTCGACCGTGCCCTCGACCACCAGCGTGTCGCAATCCGAGACCTCGCCTTTCAGCTTGATCCCAGGGCCCACGGTCATTCGGGCCTCAACACTGCGCGGCGCCAGGCGTGTCTCGGGGCGACGGGAAGCATTGTCGGCGGAGACCGGCGGTATCTCGGCCAGGCTTCGTGCGGGCTTCTCGCCCGTGGTAACAGTGTGGTTCATTCTCGGTGTCTCGGTCGGCGTCGCAGGCCGGGGCGAGGGGGTTTCATCAGGGTGCGATTTCCGAAACACTTTAGCGCATCTCTTATGTGGCGGCAGGACAATTCTCGCTTTCGCACGATTGATATCGCGCGGATAGGGACGATCGCCGGCAAGTGTCGCCACGGCATGGCTGCGGCGGGGCAAATTTGCAGTAAAACGAAACAAGCCGCCTTAACGAGCGGCTTGTCATAGATTTCACGATAATACCCGAAAATGTCCTTCTCAAAAGAGTTAACGTGAGATCGTTTCTCTCCATCACTGTGACGCGGCTGTGACGGATTGACTTCCCGGGCTTCCGAAGACGAGCTCAGCCATTTGGAGAAATGGCGCGCCCGACAGGATTCGAACCTGTGACCTTCGGCTTCGGAGGCCGACACTCTATCCAGCTGAGCTACGGGCGCGTCAAGGGCCGGACAATCGCGTCAAAGGCCGCCAAGGTCAAGCATAGCCGCATTGCCGAGGCGTGAATTGCGCCCCATATTGAGGCAAATCTTTTAGGGCTTTTAGGCCGGGAGAATCGTCAATGAGCGACGAAAACGACTCTAAAATTGAGAAAACCGACGAGGAATGGCGGCGCGACCTGACCCCCGAGCAGTATCAGATCACGCGCCAGGCGGGCACCGAACCGCCCTTTACCGGGAAGTATCATGATTCAAAGGATCCGGGGACGTTTCATTGCGTATGCTGCGGCGCGGCGTTGTTCGAATCTGGGACAAAGTACGATTCCGGCTCCGGCTGGCCGAGTTTCTGGCAGCCGGTGGAGGCGTCGGCCGTCGAAACACGCGTCGATCGAGCCTACGGCATGGTTCGCAACGAGGTCGTTTGTGCCCGGTGTGATGCCCATCTCGGGCATGTTTTTCCCGATGGGCCGCAGCCGACGGGACTTCGCTACTGCATGAACTCCGCATCGCTCGAGCTGAAACCCGACAACGATGCGTGATCGTGCCGGCGCGCGCTAGCGCGGCTGTCAGCCCGATCACGAAGAACAGCACTACCGGCGACAGCAGGTTGGCCGTCTGGCCCGCGAGGATGGTGCCCATTGGCTTCGTCCCTCGGTTGGCTGAAACCGCGCCGAGGTTGCTGCTCGCTGCAACGTGATTGGAAATTCATGAATGCCGGATACGAGCGAATATGGAACGATCTGATAACTACCAAAATGCTCTCTCGTCCCATGCGAGGCGCCGGGCAAAGCCGCCACGGCGACGGATACGCCGTCGCCCTAGTTTTCGATGAAGCGGCTTTCGGGGTTGTTCCGGTCGGCGCCCGATGGAAGCGCGCCTGCCGGGTCGGCGATCCAGCTCAGGATGTCGTTCAGCACCACATCGCCCTGCAGGTCACGCAACAACATGTGATAGCCGTTGTCATAGACGGCCACGCGGCGCTGTTCCTCGGACACGGGCGGCAGGCTCTTGAGCATTCGCCGGGATGCCTCGGGCGGCACGACGTCGTCATTCGCGCCGTAGAGCAGCAATGCCGGCGCATCGAACCCGGCCGCGGCGTCGAGTGCATCGTCCATCAGGTTGACGATCCCCCAGACGGCGTCCACGCGTGTGTTCTTGATCACCAACGGATCGCGTCTCAGGGCCCGCAGCATCTCGATATTGTCTGACGGGTTGCGCTTGACCCCCTGGCCGGTCAGCGGCATCCAGGGCAGCGTGTGCGCGAACAGCCACAGGCTCATCGTCTGGTAGGCAGGCATGGTCGCCCGACCCCACACGGCCGGTGCGACGAGGATCAGCCCGTCGGCGTCGAGCGGTTCCTCGACCCAGGCCGACATGAGGACCGCGCCGCCCATGCTTTCACCCAGCGCATAGACGCGCGCGCCGGGGAATGCGTCGCGGGTGGCCTGTATGGCGGCGCGAGCGTCAGCGCGGAGCCGACTGCCACCGGCCCACACGCCCGCCTGATCGGATGCACCGAAGCCGCGCTGGTCATAGGCCAGCGCCGCGACCCCGTTCGAGGCAAGGCGCGGGCCGATCTCCGCGAATGCGTTCGAATAGTCGTTGAAGCCGTGCAGCGCGACGATCACCGTGTGCGGCGAGGTCGCGGGCAGCCAGTGCCGCAGCGGCAGCCGGGTGCCGTCCGGTGCGATGAAATGCGATTCTGTCAGGGCAGTCGGCATGGGCATTTCGGCGTGGGGGCCCGGGCCCTGGATGCTCGGCGCGCAGGCAGCGATCAGCGCCGCGACGATCAGGAACAGGGTCTGGCGGAACCTCATTCGGTGTCGGATGTGCCCTGGGTGAGGGCCAGGAACACGTCCTCCAGGTCGGGCTCTTCCGTTGACAGATCGGCGACCGCGAGGCCGGCGGCCGCCACGGCGTCGAGAATCTCGTGCACCGCGGTGTCGCGGGTCCTATAGCGGAACACGACGGTCCGCGGGCCCGTCTGCTCGGCGTTGAGGTCCGCGAGCGTCGCCGGCACGCCGTCTATATCGGCGGTGAGCGTGAGGCGCAGTTCCTTGTTGTCGAGGCGCGCAACCAGCGCGCGGGTCTCGTCGCATGCGATCACCCGGCCCTGGTCGATGATCGCGATCCGGTCGCACAACTCCTCGGCCTCTTCCAGGTAGTGGGTAGTGAGCACCACCGTCGTCCCGTTGTCGTTGAGTTCGCGCACGAACCGCCACAGGGACTGCCGGAGCTCGATATCGACCCCGGCGGTGGGCTCGTCGAGCACCAGCACCGGAGGGTTGTGGACCAGCGCCTTGGCGACCAGCAGGCGGCGGCGCATTCCGCCCGACAGCGAACGCGAATAGGCCTCTGCCTTGTCGGCCAGGCCAACCCGCTCGAGGATCTCGTCGGTCCGCCGCTCGGCCGGCGGAACGCCGTAGAACCCGGCCTGTACCTCGAGCATCTCGCGGGGGCTGAAGAAGGCGTCGAGGTTCAGCTCCTGGGGCACCACGCCGATCGCCGCGCGCGCGAGCCGCGGCTCGTCGTCGATGTCGAGGCCCCAGACCTCCGCCGTCCCGCCACCCTTGATGACCAGGCCCGATAGGATGTTGATGAAGGTGGACTTGCCCGCCCCGTTCGGGCCGAGCAGGCCGAAGATGCCGCCGCGCGGCACCTCCAGATCGACCGCCTTGAGCGCACGGACCCGCGTGCCGCCGTCTGCCCGGTAGGTCTTGTCGAGACCGCGCGCCGCGATCGCCAGCGCCGGCGGCTGGCCGGGCGTGGCGGCATGCCCGGATCGGGGGCTGAGCGGCATATCGTCGGGGGGCATGCGGTTTCGGGTTCGGGGTCGGTCGGAAGCAGTTGTCGCGCTCGGGCGCTTCGCCTATGTATGGCTTTCGTGCGCGCGGCACAACCGCGCTGACGGCATGAACGCATTCAGTCCTGGGAGCCCGCCCGATATGCAGCCGCCCGAAACCATCGAGGTGACCAGCCGCGAAATCGCCTGCGACGGCGGCGGCGGCGCGCTCGGCCATCCGCGCGTGTTCCTGAACATGGGCGAAAAGACCGAGATCGACTGCCTCTATTGCGGTCGCAGGTTCGTCCTGGCGGCTGACGCACCGGCCGCGACCGGGCATTGACCGCGCCCGACCCGGCGCTTCCCGCGCCGCTTGAGACCCGGCGGCTCGCGCTCGTGCCGGTCGGTCGCGACCTGGCCCGCGCCCTCCTGTCGGACCGGAAGCGCGCCGCGGAGCTTGCCGGCGGCGCGATCCATCGCGACTTCCCCGACCCCGACCTCGCGACCAAGCTGCCCGCCTTCGCCCAGCGGCTCGACGACGCGGCCAATCCCGCGCTCGGCCGCACTGCGCCCAGCGACCCGGCGGGCTGGGGGCTCTGGCTGTTCCGCTACACGGTCGAGCGGATGATCGTCGGCGCGGCCTCCTTCACCGGGCCGCCCAATGCGGCCGGCGAGGTCGAGCTCGGCTACCAGATCGTTGCGCCCCATCGCCGCCGCGGCCTGACGGTGGAGAGCTGCGCGGCGCTCGTCGCCTGGGCGTTTCACGACAGCACCACCACTGCCGTCGTCGCCGACTGCAGCACGGAGAATAATGCCTCGATCCGCACGCTCCAGAAGCTGGGTTTCCGCCATGAGCGCACGGCGCGTGACCGCCATTACTGGCGGCTGCCTCGCCCGGTCTAGAACAGGGGTCGTTCGATCGCGCGCCGAATGGGGGTCATAGTGCGGGCTGTACAAAGGGGAAGAGACATGGCCGACTACACGCTTTTCGGACACCCGCGCTCGGGCAATGCCTACAAGACCGCGCTGATGCTCGCGCTGACCGATACGGCCTATGATTTCGAGCTGGTCGATCTCATGGGGCGCGGCAATCTCGGCTCCGACTATCTGTCGGTGAACCCGCTCGGCAAGGTGCCCGCGCTCCGCCATGGCGACCTCATCCTGCGCCAAAGCCACGACACGCTGCGATATCTCTCGGAACAGACCGGGCAGTTCGGTCCTGACGGCTGGGAGGAGGAGGCGCGGATCGGCGAGTGGGTCGGCTTCTCCATCGACTTTTTCGGCTACGGCCTCGCCCGGTTGCGCTTCGAGCTCCTGTTCGGTGCCGGCCCGGGACCCGTCTACGACTTTTTCAAGCCAAACGCCGAGCGCGGGCTCGGCGTGCTCGAGCCCCACCTTGCCGAGAATGACTGGCTGGTCGGCGGCCGCCCGACGATCGCCGATATCGCCTGCTTCCCAGTTTCGACCTTCCTCCCCGATTCCGGCCTCGACCCCTCGGTGTATCCGAACCTCGCCGCCTGGCAGGAACGGTTTCGCGCACTGCCTGGCTTCGGCACCCAGCTCGACCTGATGCCGGCGCCGAACTGGCCGCCCGCGGACTGATCCGTAGGTCCCGTTTAGGGTTTCTTAAACGCTGCCTGTCACTCTGGCGCGGTTATTGGGTGTCATACAGAAATACCGAGGCGATCCGTCCAACAAGGATTTATTCCAGGAGCACCTCTTCCGGAACATGTCGCCGGCTCTCATTCACAGCTTCACCGAAGAGTAGCTGCGCGCGATCAAGATGCAGTTCGCCGCCCGCGATCTTGGTGCCCATACGGTCGACCTGCTCCTGTCGGCACCCTGGTTGAGCGGATATTTGGTCCTGCTCATCGGTAAGGAGCGCCGTTCGCGCTGACGTCGCCGGAAGAATCGCTTGCACTACCCGCTGGCCATGGTCGGCAATGTCCTGGTCACGCTCCTGTTGTTCGGGTTCGTTGCGGTTCCGGTCCTGATCGGCAT
>JAYPRP010000006.1:0-63410 GCA_038132575.1 Rhodospirillaceae bacterium
CTCGACCAGCACCTTCACGGTGCCGTCGGGAAGCTTGAGAAGCTGCAGGATCGTGCCGACGGTGCCGACGTCATAGAGATCCTCAGGCGCCGGGTCGTCCTCGCCAGCGTCCTTCTGGGTAACCAGCAGTATCTGCTTGTCGTCCTTCATGACATCCTCGAGCGCCCGCACGGATTTCTCGCGTCCGACGAACAGGGGAACGATCATGTGCGGAAACACGACTATGTCGCGCAACGGCAGAACGGGGAACAACGCACCTTTGGAAAGTTCGGTCATTTTGTATTCCGGGTTCGCAATGTCGCGGAGAGATCAACCAAGAAACATTGCGCAGGGGTTTTACGGACACAGGAGGTTCACAGACACAGCACAGGGAACGCCGTTTTAGCGAGTCGCGCCATGACCCATAATTTGGTTCGCGCGGCGCGCACAATCAAGCCCGCGGAACAACATGCGGACACGCGCGGAAAAACGGCGGTAATGTCGAAAAACGGCCCTAAAAACTGCCCACAGGCAGCCTCGACGGGGATTAGGCGCTGGTGCCCAGATCCTCGCGCGGCTTGTCGGCGTAGATGTGCAGCGGCGCGGCATTGCCATCGACGACCTCGCCGTTGATGACGACCTCCTCGACACCGTCCAAGCCCGGCAGTTCGAACATGGTGTCGAGCAGGATGTTCTCCATGATGGAGCGCAGCCCGCGCGCGCCCGTCTTGCGGGCGATGGCCTTCTTCGAGATTGCGCGCAGCGAATCCTCGGCGAAGGACAGTTCGACCCCCTCCATCTCGAACAGGCGCTGATACTGCTTGATGAGCGCGTTCTTGGGCTGGGTCAGGATCTGGATCAGCGCGTCCTCGTCGAGATCGCCGAGGGTCGCCAGCACCGGCAGGCGACCGACAAACTCGGGGATCAGGCCGAACTTGAGAAGATCCTCGGGCTCGACCTCGCTGAGGATCTCGCCGGTCTGGCGGTCGTCGAGGCTCTGCACGTCGGCGCCGAAGCCGATCGCCGTGTCCTTGCCGCGGCTCGCAATGATCCGCTCGAGGCCGGCGAAGGCACCGCCGACGATGAACAGGATGTTGGTCGTATCCACCTGCAGGAATTCCTGCTGGGGATGCTTGCGCCCGCCCTGGGGCGGCACGGAGGCAACCGTGCCCTCCATGATCTTGAGCAGCGCCTGCTGCACGCCCTCGCCCGACACGTCGCGCGTAATCGACGGGTTGTCGGACTTGCGGCTGATCTTGTCGACCTCGTCGATATAAACGATGCCGCGCTGGGCGCGCTCGACATTGTAGTCGGCCGACTGCAGCAGCTTCAGGATGATGTTCTCGACGTCCTCGCCGACATAGCCCGCCTCGGTGAGCGTCGTGGCGTCGGCCATCGTGAAGGGCACGTCGAGGATACGCGCCAGCGTCTGGGCCAGCAGCGTCTTGCCGCAGCCCGTCGGACCGATCAGCAAGATGTTAGACTTGGCGATCTCGACCTCGTTGCCCTTGGGCCCCGCGTTGAGACGCTTGTAGTGGTTGTGCACGGCAACGGAGAGCACGCGCTTTGCCCGGTCCTGGCCGATGACATAGTCGTCGAGGACTTCGCAAATCTCCTTCGGGGTCGGGACGCCGTCGCGCGACTTCACAAGGGTGGACTTGTGCTCCTCACGGATGATGTCCATGCACAGTTCGACGCATTCATCGCAGATGAAGACCGTCGGACCCGCAATCAGCTTGCGAACCTCATGCTGACTCTTGCCGCAAAAAGAACAGTAGAGAGTGTTCTTGGAATCGCCGTTTCCGGACTTGCTCATACCGTTATGGTCCCGTGCTGGGGCGTGGTTTCCGGCACCGCAAGACGCCGGCCCGAATCACTAACAGAAGCAATTGAACAATAGCTAACCGTCAGCGATCAATAATTAGTTAAGCGGCCGAGAATCCGCGGTACTCCCCGATGGGCACCGCGATCTAGTCGCCATCCTCTTCCTCAGCCGTCTCGGCGCGGCTGGTTACAACCTCGTCGATCAGCCCGAATTCGCGCGCTTCCTCGGCCGTGTAGAACCGGTCGCGCTCGAGCGCCTCGGCGATCTTCTCGACCGGCTGGCCGGTGTGCCCGGCGTAAATCTCGTTGAGGCGCTGGCGGATCTTCAGGATCTCCTGCGCGTGGATCTCGATGTCCGTCGCCTGGCCCTGGAACCCGCCCGACGGCTGGTGAACCATGATGCGCGCGTTCGGCAGCGCGAAGCGCTTGCCGGCCGCACCCCCCGACAGCAGCAGCGATCCCATGGACGCGGCCTGGCCGACGCAAAGGGTCGCCACGTCCGGGCGGATGTACTGCATGGTGTCGTAGATCGACAGGCCCGACGTCACGATGCCGCCGGGCGAATTGATGTAGAAGCTGATGTCCTTGTTCGGATTCTCCGCCTCAAGGAACAGAAGCTGGGCGCAGATCAGGCTCGCAACCTCGTCGCCGACCGGACCGGTCAGGAAGATGATGCGTTCCTTGAGAAGCCGGGAATAGATGTCATAGGCGCGTTCGCCCCGGTTCGTCTGTTCGACGACCATCGGGACCAGCGCATTCATACGCGGTTCTTCGTAATTCGCCATGATATCGGATCACTCCATACACGGGCCAGACAAGCGGTCGGTACAAGATAGGCTCGCGGCGAGTCCCCGCAAGGGGGCGCTCGCCGGTCAGCCGGCCGCCTTGTCGTCGCCCTTTGCCTTGCTCTTGGCCGCCGGCTTCTTCGGCGCCGCCTTTTTCTTCGCCGCGGGCTTCTTGGCGGCGGGCTTCTTGGCCGCTGCCTTCTTTGCCGGTGCCTTCTTCTCCGGCGCCTTCTTCTTCGCCGCCGGCTTCTTGGCCGCTTCCGCTTCGGCGACTTCTGCCTCGGCCTCGGCGTTGAGCTCCTCGGCCGTCAACTCGCGCTCGTTCACCTTGGCCATCTCGATGATGAAATCGACGACCTTGTCCTCGAAGATCGGCGCCTGCAGCGACGCGCTCGCCTGCGGGTTGTCGCGGTAGAACTCGATCACCTGCTGCTCCTGGCCGGGCAGCTGGCGGGCCTGTTCCATGATCGCGCGGTTCACCTCTTCCTGGGTGACCGTCAGCCCGTTCTGCTCGCCGATGTGCGACAGCAGCAGACCGAGCCGCACCCGACGGTCCGCGATCTCCTGATACTGGGCGCGCAGCTCTTCGTCGGACTTGTTCTTGTCCTCGTCGTCGAGGCTGTCATTTTCCTTGGCCTGCTCGATCTGCGACCATATCTGGTTGAACTCGTCCTCGGCCATGCGCGGCGGAACCCCGAAGTCATGGGCGTCCGAAAGCTTGTCGAGAAGATCTCGCTTCGTGCGTTCGCGGGTCAGCCGGCCATATTCCTGGCCGAGCTGCTCGCTCACCGCTTCCTTAAGCGCGTCGAGATTCTCGAGGCCGAGCCCCTGGGCGAAGGCATCGTCCACCGTCACCTCGACGGCCTCGTGGATCTCCTGGATCGTGCAGTCGAAGACTGCGTCCTTGCCGGCAAGATCGTCCACATTGTAGTCGTCCGGGAAGGCGACCTTGACCTCGATCGGCTTGCCCGCCTCGACGCCGACAAGCTGCTCCTCGAACCCCGGAATGAACTGGCTGGAGCCGAGCTCGAGCCGGATGCCCGTACCCTTGCCGCCCTCGAACGGCACGTCGTCGATCTTGCCCTCGAAGTCGATGATCACGACATCGCCGTCGGCCGTCTTGCGCGCCGTCTCGATGGGCCTGGTCTCGCGGTTCTGCTGGACGATACGGTCGATCGCGTCGTCGATCTCGGTGTCGGTCGGGACGACCTTCACCCGGTCGAGTTCGAGCGATGCCAAGTCCACCGTCTCGATCTCCGGCAGTATCTCGACCGACATGCCGTATTCCAAATCCTTGCCCTCGTCGAAGGAGACGACCTCGATCTTCGGCTGCCCGGCCGGACGCAGCCCGCGTTCGGTGAGCACTTCCTGGGAGGAATCCTGTACCGCCGCCTCGAGCACCTCGCCCATGACGGCGCTGCCATAGCGCTGCTTGAGAATCTTGAGCGGCGCTTTGCCCGGACGGAAGCCCGGCAGGTTGATGTCCCGCCCGACCTCGGTCAGGCGCGCGTCCACGCGCTGCTGAATATCGTCCGCGGCGATCGTGATCTTGTAATCGCGCTGCAGACCTTCGTTGTTCGTTTCGACGACTTCCATGACCAGGTCCGATTCCCTGTTTTCCCGAATATTCCAGTACCGGCAGGATGCCCCGCCGGCGCGCGGCCCCTGCCGCATGAAATTCCAATGGCGCACCGGCACGGGTGGTGCGGGCGAAGGGACTTGAACCCCCACGACTTTTCAGTCACCAGGACCTAAACCTGGCGCGTCTACCAGTTCCGCCACACCCGCGCTTCACCTGTACGCGGCGCGAAGCCTCTGTGACCGCACGCCACGCGCGTCCGACCGGTCACCCGAACGAACGGCGGATGTCCTATACCATCGCGTGAGCCGAGTAAACGCCGTACAGGCCCCGCGCTTCAGACCGCTTGCTCGCCGAGCGCGCGCAGCACCGCGGGCAGTTCATCCGCGATGTCATCGGCGATGAGGCCGGGCCCGAACGCGGCGGCTGACGCCCCGTGCAGCCACACCCCGGCCGAGGCCCCCTCGAAGCCCGGCATACCCTGCGTCAGCAGTCCCAGGATGAAGCCCGCGAGCACGTCGCCGCTACCCGCGGTCGCCAGCGCGGGCGGCGCGTTGTCGTTGATGGCCGCGCGCCCATCCGGCGCGGCGATCACGGTGTCAGCCCCTTTCAGAACCACCACAGCACCCGCCTGCGCCGCCGCAACGCGGGCGCTGTCCAGCCTGCCAGAGACGCTCGATTCCCTGCCGAACAATCGGTCGAACTCGCCGGAATGGGGCGTCAGCACCGTTGCCGCCGTGCGTGCGCGCACCGCCGCGAACAGCGCGTCCCCTTTATCGGCGAATGCCGTGATCGCATCCGCGTCGATCACGCAGGCCGCATCGGTCTTGAGCGCCGCCAGGGTGCGCTCGCGTGTATCGGCGCTCATCCCGTTGCCGGGGCCAACAAGAACACCGCGCACCCGGGGATCGCCGATCGCGTCTGCAAAGGCCAACAGGTCGGGTGTCTCGCGCACCATAATCGAGGGCCGGCCCGCGCGGTAGGTCGCGACGGCGGCGGAGGGGCTCGCGATAGAGACGAGGCCCGCGCCCGCGCGGAGCGCTGCGTGGGATGCGAGCCGCGCCGCTCCCGTTAGGTCAGCACCACCCGCCACCACAGCGTGGCCACGCGAATATTTATGGCCGTCCGCCGCCAGGGTCGGGAACGAGTCCCGCCAGAGGTCCGGCTGGTTATGGAACTGCCGCGGCGCGATCTCGTCGAGCACCGCCTCGGGGATAACGATGTCGGCCACCCGCACCTCGCCGCAACGGCCGCGGCCCGGATAGAGGAGATGGCCCGGCTTGCGGCGGAAGAAGGTCACGGTCAGACCGGCACGGGGCGCCGCCCCCATCACCGCGCCCGTGTCGCCATCGACGCCGCTCGGCACATCAACCGCGAGGCAGGGCAAGTCCCGCGCGCCGATCGCCTCGATCACCTCCCGCACGACGCCCTCGACCGGCCTGGCGAGCCCGGCGCCGAACAACGCGTCGACGACGATGTCGGCATTATCCAGAAGGTCAACCGCGGGCGGATGCGCGGGCTGCCCGCAGTCATCGGACCAGCGTTTGGCATTCACCGCCGCGTCGCCCGCAAGCTTCTCTATACCGCCAAGCAACGCCAGCGTCACATCGCGACCGGCTTCGCGCAGCAGTCGCGCAGCGACGAAGCCGTCGCCGCCATTGTTGCCGGGTCCGCACAGGACGAGCACGCGCCCGGCGGGCCAGCGCGC
This sequence comes from Rhodospirillaceae bacterium, assembly GCA_038132575.1. GTDB lineage: Bacteria > Pseudomonadota > Alphaproteobacteria > UBA6615 > UBA6615 > UBA8079. The sequence goes on from JAYPRP010000006.1 coordinate 5,876, forward strand.
CTGGAGTGCATCCGCGACCGCCGCCCCGGCACGCTCCATCAGGTCGAGGGTCGCAACGCCGCGCGCCGCCGCGCCGGCGTCCGCGCGGTACATCTCGGCGACGGTCAGTACGTCGGGTGCGGCATCGTTCCAGCGCGTGTTCATGTCACAAGCCTAGCAGCCCCGAACGTCGTCCGGTTGCGCCATGTCAGTCGATCAAATTGTACGGGGGAGGAATGGGGTGGCTGATGGGATTTGAACCCACGGCCTCCTGAACCACAATCAGGCGCTCTAACCAGCTGAGCTACAGCCACCACAGGCGGGCGCTTGTGTAGTCGCCCGGCCCACGGGCGTCAAGCAAAGGCAACACACGCACCGCCGATCAAAGCCGCTCGGCGAGCCAGTCCACCATCCCCGTCCGCACCTCGAAGGCGCGGTTGTGGCAGCAATGGACCCCGTCCTCGACCATCCACAGCGTACCGTTGTCCGGCAGCGCCGCGGCGATGCGCTCGGCCTGGTGGTCCTTGAAGATCGCGTCGTGGCGGCCGTGCACCACCAGCACCGGTGACGCGACGTCGCCGATGCAATCGTCCAGGGTCGCGTCGGCGACCCGGGCGAGCGCCGCGTCCTCATCGTCCGTGCCGGTCGCCCAGACGAAGCCGGCGCGGATGAGGGGTGGCATCGTCGGCCAGTCCGACAGGTCCCACGCGCCCCCGAAGACGACGGTCGCCTTTATCCTCGGGTCGGCGGCCGCGGCCTTCACGACATAGATGCCGCCGAGGCTCCGGCCGATGGTGCCGATCCGGGCCGGGTCAACCTCGGACCGTGCGGCGAACGCATCGACGGCAGCCGAGATACAGGCCTCGTAGTCGGGCCCGAGCAACAAACCGGGATGGGCCTCCCCCTGCCCCGGCCCGTCGAAGGCCAGGACCGCGAGCCCGCGCGCGACGGCCATGTCCATGACGGTCGCGAAGTCCTCCTTCGTGGAATCGAGCCCCGGCACCAGGACGATGCCGGCGGCCGGTCCGTCGCGATCGGCCGGCACACGGATGTAGGCCGGAAGGGTTGTATCGCCGAACGGGATCGAGACCCGTTCCGCCGGCGGCGCCATCAGCGGCGCGGCTTGCGCGAAGGCGGCGGTCTTACGCGCCTGCAGGTCGAACTTCATGTCAGGCAGATGGAACGCCACGACCTGGGCGAAGTGGAAACAGATCGCCGCGCGCACATAGGCGGCAGCGGCGCTGATGTTGTGGCCGCGCCCCGCGCGGTCTCCGCCGACATCGAGATAGCCGTCCGCGATCTCGGCCCAGGCGACCGGCCATTCGTCCCAGGTCGCGGCGCGGTTACGCACGGCCAGCGCGTCATTGGGATCGCCGCCGTCCGCGACCAGGCGCGGAATCCAGTAGCGCAGCACTTCGTCGTCATCGAGCGGTCGCGTGTCGTTCATGTCTCTCCCCCTCCCCGCGTGTCGGTAAGAGCATGGTCCCCCTGTCCGGGCCGGACCGCAAGAGCGCCAAAGCTTTTGCCCTGCAAAAGCCTGAACGCCTATAGTGCGCGCCGCTTCATGGGGGACGAAATCATGACGGGTGCGCAGCTACACACCGCCGCCAATCTCGAACGGCTCGGAACGGAGTCCGCGTTCGAGGTTCTGGCCCGGGCCGAGGCGCTGAAGGCCGAGGGACACGACGTGATCAATCTCGGGATCGGCCAGCCCGACTTCTCGACGCCCGAGCATATCGTCGAGGCGGCAGTGAAGGCGCTGCGCGACGGACATCACGGCTACACGCCAGCGCCGGGCATCCTGGCGCTGCGCGAGGCGGTCGCCGCCGACATCGCGCGGCTGCGCGGGGTCGAGGTGGATCCGAACAACATCGTCTGCGTACCGGGCGGCAAGGTGACGATGTTCTTCGCGATCATGATGTTCGGCGAGGCCGGCGCGGAGATCATGTATCCGAACCCGGGCTTCCCCATCTACGAGTCCGCGATCAACTATTCCGGCGCGAAGGCCGTTCCCATCCCCCTCCTCGAGGAGAAGGACTTCTCCTTCGATGCCGAAGAGGTCCTGTCGCTGATCACGCCGGCGACCCGGCTGATGATCATCAACACGCCCGCGAACCCAACCGGCGGCGCCGTGCCGCGTGAAGAGATGGACAAGCTGGCCGCCGGGCTCGCGGCGCACCCCCATGTGGCGATCCTGTCGGACGAGATCTACGGCCAGATGACCTATGACGGCCACGAACATGTCAGCCTCTTGTCCTACGAACATCTGCGCGACCGGCTGATCCTGCTCGACGGCTGGTCCAAGACCTACGCCATGACCGGGTGGCGGCTGGGCTATGCGCTCTGGCCGGAGACGCTGGTCGACGCGGCGACGCGGCTCGCCATCAACTGCCATTCCTGCGTGAACGCGGGCACCCAGTTCGCGGGCATCGCCGCCCTGGAGGGGCCGCAGGATTCCGTGCACGAGATGGTGCGTGCGTTCGATGAACGCCGCCACGTTATCGTCGACCGTCTCAATGCGATCGAGGGCTTCAGCTGCCGCACGCCGATGGGGGCGTTCTATGCGTTTCCCAACGTCTCGGGCACCGGACAGTCCGCCCGCGAGGTGCAGGACCGCCTCCTGAGCGAGGCGCATGTGGCGACGGTCGCCGGCACGAGCTTCGGCCACCTGGGCGAAGACTATGTGCGATTTTCCTATGCAAACTCGGTCGAGAACATCGAGACGGCGCTGGACCGGGTGGCGGCGATCTACAGCTAGATGATTATTATTTGTGCAGTATGCCTATTTTGTGGGCTCATTTTCTGCACAGAAACGTGGCAACGGGACAAATAACCCTTTAGTTTCAGGCGATTGCAGCGGCGCGCAAAGTGGCACGAACCATGCTAATCCCATTCCGTCGGCGCGGCACGTCCCATGCCCGCCGATTGCGCCATGCGGTGGAGGCAAACAGACAACGAATGAAGAAGATCGAAGCCATTATCAAACCGTTCAAGCTCGACGAGGTTAAGGAAGCGCTGCACGAAGTGGGGCTCAAGGGCATCACGGTGGTCGAGGCCAAGGGCTTCGGACGCCAGAAAGGCCATACAGAGCTCTATCGCGGCGCGGAATATGTCGTCGACTTTCTGCCCAAGGTGAAGATCGAGGTCGTCCTTGAGGACTCCCAGGTTGAACGGGCCATCGAAGCTATTCAGGAAGCGGCCCGTACGGGACGCATCGGGGATGGCAAAATATTCGTCTCGACGATCGACGAGGCGATCCGAATTCGTACTGGTGAACGCGGCGCCGAGGCCGTGTAGCGGTTTTGAAATCGAATCTGTAATCGATCACCCACAGAGATTTTTCCGAAAGACAGGGGAGCATAAAGATGTCCGACACCAAGACCGTACTGGACATGATCAAAGAGAATAACGTCGAGTTCGTGGACTTCCGGTTCACCGATCCGCGCGGCAAGTGGCAGCACACCGCGCAGCACGTCTCGACCATTGATGAAGACCTTCTGACCGACGGCATCATGTTCGACGGGTCGTCGATCGCCGGCTGGAAGGCGATCAACGAGTCCGACATGATCCTGATGCCCGACCTGAGCTCGGCGGTCATGGATCCGTTCACGGCACAGCCGCAGCTGATCCTGTTCTGCGACGTGCTCGAGCCGTCCACCGGCGAGCCCTATGCCCGCGACCCGCGCGGCACGGCCAAGATGGCGCTGGCCTACCTGGCGGCGAGCGGCGTGGGCGATGCGGCGTATTTCGGCCCGGAAGCCGAGTTCTTCGTCTTCGACGACGTCCGCTTCGAGACCTCGATGAACCGCAGCTTCTACGAGGTGGACAGCGTGGAAGGCCCGTACAACTCGGGCGCCGATTTCCCGGAAGGCAACATGGGCCATCGCCCAGGCATCAAGGGCGGCTACTTCCCGGTGCCGCCGGTCGACTCCATGACCGACATCCGCGCCGAGATGGTCACCACGGCCCTCGACATGGGCATCGCGATGGAGAAGCATCACCATGAGGTGGCGCCCAGTCAGCATGAGCTCGGACAGAAGTTCGACACGCTCCTGCGCTCGGCCGACCAGATGCAGATCTACAAGTATGTGGTCCACAACGTCGCGGCCCAGTACGGCAAGACGGCGACCTTCATGCCGAAGCCGATCGCGGGCGACAACGGCTCGGGCATGCACGTGCACCAGTCGATCTGGAAGGACGGCAAGTCGGCCTTCGCGGGCTCGGGCTATGCCGACCTGTCCGACACCTGCCTCTACTATATCGGCGGGATCATCAAGCACGCCCGGGCGCTGAACGCGTTCACCAACGCGAGCACCAACAGCTACAAGCGCCTGGTGCCCGGCTTCGAGGCCCCGGTCCTGCTCGCCTACTCGGCGCGCAACCGCTCCGCGTCGTGCCGCATCCCGTATGCGACCAGCCCGAACGCCAAGCGCGTCGAGGTCCGGTTCCCCGATCCGACGGCCAACCCCTACCTGGCCTTCTCGGCCATGCTGATGGCCGGCCTCGACGGCATCGAGAACAAGATCCATCCGGGCGACCCGATGGACAAGGATCTCTACGACCTGCCGCCCGAGGAACTCGAGGGCGTGCCGACGGTGTGCAGCTCGCTCGGCCAGGCGCTCGAAGCGCTGGATGCGGACCGCGACTTCCTCAAGAAGGGCGACGTGTTCACCGACGACCAGATCGACGGCTACATCGAGCTGAAGCAGGAAGAGGTCACCAACTTCCTGCAGGCGCCGCACCCGGTCGAGTTCGAGATGTACTACTCGGTCTAGTTCCGCGCGAACGACCCGAAACGAGAAAGGCCCCGCCAAGCCGGCGGGGCCTTTTTCACGTTCGCAGCATGCGGCCGCGCGACACCGTCACGACCACTTGGTCTTGGGTTTTTCCTCCGCAACACCGTCCACATAGACCGCATCCACCTGTTCGTTGAAGAAGCAGAGATAGTCCTTGATGCGGGCGCTCTCGTGCACCGGGTCGGGATAGTGCCAGACGATGTCCTCGAACCAGTGATCCATCTCGCGCCAGTAGAAAGCGAGATACCCTCCGATGCCCGCCGCCTCGTCGAAGGGCAGCTCGTAGGACCACACGGCGTTCTCCGCCGTCTTCCCGCCTGCGTTGACCGTGTAGTAGCTGGCGTCGCCCTTGAAAGGGCAGTGGGTCGAATGGTCGGTCTTCGCGAGCAGGCCCATCGCCGCGTCAGCGCGCGGCAGGTAATAGACCGGCACATGGCCGCGCTCGTAGAGGATCAGACCGTTGGTGGTGTCGACGATGGTCTCGCCACCGAACGTCACACGGATGCGCTTGGGGCTCGGCTCGAACTCGACGAAATGCTCGGGCTTGTCCGCATATCCCGGCGCAGGTCCGGCGGTCTCGATCATGAGTCGCCTCCTGTTGCCGGCCGGGACTTGCCGGTCTCGAGATTGACGATCAGGTCGGTGCCGCCATGCTTGTGAACACTGTCATGGGCGCGGATCCGCACCTCCTTCGTGCCGGCCGGCAGCTTCACGCCCGACAGCGACCTGGTAAACGGCTGCTCGTTCACATGCGGATGGGCGAGCACCCGTGTCGCCAGCACCGCGCCGTCGAGGCTCAACACCTCCCAGCGGTTGGCGAAATGTTCCCAGCCCTCGTCTGCGTGGCGCACGGTGACCGAGAAGCTGTAGGTACTGCCGCTGCGCACGGCGACGGCGGTCACGTCCGCCTCCCCCGCCGATGCGGCCTGGGGCGCAAGGGTCGCCGCAAGCAACGCGGTTGCGATCAAAGAGTTCCGGATCATGCGCTCAAGGTCTCCTGTCCGATCTCCCGGGGACGCCCATCCGGTCCTATTGCCACATAGGTGAACACGCCCTCGGTCACTTTTTCGCGCACGAAACTCTCGTGACGCCGCGACCAGACCTCGACCCGGAAGGTCACCGAGGTGCGGCCCTGGCGTTCGAGCGTGGCGTAGCAGGAGACGACGTCACCCACCTTGACCGGCTTCTTGAACGTCATGGACTCAACGGCGATGGTCACGGTCCGGCCGCCGGACAGGTTGCGCGCCGCGATCCCGCCGGCAATGTCCATCTGGGCCAGGAGCCAGCCGCCGAAGATATCCCCGCTGGGGTTGGTGTCGGCCGGCATGGCGACGGTCTGGATGCAAAGCTCCCCGCGCGGCTCGTCCCCCGAATCGTCTGAATCTGCGTTCTTCATTGTCACCTCACGCGCGAATCATCACATATTGCCCACGGTCATCTCCATCCCGGAATCCCTTGCGGACGCCCCGGCGCATGACCAGAACCTAAGATTTCTTCTGAGCGAGGCCAGCGTGGCACGCGCGAAACGCAAGACCGCAGATCCCGACCTGTTCGGCGACGCCCCGTCCGGGGGCAGCGACTACACGGCCCAGGACATCGAGGTCCTCGAGGGACTGGAGCCGGTGCGCCGGCGCCCGGGCATGTATATCGGCGGCACCGACGACCGCGCGCTGCACCACCTGGCAGCAGAAATCCTCGACAATGCCATGGACGAGGCCGTCGCCGGCCACGCCGACCGGATCGAGATGCATCTGGGCGACGACGGCGCGCTCGCGATCACGGACAACGGGCGCGGCATCCCGATCGACCCGCACCCGAAGTTCAAGAACAAGTCGGCGCTGGAGGTGATCCTCACCACGCTCCATTCGGGCGGCAAGTTCGACGGCAAGGTCTATCAGACATCCGGCGGCCTGCACGGCGTGGGCCTGAGCGTGGTCAACGCGCTGGCCGCGGAGCTGAAGATCGAGGTCGCCCGAGACAAGGAGCTGTGGGCGCAGGAATACGCGCAAGGCCAGCCGAAGGGGAAGCTCAAGAGGGTCAAGGCGGTCAACAACCGGCGCGGCACGACCGTGACCTTCCTGCCCGACCCGGAGATCTTCGGCGAGAAGGCCGCCTTCACCGCCGCGCGGCTCTACGAGATGGCCAAGGCGAAGGCCTACCTGTTCCGCGGAGTCGAGATCCGCTGGTCGTGCGACCCGGAGATCGCGAAGGCCGACGACACGCCGGAAGCGGAGACCTTTCAGTTCCCAGACGGCATCCTCGACTATCTGCGCTCCACGGTCGGCGAACGCCCCCTGGTCGGCGCGGACATCTTCGCGGGCCGGGCCGACCTCAGCGGCGCGAACGGCCGGGTCGAGTGGGCCGTGTGCTGGCCTGCCGACGCGGAGGGCTTCGTCAGTTCCTACTGCAACACGGTGCCGACGCCCGAGGGCGGCAGCCATGTGGCGGGCATCCGCGGCGCACTCACCCGCGGCCTCAAGGGCTATGGCGAGCTCACCAACAACCGCAAGGCGGGCCAGCTGACCGCCGACGACATCGCCGACGGCGCCGCCATCGTGCTCTCGCTTTTCATCGCCGAGCCCCAGTTCCAGGGCCAGACCAAGGAAAAGCTCTCGATGCCCGACGCGGCGCGGATCGTCGAGGCGCAGATCAAGGACCATTTCGACCATCACCTGTCGAACGACCGGCAGAACGCCGACGCGCTGCTGGAATGGGCGATCGAGCGGGCCGAGGAGCGCAAGCGCCGCCGCGAGGACCGGGCGCTCAAGCGCAAGACGGCGGGCCGCAAGTCGCGCCTGCCCGGCAAGCTCGCCGATTGCACGCGCAACAGCGCCGAGGGCACGGAGATCTTCCTCGTCGAGGGCGACAGCGCGGGCGGCTCGGCGAAGCAGGCCCGCAACCGCGAGACCCAGGCGATCCTGCCCCTGCGCGGCAAGATCCTGAACGTCGCAAGCGCGTCCGCCGACAAGCTGCGCGGGAACCAGGAGCTGAGCGACCTGATCCAGGCACTGGGCTGCGGCTCGGGCAAGACCTTCGATCTGTCGAAGCTGCGCTACGAGCGCGTCGTGATCATGACCGACGCCGACGTCGACGGCGCCCATATCGCATCGCTCCTGATGACCTTCTTCTATCGCGAGATGCCCGAGCTCGTGACCCACGGTCACCTGTTCCTCGCCGTTCCGCCGCTCTACCGCCTCGCGCGCGGCGGCGACGTGGTCTATGCCCTCGACGACGCGGACCGGGAACGGCTGATGGCGGAGCACTTCACAGGATCGGGCAAGGTCGAGATCAGCCGGTTCAAGGGACTGGGCGAGATGCCCCCGGGCCAGCTGCGCGAGACGACCATGGACCCGGAGAAGCGCCAGCTCATCGAGGTGGCACTGCCGAGCGCAACCGACGCGGACAAGTCCCGGGCGCGGGAGGCCAAGGCCACCGCCCAGCTGGTCGAGCAGCTGATGGGCCGCAAGGCGGAGCTGCGCTTCCGCTTCATCCAGGACAACGCGAAGTTCGTCGCCGAGCTCGACGTCTGACCCGTCACGGAAACGTGCCCGGCCGCAATTTGGCCAAACTCCCGACCGACACTACATAGGAACGTGCAAACAACGCGTTCGCCGCTTGCCCGGCCATGACCGACCGTCACCGACCGACAACAGGCACCGGAGTTTCGACCATGTCCCGCAAGCTCTTGAATCCGAAAATCGCCGCCCTCCTCGCGGCGACCGCCGCGCTCGCCGCCTGCACCGGCGTCACCGTGTCCCGCGTGGATCATGCAAACCAGTACAACCCGTTCGAGGCCGCCGCGGCCGGCGGCGGCGACCGCCAGATGCGGGCCGTCGTCCTCGGCAACCCCTTCGACACGCCCCAGGCGGAACTCGAGGGCGCGGTGATCGCGGCCATGCAGGACACCAACTTCGGCGTGCCGCTGAATTTCGCCCTCGACCCCGCGAATCCGGACACCAGCCGGCCCTTTCGGGTGGTGATGGCCTTCAACCCCGACGGACTCCGCGATCCCGGAAAGCTGTGCGAGGCCACGGACGTGAAGACGGCATCACCGACGGACGGCCGGGTGACCCTGATGGCCGCCTTCTGCTCGAAGGAATCCTACCTGAGCCACGCGATCGCGCGCGCCGGGGATGTCGGCGGCACGGGCAGCAAGACGTTCGGCGACATGATCTTCCAGCTCACCGCATCGCTGTTCCCGAGCCGTAACCCGAACGACCAGTCGGCCGGCGAGCCGCCCCTGCCCGCGACCTGATCCGGCAAACCTACCCGTAGAGCAGCCACTGACGCATGAGCGCCGTGGCCGCCTGGGGCCACTCCATCGTGGAGAGGTGCCCGCAATCCTCGATCACGGCGAGGCGCGCGCCGGGAATGCCCGCGGCCATTTCCTCTGAAAGGTCGAGCGGCGTCAGCGCGTCCAGGCGGCCGCAAATGACAAGTGTCGGCACCCCGTGCTCGATCAGGAACGGGCGGCTGTCGGGACGGCCCATGATGGCATTCTGCTGTCATGTAAATGCTTCAGAAACAATGTTTTGTGACATCTTTTTGATATCTTCTGTAAGCTTTGTTTCGACGAGCCGGTCCGCGTGGACGAGGATGGGCAGCAGCCTGTCCGTTACCCCTTGAACTTACCGAACCGCGTCATGTCGATGAGCTGTTTGCGGCGCACAAGCTGGTCTTCGGTGTCGGCCCGGGCCGAGGTGTCGATCAGGGCGAGCCGGGTCACCCGGCCGGGCGCGCGGCGCATGATCGCGTGGGCCACATAGCCGCCCATGGAGAGCCCTGCGAGCGCAAAACGCTCGAGCGCGGCGGCCAGCACCCGGTCGGCGAGCGCGTCAACGGACTCCGCGCCGGTGATGTCCGCGACGCTGCAATCCGCGATATCCGACAGATGTTCGCTCTGATGGGCCCACAGGCGCGCATCGCAGAGCAGGCCCGGAATCATCACGAGGTTCTGACGCTCGGGAGCGGCGGTCATGCGTCGCCCTCCAGCGAAACGAGCGTGCCCGGGGCCAGGGGGCCATCGTTTCGCGCGCGCCAAAGCCCGCGGTAGGCATTCTCGAGCTTGCGCGCGAACCCGTCGCCGGTATCCACGATTTCCAGCGCCGCGTTGAGCGTGTCCCGATGGTTCACCCCGGACGCCGACGCCACCGCGCTCTCCACATAGGATTCCGTCGTGTCCGCAACCAGGTCGGCAAGCCCGTAGGCCCGGCACAGGCTCGCGCCGACACGTGCGGGCATGGCAGCGCCGATGCGGGTCAGCACCGGCAAGCCCTGGGAAATCGCATCCGCGGCGGTCGAATGGGCACCGTACACGAAGCTGTCCAGGAACAGATCGGCATGGCGATGGCGCGCGAGGTGATCGGCCATGGCCGGTGCTGTCGGCGCGAGGACCAGCCGTAACGGGTCGATCCCGGCCGCGCCGGCCGCCGCGCGAAGGTTCTCTGTCGTCTCCGGCGCATGTTCGCGCAGCCAGAGGACCGACCCTTCGACGCGTTCGAGGATCGTCATCCACGCGGCGAAGGTCTCGGGGTCGATCTTGGTCGGGGCGTTGAAGGCGCAGAAAACGAAACCATTGTCCGGCAGGCCATGGTCCGCACGGGTGCCCGCGTCCACGGCCGCTCGGTCGAACCTGTTGAGGGGCATGAAGGTCCCGGGCAGATGCGCCACCGCCTCGGGGAACAGATGTGCGGCCTCGGGCGGCAGCACATCGCGGTCGGCCAGCAGCACGTCGTTGAGCCCCCCCATGGACCCGCAGTAGCCGAGCCAGCCGACCTGTAACGGTGCTGGACGCGCCGCAAGAATCTCGGGCCGCGCGCCGAGGGTGAAGCCGCCGAGATCGACGAGGATATCGATGCCGGCTTCGCCGATGCGTCGGGCCGCCGCGGCGGGTGAGCAGTGCGAGACGTCCTCGACCCGGGCCATGCCTGCATATATCGCCTGCTGGGCATCGCTGCCGTCCAGGCCAGCGAGCGTGAAGGCGGTAACGTCGAAGCCGTCGGGATCGTGGCGCGGCAGAAGATCGGCAAGCAGGCGTCCCACGGGATGGCTGCCAAGGTCGGCTGAGAGATAACCGACCCGCAGACGCTCACGCGCGGCGGAAGCCGGCACCGGTGCCGCGATGCCCGAAGAGAGGGTTTGCACGCGGGCCGCGCTCACCCGGTTCAGCGCGTCCTGTTCAAAGGGTAGAAACAGCGCGACCAGCGGCGAGAGCTCGGACAGGAGACCGGATTCCGCGCCGACGAGCCGCCGGAAGTTCTCGACCAGCTTCGGGTAATCCTCCCAGTCGCAGGCGTGGAGCGCGGCATAGAAGAGCTGGGCCGCCGCACGTACGAAGCCTGGATCACGCTTGAGCGCCGCGCGGTAGCGTTCCGACGCGCCGGCATAGTCCCGAAGCGCCGACAGGGTCGCCCCGAGGCTGTGCTGGGTCTCGGGATCGTCCGGCGCCGCGGCGACGGCGGCCTCCAGGGTATCCCGGGACTCGTCCAGCCGCCCCACCTGCCGGTAGAGGTTGCCAAGATTGGCCAGCACATGCGGATTGCCGACGTCCCGGACGCTCTCGAGCCGGGCGATCGCCTCGTCCCGCCGGCCGGCAAGTGCCAGCGCCCCGCCGAGATTGAACAGGAGGTCCGCGTTGCCGGGATCTAGATCGACCGCCGCCTCGTAGTCCGCGACGGCGGCGTCGATTTCCCCGAGATCGAGGCGCAGCTTGGCGAGGTTCGCCCGGATCGGGCCGCTTTCGGGTGCCAGTTCGGCGGCCCGGGAAAGCAGTTCGAGACCCGCCGCCGGATCGCCGGTCTGGGCCAGGAGAATACCCTTGAGCTGGAGCGCCTCGGCGTGATCGGGCGCACGAGCGAGGACGGAATCGTACAGCCGGGCGGCCGCGTCGAGGTCGCCGGCGCGGTGCCGCGCGCGCGCGTCGGCGACGATTGCGTCCGGATCGCTCGGGTTTTCGTCCATCGCGTCCTTCTTCCAGAATCCGACAATCCATGCAATCCCCTATGGAATCACTGGACTTTCCGGCACTTCGCGGCCATTTTCCGCCCCATACGCGCCCGAGCGCGATTTCAACGCAGACGAGCGATATGCAATTTGAGGAAATGGGTCTCAGCGACCCGCTGTTGAGCGCCATTGGCGGCGCAGGATACGAGAACCCGACGCCGATCCAGGCGGAGGCGATCCCCCACCTCCTGATGGGGCGGGACATCATCGGCATCGCCCAGACGGGCACCGGCAAGACCGCCAGCTTCACCCTGCCGATGATCGAGATTCTCTCCACCGGCCGGGCCCGGGCGCGGATGCCGCGCAGCCTGATCCTCGAGCCGACCCGCGAACTGGCGGCCCAGGTCGCAGAGAACTTCGAGATCTACGGCAAGAACCACAAGCTCAGCATGGCGCTACTAATCGGCGGCGTGTCCTTCTCCGACCAGGAAGACAAGCTCGACCGCGGCGTTGATGTGCTGATTGCGACGCCGGGCCGCCTGCTCGACCATTTCGAGCGCGGCAAGGTCCTGCTGGCCGACATCAAGGTCCTCGTCGTGGACGAGGCCGACCGCATGCTCGACATGGGGTTCATTCCCGACGTCGAGCGGATCATCAAGCTGCTTCCGCAAATCCGCCAGACCGCAATGTTCTCGGCGACGATGCCGTCCGAAATCAAGCGGCTGACCGATTCCTACATGATGAACCCGCGCACCGTGCAGGTGGCGCCCCAGGCGTCGGCGGCGGAAACCGTCACCCAGGGCCTGCTGCGCGTCAGCGGCGGCTTCAAGGAGAAGCGGGCTGCCCTGCGCAAGCTGATCCGCGAAAGCGACGTCAAGAACGCGATCGTGTTCTGCAACCGCAAGCGCGATGTCTCGACCCTCGAAAAATCCCTGCGCTCCCACGGCTTCAACGCCGCCGGCCTGCATGGCGACATGCATCAGAGTGCGCGCATGGAAACGCTCGCGAAGTTCCGCGACGGCGAGATCGAGCTCCTCGTGGCGAGCGACGTGGCCGCGCGCGGTCTCGACATTCCCAACATGAGCCACGTGTTCAACTTCGACGTGCCGATGCACGCCGAGGACTACATCCACCGGATCGGCCGCACCGGCCGGGCGGGCAACGAGGGCCATGCCTATACGCTCGCGACCCGCGATGACGCCAAGTTCCTCGGCGGTGTCGAGCGGTTGCTCGGCAAGCCCATCCCGCCGATCGGCGGCAGCAAGGGCTCGGACGACGACGCGGAACCGGCGGACACCAAGCAGGCGGAGAGCGCGCAGGACACCGAGGAGGCACCGCGCCGGCGCCGACGCAGCCGCAAGAAGCCCGAAAGCGAAAGCGACGCGAACCCCGAGACCAGGAGCGACGCCGAGGAACGCCAGCCGCGCGAGGCCAGGAAACCGCGCGCCAGGAAAGAACCGCGCGAACCCATCCGCAGCGACACATCGCGCGACGCGCCCGCGAAGAAACCGCGCCAGCACAATGACGGCGACGATGACGACGGCTCGGCCTTCGGGAAAGATGAAACCCCGGCATTCCTTTTGCGCTAGACTTTCGCCACGCCCCCGCAACGGATGAGTGTGTGATGCAGACCATTTTCGTGCAGGTGAAATGCTAACTCGGCCGGGCCTATGACGTCGCCGACGAGGCCGCGCTGAACATCGATCAGGTCTCGGAGGTCTATTCCACCTCGGGCCAGTTCGACCTGCTGATGAAGTGCTACCTGGCCGACGATACGGATATCGGCCATTTCGTCACCAGTAACATCCAGACCCTGCCGGGCGTCGCCGACACCTTCACCACGATTACGTTCAAGGCATTTACCTGAACCGATCTGGCGAAGCTGAAGCCGACACACCCCATTCGACGGATTTACCCATGACAGATATCGAACTCCCCGACCTGCGGGGCGAGCATCTCTTCACCGCAAGTTTCGATGTGGCCACGCCGACTGTACTGGAGAACACCCCCTACGGGACGCGCATCATCGCGGGCATCAACGGCGGTACGTTCGAGGGGCCGAAGATGAGGGGCACGGTCGCCCCGATTCCGGCCGGCGACTGGATCCTGATCCGCAACGACGGCACCTGGCAGATGGATGTCCGCCTGACGCTGGTCACGGACGACGACCATCACATCTTCATGACCTATCGGGGCGTGCGACACGGCCCCCAGGAGGTCCTCGACCGGCTGGCGAAGGGCGAACCCGTGGACCCGTCGGAGTACTATTTCCGCAACACGCCGTGGTTCGAGACCGGCTCGGACAAGTATGACTGGCTCAACCGGATCGTTGCCGTCGCCACGGGGCACCGATTCCCCGAGGGGCCTACCTACAAGGTGTACGAGATCCTGTAGCGCGCAGCGCTGGCTCCGGCGCACCCGGTGCCGCCGAACCGCGCTAGCCCTTAGCGTCTTCCTCGGCCAGGACCTTCTGGGCCGCGCGAAATGCTTCCATCCCCGCCGGCGCACCGCAATACATGGTGATCTGCAGAAGCGCCTCGCGGAGTTCCTCGCGGGTCAGGCCATTGTTGATGGCGCCGCGGAAATGGCCCTCGAACTCGTTCATGCGGCCGAGCGCGGCAAGCATTCCGAGGTTGAGCAGGCTGCGCTGCTGGCGCGTGAGCCCGTCCCGGCCCCACACCGCACCCCAGCCCATCTCGGTGATGAACTGTTCCATGAAGTCGCGATTGAAGTCGTCGAGGTTCGCCATGGAGGCGTCGACGCGCTCGTCGCCCATGACCTCGCGCCGGATCTTCGCACCCTTCTCGTGGAGTTCCTTGTCGATCATCGCGTACCTCCTATTTCGCGGCCGGGAAACGATCCCGGTCGTGCGGCGCACTGTAGTGGCCTTCCTGATCCTCGGGACCGACCGGGATGATGCCGTTCGGGTTCACCCGCTCGATGCCGTAGTAGTTGATCTTGGCGTAGTCGAAGCTGAACGTCTCGGCGATGCCCGGAATCTGGTAGAGCTCGCGGGTGTAATTGGTGAGGTTCGGATAGTCGGCAATCCGCCGGATGTTGCACTTGAACGCGCCAACATAGCAGGCATCGAAGCGGATCAGGGTCACCCACAGGCGCCAGTCCGCCTCGGTCAGCCGGTCGCCGACGAGGTAGCGTTGTTTGCCGAGCCGATCCTCGAGATCGTCGAGGGTTTCGAACAGCGCGACGACCGCCTCCTCGTACGCCTCCTGGGACGATGCAAAGCCGGCACGATAAACGCCGTTGTTGACGGTGTGATAGACGACCTCGTTGATCGCATCGATCTCCTCGCGCAGATCGGCCGGGTAGTAGTCCTCCATCGCGTTGGTGAACGCGTCGAACGCGGTGTTGAACATCCGAATGATCTCGGAGGATTCGTTGTTCACCACCTGGTTGGTCTGCTTGTCCCAGAGCGTCGGCACCGTGACCTTGCCCGTGTAGTCGCCCTTGGACGCCGTATAGGCCTGGTGCAGATGCTCGAAACCGTTCACATGGTCGGGCACGCAGTCGGGAAAGTCGGGATTGTCGGCGTAGGTCCAGCCCTGGCTGTGCCGGCCGGGCTGGGCCATGGAAACGGTGATCGCGCTGTCGAGCCCCTTGATCGTGCGGAAGATCAGCGCGCGATGGGCCCACGGACAGGTATGCGCCAGATACAGATGATAGCGCCCGGGTTCTGCGGCGAAACCCGCCTCGCCGGTCGGACCGGCGCTTCCGTCTGCGGTCACCCAGCTTCGAAACTGGCTTTCCGAGCGGTTGAACTTTCCGTCTTTCGCGACCTCGCGCGCCGTGGCGTCATTGTCGAGCCACTTGCCGTCGAGCAGCATTCCCATCGTTCTCTCCCGGTGCGGCGCGGGCCGCGCTAGTCCTGCAGGGGTTTCTTGAGTTCGGATTCCGGCTCACCGTCGTGGAACCGCGCCGCAAGATCGGCCATGTCGATCTCGACACCGATCGGCTCTCGATCGAACGCACCCGTCGCGAACCACTCGTTCAGGGCCGCAACACTCTCGAAATTGTCGGTCTGGAGCTCGACGGCATTGCCATCGGGGTCGTGGTAGTAGAGCGATGTCGTGGGACCGTGATTGATCTGCCGATAGGGCATGATGTCGAAATCCCGGAGCCGCTCGAAGACCGCGATCAGGTCGCCAAGCGAATGATAGGTGTAGGCGAAGTGCGCCATGCCGAGCGAGTTCGGCACCGGGTCCGCCAGGTCATCGCGCTGGATGATCGCGACGCGGTGATGCTCATCATCGTAGGTCAGGAACGACAAACCCTTTGAATCTGCCGTGATCCGAGCACCCAGCACCTTGCAGTACCAGTCCACCATCTCCGGCCGGTTCTTCGTGTACAGCACGATGTGGGCGAAATAGGCCGGGCTCGGGGTGTCGTTGGGCTCCGGGACCTGCGCATAGGCTTCGGACATCGATCAGTCCTCGCTGTTTTCATGGTTGCCGGATACTAGCAGACGCGGTGCCGCGGCACAGCCTCGGTGCATTATGTTGCCGCGCACGCATGGCCCCCACGCCGATGCACGGATATAACCGAACCTCCGCAACCGGAAGGACAAGACCGATGGCCCTCGATCCGGAGACCCTCGACCAGCTACTCGACACGGTGCGGCGCTATGTGCGCGAGCGGCTAGTGCCGCTGGAGGCCGAGGTGGCCGAAAACGACGCCGTTCCGCCCGAAGTGATCGCGGAGATGCGCGACCTGGGCCTGTTCGGGCTGTCGATCCCGGAGGAACATGGCGGGCTCGGGCTCTCGGTCAGCGACGAGGTCCGCGTGGTCCAGGAACTCGGCTGGACGTCACCGGCCTTCCGCTCCGTGTTCGGCACCAATGTCGGGATCGGCTCTCAGGGGATCGTTATCGACGGCACCGACGCACAGAAGGCCCACTGGCTGCCACGGCTGGCAAGTGGCGAGATCATCGCCTCCTTCGCCCTGACGGAACCCGAGGCGGGCTCCGACGCGGGCTCACTCCGCACCTCGGCACGGCGCGACGGCGATACCTATGTCCTGAACGGTACCAAGCGCTACATCACCAACGCGCCGCATGCGGGCATCTTCACCGTCATGGCGCGCACGGATCCCGACGAACCGGGCGCGCGCGGGGTGTCGGCCTTCATCGTCGAGCGTGACAGCCCCGGCCTCAGCGTCGGGCCCCACGACCGGAAGATGGGCCAGCAGGGCGCCCACACCGCCGACGTGGTGTTCGAGGACTGCCGGGTCCCGGCCGAGAACCTGATCGGCGGCGTCGAGGGCCAGGGCTTCAAAACCGCGATGAAGGTGCTCGACCGGGGCCGGCTGCACATGGGCGCCATCGCCAACGGGATCGCCGAGCGGTTGATCGACGAATGCGTGCGCTACGCGAACGAACGCCGCCAGTTCGGCAAGACGATCGGCGAATTCCAGCTCGTCCAGGCGATGCTCGCCGACAGCCGGACCGAGGCCTATGCCGGGCGGACGATGGTCGAGGATGCCGCGCGGCGTTTCGATGCGGGCGAGTCCATCGTCACCGAGGCGGCGTGCTGCAAGCTCTACTGTACCGAGATGGTCGGGCGGGTCGCCGACCGGGCGGTGCAGATCTTCGGCGGCGCCGGCTACATGGCCGAATATCCCATCGAACGCTTCTATCGCGACGTGCGGTTATTGCGTATCTATGAGGGCACATCGCAAATCCAACAAATCGTGATCGCGCGCAACATGTTGCGCGACGCCGCGAACAGCTAGAAATACGAGACAGACAAGCAAACGGGGGATGCCGTGAAGTTCATCAGTTTTCGAGTGGTCAATCGCGAGTCCTGGGGCACCTACGGGCCGGACGGCGGGGTGATCGACCTCGGCGCGGAGTTCGGAACAACGCTTCCCGGCCTGCGCGAGTACATGGCGGCGGACGACGCAGCCAAGGCGAAGGTCGCCGACTATCTGAACACCGGTTTCGGCGACAATTCCGGAAAAGCTTCGGACTTCCCCGCATCGGATATCACGCTGCTGGAACCGATCCGCAACCCGGACAAGATCATCTGCGTCGGCTGGAACTATCGCGAACATGCCAAGGAGGCCGGGATCGAGCTGCCCGACCACCCGACCCTCTTCGCGCGCTGGTCGAACAGCCATGTGCCCCATGAACACCCGATCCTGCTGCCGCGGGAATCCGAGAAGTTCGACTATGAGGGCGAACTGGCCGCGATCATCGGCAAGCCCGCGCGCCGGGTCTCCGAGGCCGATGCGCTGAGCTATGTCGGCGGCTACTCGATCTACAACGACGCAACGCTGCGCGACTATCAGCGGCACTCTTCCCAGTACATGCCGGGCAAGAACTTCTTCCAGTCAGGTGCCTTCGGGCCCTGCATGGTGACGGCGGACGAGATTCCCGAACCCGCCGACCTGACGCTGGAAACGCGTCTCAACGGCGAGGTGGTGCAACACACCGGCATCGACGACCTGATCTTCTCGATCCCCAAGCTGATCGCCTACATTTCGAGCTTCACGGAGCTCGTGCCCGGCGACGTCATCGCCACGGGCACACCGAGCGGTGCCGGCCTCGGCCGTACACCGCCCTTGTGGATGAAGGACGGCGATACCATCGAGGTCGAGGTCTCGAAGGTCGGAATCCTGACCAACCCGGTCAAAGCCGACTGACCAGGAGCCGACTGATTACTCCATGACGAGCGCCGCGCGCCCGGTGACCAGTCCCTGGTCGAGCCGGGCGTGCACCGTCTCGGCCTCGGCCAGCGGATAGGTCTCTGTAACCATCGGCCAGACGTCGCCCCGCGCGCACAGCTCGAGCGACTCAACGACCTGCTGGCGCGTGCAGTAGCGGCTTCCCATAAGCTCGAGCTCCTTGGCGAGCATCGCCGGCGCCGGCGCCGTGAAGGGCTGCCCCGCGCCACCGAGGGTGACGAAGCGTCCGCGAATGCCGAGACTGCCGACCGCCTGTTCGGCGGTGGACTGGGTCGAGACATAGTCGATAGCGACATCGACGCCCGCGCCGCCGGTCAGGTCGAGGATTTCCTCGACCACCCGGTCGTTGGACGCATCGACAACCATATCCGCACCCAGGTCCTTGCAGACCTGGAGCTTGTCGGCCATCACGTCGACCGCGATGACGCGGGCGTGGGCCCATTTCGCCATCATGATCTGGTGCACGCCAAGGCCGCCGCCCGCGCCGAACACCGCGACCGTGTCCGTCGGCGCGACGCGCGCCCGTTCGAGAACCTTGTAGGGCGTGGCGATTGCGTCGGTGATCACGCCCACATCGGCGGGCTTGCCCTTCCAGTCCAGACCCTCGGGTAGCTTAATGAAGTTGCGAACCGGGAGCTTAATGAACTCCGCATAGCCGCCGTCGATCTGGCGCCCGATATAACCGGTATTCGCCGTCGAAATCGGGTCATGGCCGAGCCGCGTCCACTTGTCCTCGCCCTCGGTTAGATAGAAGTACGACGTCACCGCGTCGCCGACCTGCAGGCCGCCCGTGTCGCCGCCTTTGCCCACCTCGAGAATCTCGCCGGTAATCTCATGGCCGATGATGATCGGGAACTCTGCCGCCGCGCGTCCCGCACGAACATGGTGGATCGTCAGTCCCGCCCCGCAGGCCAGGACCCGGGCCACCGCTTCGCCCGGACCGGGCTTAGGATCGGGCACGTCCTCCAGGCTGAACGGAACACCAGCCTTGTACAGAACTTGCGCTTTCATGATTTTCTCTCCCGTTTTCGTCAATTTCTCCGATCGCCCGCCCCGCCGCAAGTCCTGTTTCGCTTGCATCTAACCGGGGCGTCTGGCACCCAGAACCCATGGCGCATTTCATTGTCGGACGACTGTTCGGATGGCCCGAGTTCGCCGAGGACGGCGATGACATCTGGCTCATACATATCGAGGAACCCACCTTCTTCCTTCGGGTCATTCATCGACCCGAGGATCTGCTGCCGACGGGTGACTTGAACGATCTCTACTTCCCGCTCGAGGACGACACGCACTACGCCGTCGGGAACCTGATCTTCGTCGAGCCCCGCCCCGCCATCCCGAGCGAGGTCGCCCAACTAGTCGCGATGGCAATCGAGACGGTGCAAGACAGCGAGATCGCCCGCCTGCTCGCCCTCGCCGACCGGCCCTTCAATCCATCATCGGCCGAACTCCAGCCGGAGGACGTACCGGTTGGCTTCGTCACCGGCGTGTTTCACGACAGCGAGAGCGGCGACACAGACACCATGCCCTGGATCGCACATCTGGGCCCCCCGCCGTTTGCCATGCGGGTGTGCGACCTGAACGATGAAGACCTCGAGCCCGACGACATCTGGGCCAACGCCAGCGACGGCTACGCCCTCGCCCACCTGCACTGGCTCTCGAGCCTGGCGAGCGACCGTGATGATATTCGGTTTCTGGCGGAGACCGCGGCGGGAATCGTGAGCGACGCGATCGAGGATATAATGCCCGAGCTTATTCCCATATGACGGCTGCGGGACCGGCCGGCTAGCGCCCGACCGCCTTGAGTTCGGGCACCCGTTCCACCAAGACACTGATCGTCTTATCGACAAACGCGGGCAGATCTCCCCTCCACGGGCGAGTTACGCGCGGAACGCGTTTCGCAGAGACAATCGGGCGGCGCTGTGGTGAGATTGACTCTCTGATAATCAACAAACGTCAGTTGGGGGAGAAACACCATGATGCGGGCATTCACGGAACAGAAGATGAAGCGCTATGCGGAACAGCGCTGGATTCTGGATGCGATCATTTCAACGGTCGGCATGGAATGGGATCAGCCTCGGCTCGGCTACACCATGTATCCGTGCGGCCCCGATGCGGTCGGTGACTTCCGCACTGTGGGAATGCGCACTAAGAAATTCGCCGACATGCACCGGGAGTTCGCCGGCGCGGCGAAGCGGCGCGAGATCAAGGCTAAGGCTTTCGAGGCCGAGGAGCGGTTCGTTTCGGCGCGCGAGAGCTACTTCATCGCCTCGCTCCTCTACTCCGCGGCACGCTGGCCCATCTTCGAGGCGAACGACCTGCACAAGAACTACAACCAGCGCATGGTCGACTGCTACGACAAGTATATCGAGCACGCCCCGCGACCTATCGAACGCGTGGAGATTCCCTTCGGCGACGGAGTCCTTCCGGGATACCTGGCCCTGCCCCATGAGCCCGCGCCGGGCGAGAAATTTCCCTGTGCCATCGGCATCGACGGCATGGACGGTTCGAAGGAGATCATGTGCTCGATGTACGGCGACAAGATGCTCGAGCGCGGCATGGCGAGCTTCGTTTATGACGGGCCGGGACAGGGTGAGTGTCCGGTCAACGGTGTCTATGTGACCAAGGACAATCACATGGAGGCCGCCCAGGCTGTCTATGACTGGTTGATCCAGCACCCGCATATCGACAAGGACCGGCTGGTTATCTTCGGCATCAGCTTCGGCTCCTTTTTCGGCGTACAGGCCGCCGCGCAGCTCGGCGACAAGGTCAAGGGTGCGGCACTCTCTTTCGTGTGTCACGAGCCGGGCTGTTACACGATCTTCAACATGGCCGCGCCAACCTACAAGCTCCGCTTCATGTTCATGGCCGATTATGACGACGAAGCCGCATTCGACGAGTTCATCAGCGAGTTCTCGCTCGATCCCATCGTTGACCAGGTCAAGTGCCCGATCCTGATCCAGGCCGGCCAGGACGAAGAACTCAGCCCGATCGAATGCTCGGAGGACTTCGCTCAGAAGCTAAACGGAACTCAGCCCGATCGAATGCTCGGAGGACTTCGCGCAGAAGCTGAACGTGCCGCGAAAGCTGGTCCTATACGAAGGCGAACGGCACGCGATCGGCGGCGGCTCGGCCGCCTATCTGGGCGAAAACTGGTACACGATGCTGGCGGACTGGTGTCTCGACCGGGTGAACGACAAGCCCGCACCGAACGAGTCCGTTCTCATCAATGCGCTCGGCCAAGTCGAGGCGACCCCCTACTAGCGGTCTCTGCGCAGCGGTGGCGCCTCGGAACTTCGAGGAGAATTGCGGCGCCACCGTTTCCGCGAACAGCTTGAGCGTGTCGTGGCGCAGCTCGCGCGGAATGCCCCCAGTCGCAGGGTACACCATGATGTGGTTGAAGCCGGTGTTGCGGAGGCGTTCGACCTGCCCGGCCACGGTCTCGGCACTGCCGACGAAATTGTGGGCTGAGAACTTGTCGATATTCTCGGGCTTCGACAGTGCGAGCAGGTTACCGAAATACCGTTTGAACTGCTCGTAGCCCTTGATGCCGTTCCAGAGTGTGGAATCCGCCTCGTAGTGATCGCTTTGCTGCAGGAAAAACTCCGACAGATGCGTCCGTGTCAGTTCGAACGCTTCGTCGTCGGTCTCGGCCATGATGCAGTGCGCGACGACAGGCCGACTGCCCGCGTCCCGGAAGCCTGATAGGTCCGCACCCTCGTTCCAGCTTGCCATGATCTTTTCCAGGGTGTGGAACGGGAACTGGCAGATGTTGAGAGGAGAGACGCCCATCTCGCCCGTGAGTCGCGCGCTCTCGGGACTTCCGATGGCGCCAAAGAGGTGAATGCGCTCCGCGCTTGGCCGTGGCCGGATTTCGAGGGCGCGACCGATCCGGAAATACTCGCCCTCATAGTTGAACGGTTCGCCGGTCAGTCCGAGCCTTATGATCTCGAGGCATTCGCGGAATGCCTACTGCGCTCACTGATTCGGGTGCGAGTGCAACACCGGGGTCGCGACAGCGTTTTGTAATGGGAACCGGCCTTCCGATCGCGTTCACTCTTCGTCGAAGAAGGCGAAGATCCGCGTCTCGAGGCTTTCGCGCGGCGCAGCATCAGCCGGTGCGGTCGGATCGTCGAACGACGTGTGCAACGCATAGCGGGCGCTCCCGTCTGTTGCGGTGTCGTAGTTCTTGATCAGGATCGCCTCACCGGGCGTCATGCGCGGAAAATAGTACCAGTCGTTACTCGTATCGTAGGAGGCGTGGCGGGTCTGGCCCACTCGGTTGTAGGCGCGGCGTTCAACCGTGTGCAGGCGCGCGTCGTCGACGCTGTCCCAGGCACACAGGGCGAGCGGCCACTCCTCGATCACGCCGGCGCGCGAGCGCCAGACATTGACGATGGCGAACCGCTTCGCGAGCAGCGCCTCGGCCTCGTCGCCCATGACGTCCTCGACCCGCTTGCGCGCGGACCAGTCCGTATAGTCGGTGTGGGCGGCGTTGGCCGGATCGCGGGCATTATGGGCCTCGCGCAGCGCCTGGGAAGATGAGCGGCGGGTGTGATCGAACACGAGCGCGCGCGACGCCCCGGTGTGGGCGCAAACGAGCGCCTCGGCCTCGGCGTTGTATATCCGGACGAGCTGGTCGTCATCCTGGAAGTCCGTAACCGCGGTCTCGTGCGCGACGAAGGCGAACCCCTCGCGGTCGAGGGTGAATTCATTGGGCAGAAGACGCGCA
This sequence comes from Rhodospirillaceae bacterium, assembly GCA_038132575.1. Classification (GTDB taxonomy): domain Bacteria; phylum Pseudomonadota; class Alphaproteobacteria; order UBA6615; family UBA6615; genus UBA8079. The sequence goes on from JAYPRP010000006.1 coordinate 29,024, forward strand.
TTGCTCACCCGCATGGTGCGGAACTCGCGCTCGCCCTCGAAGTTGGTGCGTTCACCAGCTACGTTCGACTGGAAGAAGACCGGCAACTCGCCGTTGTCGACGAGATAACCGATCGGCGCCTCGATGGATTCCGCTGCCTCGCTCATGGCACTCTCCGTCGTTGCTGCGACCAATTATGACGCTTGCAACAGGTCACGCAAGGACACGGCCCGGCAGCTGCCGGTGCGACGGATGGCCGGAGGCTGGACCGGGCTTACGCCCGGCCCCTCCGGAACATCGGATACTTAGGCGGCAGACAGGTCGACGGCCTTGGGGCCGCGCTGGTCGTCCTGGACCTGGAAGTTGACCTTCTGACCCTCGGTCAGGGTTCCCATGCCGGCCTGCTCAACGGCCGTCACGTGCACGAACACGTCCTTGCCGCCGTCGTCCGGCGCGATGAAACCAAAACCACGGGTGGTGTTGAAGAATTTTACGGTACCTGTAGGCATTTAAACTTTTCCAATCGTCGTAAATCACGCAGACACCATGTCTGCGTGTTGAGACCAGCTTCGCCTGCTTATCCGGAGGTCGTATTGCCGCGAGGGTTATCGCGGAATTCGGCTCAATCGAAGTCAGAGAGCAGATTTCGTTCCTGGGAAGATGGGCCGGATGCCCGGCGATAGCAAGCAGTCTCTTGTTTCAATTCAGAGAATTATTGCTCAAGCTTCGATTTTGGCTCGATTTTTGTACGTTCGTATGCCGCACGGACAGACGCGTTCGCCGTTAATACCGGGGGGAACGGCGGGACTGCCCCCTGATTCTGGCCTTCGTTACGCGGCGCGGCTCGCCTTCTTGCGCTCGTGTTCCTTCAGGAACTTCTTGCGGATGCGGATCGCGTCGGGCGTCACCTCCACCAGCTCATCATCGTCGATGAACTCGAGCGCATACTCAAGCGTGACCCGTACCGGCGGCACGAGAATCAGGTTCTCGTCGGTGCCGGCCGCGCGGATGTTCGTGAGCTGCTTGGCCTTGAGCGGGTTGACCATGAGGTCGTTGGCACGGGTGTGAATGCCGATCACCATGCCCTCATAAACGTCCGTGCCGTGGCCAATCATGAGCTGCCCCCGCTCCTGTAGGTTGAACAGCGCATAGGCGCGTGCCATGCCAGTATCGGTCGAGACGAGCACACCACGCTGGCGCTGGGCGAGCTCGCCCGCGACCCGCGGGCCGTAATGATCGAAGGCGTGATACATGAGCCCGCTTCCAGACGTCTGGGTCAGGAAGGTCGAACGGATGCCGATCAGGCCCCGGGTCGGCACCAGGTAGTCGAGCCGCATGCGGCCCGTGCCGTCGGGCACCATGTCCCGGAGCTCCGCCTTGCGGGTGCCGAGCAGTTCCATGACGGCGCCCTGATGTTCCTCCTCGACGTCCACGGTCAGGGACTCCCAGGGCTCGCGGGGCTCGCCATCGATCTCCTGGAGGATCACCTCGGGGCGCGAGATCGCCAGCTCGTAGCCCTCGCGGCGCATGTTCTCGATCAGGATCGACAGGTGGAGCTCGCCGCGCCCCGACACCTTGAACCGGTCCGGGCTGTCAGTGTCCTCGACCCGCAGGGCGACGTTGTGGAGCAGTTCCTCCTGCAAACGGTCGCGCAGGTTGCGGCTGGTCACATACTTACCGTCCCGGCCGGCGAAGGGAGAATCGTTGACCTGGAAGGTCATGGAGATCGTTGGCTGATCGACGCTTAGGGCCGGCAACGCCTCCACCGCGTCGGGGTCGCACAGCGTGTCGGAGATGTGGAGCTCCTCGAGCCCGGAAAACGCAATGATGTCACCCGCGGCCGCCTCCTCGCGCTCGACCCGGTCGAGTCCATGGAAGCCGAGAACCTGGAGCAGCCGGCCCTGGCGGGTCGCGCCGTCCGCGCCGATCACCGTGACCGACGCGTTGCGCCGCGCACGCCCCCGCGCGATCCGGCCGATTCCGATCACCCCCACATAGGAGGAATAGTCGAGCGCCGAGACCTGGAGTTGCAGCGGCCCTTCCCGGTCCACGTCGGGCGGGTCCACCCGGTCGACAATGGTCCGGAAGAGGACGTCCATGTTGTCGGTGACGGTGTCGGAACTGTCCGACGCCCAACCCTGAATGGCCGACGCGAAGACCGTGGTGAAATCGAGCTGTTCGTCGCTCGCGCCGAGCCGGTCGAACAGGTCAAAGGTCTGATCGACGACCCAGTCGGGACGGGCGCCTTCACGATCCACCTTGTTGATGACGACCACCGGCTGCAGTCCAGCCTCGAGCGCCTTGCGGGTGACGAAAGCGGTCTGGGGCATCGGCCCCTCGACCGCATCGACGAGCAGCAGCACCGAATCCACCATCGAAAGCACCCGCTCGACCTCGCCGCCGAAATCGGCATGGCCCGGCGTATCGACGATATTGATGTTCCAGTCCTGCCACTCGATGGCAGTGTTCTTGGAAAGGATAGTGATGCCGCGCTCGCGCTCGAGATCGTTGGAGTCCATCACCCGCTCGCGCGCGGCCACCTCGCCATGGGTCGCGAGTGTACCCGACTGGCGGAGCAGCTGGTCAACCAGCGTGGTCTTGCCGTGATCGACATGGGCGACGATCGCGATATTGCGGATTTTTTCGGCGGAATCGGACATGCGGACGGGACCGGTAGCGCTGTGACAGGAATGCGGTCGCGCTTCCGTATCACACTTGTTCGCGTAGGGGCAGAAATTCAGGCGTCGCGTGCGCGAATGTCGTCCACCGCCGCGAGGATCGCCTCGGGCGTCGCGGGCGCGTCGAGCTTCGGCAGGTGCCGGCGGCCGGCGATGCGCGAGACGGCGTCGCGGATCGCCAGCCAGACGGAAATAGCCAGCATCAGCGGCGGCTCCCCCACGGCCTTGGACCGGAACACGGTCGGCACCAGGTTGGGCGCGTCCTCGAGAATGTGGACGTTGAATTCCGGCGGCACGTCGCGGCTGCCCGGAATCTTGTAGGTGGACGGTCCGTGGGTCAGCAGCTGTCCGCGGTCGTTCCAGACGAGCTCCTCCGAAGTCAGCCAGCCCTGCCCCTGGACGAACGCGCCCTCGATCTGGCCGAGGTCCACCGCGGGGTTCAGCGAGCTCCCGCAATCCTGGAGGATGTCGGCGCGTAGAACCCGGCTCTCGCCGGTCAACGTGTCGATCACGACCTCGGCGACCGAAGCGCCGTAAGTGAAATAGTAGAAGGGATTGCCGACGAGGGACTTGACGTCCCAGTGCAGGCCCGGCGTCGAATAGAAGCCGGCGGCCGAGAGCTGGATGCGCCGGTTGTAGGTCTCCTCCGCGAGTTCGCCGAAGGACAGACTCTCGTTCTCGGCATAGACGCGGTTCTGGCGGAACTCGATCCGGTCGGGCGCGGTGTCGAAGATTTCCGCCGCGACCTCGGTCATCCGCTCCTTGATCGTGGTCGCGGCGTTGAAGGCCGCCATGCCGTTCAGGTCCGAGCCGGCCGAAGCCGCCGTCGCCGAGGTGTTCGGCACCTTGTCCGTGCGGGTGGCGGAGATCTTCACATTGTCAAAGTCGATCTGGAACACCGACGCGACCACCTGGGCCACCTTGGTGAAGAGCCCCTGACCCATCTCGGTGCCGCCATGGTTCAGGTGGACGCTGCCGTCGGCATAGACATGCACGAGCGCGCCGGCCTGGTTGAGCTTGGGGGTGTTGAACGAGATGCCGAACTTGACCGGCATAAGCGCGAGCCCCTTCTTCAGGGTCTCGTGGGACGCGTTGAAGGCGTCGATCGCCGCCGAGGTCGCATCGAAATCGGCCTCCTTGCGTAGCCGGTGGGTGAGCTCAACGATGATATTGTCCTTCACCGTCTGCTGGTAGGGCGTCACGTTACGATCCTCTGTGCCGTAGTAATTGACCGCCCGGATGTCATCGAGTGACATGCCGAGTTCGTGGGCGATGTGTTCGAGCATCGCCTCGATAACAATCATGCCCTGGGGACCGCCGAAGCCGCGGAAGGCCGTGTTCGAGACCGTGTTGGTCTTGCACGGATAGCCGCGGATGATGGCGTTCGGCAGGTGGTAGCAGTTATCCGTGTGGCAGAGCGCGCGGGCCAGAACGCCGGGGCTCAGATCGGCAACATTGCCGGAACGCATACCCAACAGGATATCGACGCCCGCGATCCGGCCCGTCTCGTCGAAGCCGGCCGTGTAGCGGAACAGGAAGTCGTGGCGCTTGCCAGTCACGATCATGTCGTCGTCGCGCCGCAGCCGTAGCTTCGCGGGGCGGCCGGTCATGTCCGCCATTAGCGCCGCGATGGCGGCGATGATCGTTGGCTGGCTCTCCTTGCCGCCAAAGCCACCGCCCATGCGCCGCACCTCGACGGTCACCGCGTTAGACGGAACCCCGAGCGTGTGCGCAACCCCGTGCTGCACCTCGCTGGGATGCTGGGTCGAGCTGTAAACATCGAGATCGCCATCGTCGCGCGGGACGGCGAGCGCGATGTTGCTCTCGAGATAGAAATGGTCCTGCCCGCCGCAGCGAAGCTCGCCCTCGATCCGGTGCGCGGCACCGGCGATCGCCGTCGCCGGATCGCCATGGGTCATGATCTGGGGCGGATAGGTGTACTGCTCGCGTTCGAGCGCATCCTCGATATCGAGGACCGGTACCAGCTCCTCGTATTCGACCTTCACCGCCGCGGCGGCGGCGCGGGCCTGGTCATAGGTGTCGGCTGCGACGGCCGCCACGGGCGCTCCCGCATATTCCGCGACCCCTTCGGCCAGCACCGGCTCGTTCTCGAAGATCGGACCAATGTCGTTGTGGCCGGGGATATCGGCGGCCATCGCGATGCCGCGCACGCCGTCCATCGCGCGCGCCGCGCGCGCATCGATCGACACGATCCGCGCATGGGCGTGGGGACAGGTCACAAGCACGATCTCCTGGGTGCCCGGCAGGAGCGGCATGTCGTCGATGTAGCGCGCGGCCCCCGTCACATGGCCGCGGGCGCTGTCGTGGCGGACGCTTGAATGAACCGCACCCCTGATGTCGCCGTCGGCGTTCATAGCGCGGTCACCTCGATGTCGTCGGCGCCCTCGAGATCGCGATGGAGGCGCACGAACAGATTTGCGGCGACGCGCAAACGATAATTCGCGGTCGCACGGTGATCGTCGATTGGCTGGAAGTCCTGCCCGACCGCCGCGCCGGCGCGCCGCGCGGTCTCCTCGTCCCAGGGCTGGCCGACTAGCGCGGCCTCGCACGCTGGTGCCCGCTTCGGCGTCGCGGCCATGCCGCCGAACGCGATCCGGGCCTCTGCCACGGTGCCGTCCTCGATGGTAAGGCGGAACGCGCCAACCACGGCGGAGATGTCCTGGTCGTAGCGCTTGGAAACCTTATAGGTCCGGAAGACCTGGTCCGCGCCGAGCTTTGGCACCGAGATGCGCGCGATCACCTCGTCCGGTGCCAGGTCGGTCTTGCGGTAATCGAGGAAGAAGGATTCGAGCGGGATGTCCCGTGCACCCTTCGGTCCGTGCAAGGTCAGCATCGCGTCGAGCGCGATCAGGCAGGGCGGCGTGTCGCCGATCGGCGAGGCGTTGCCGATATTCCCGCCGAACGTGCCGACGTTGCGGATCTGGCGCGAGCCGATCCGGTGGATGAGGGCGGCGAAGGACGGAAACAGTTCCTCTATCCAGTCCATGGCCTCGGTGTAGGTCACTGCGGCACCGAGCGAAATCTGCGTGTCGTCTTCTTCGACCCGCTTCAGTTCAGCCACGTTCTGCGTGTGGATCGTGACCGGGAAGGCCTTCCGGTCCTTGCTGAAACTGAGCCCCAGATCCGTCCCGCCGGAGAGAAGAGGTGCATCGGGGTGCGCCGCGCGCGCGGTGACGAGCGCGTCCAGGGTCGTCGGCGCGAGAAACGTCTGATCGGACGCCTCGTAGATTTCGCCCGCCGCCGGCGCGGTGTTCGCCAGTATGGCTGATGGTTCAACGGGCTGCGACGTCGCCGCATGCGCGGCGGCCACGATCGACCTGTATCCAGTGCAGCGGCAGAGGTTCCCGGCCAGGGCATCGTGGATCACCTCGTCGGTTACGATCTCGCCGCTATGACGCAACGCATGTAGTGCAATCACGAAACCGGGGGTGCAGAACCCGCACTGAGTTCCGTCCTCGGAGACTATCGCCGATTGTACGGCTTCGAGCTCACCGCGCTTTTCCGACAATCCCTCGACGGTCGCGACCCGCGCGCCGTCGAGCTGGCCGACGGTAAACAGGCATGAGTTAACAGCCTCGACCCGGCCCGAGCCGTTGCGGACCATAACGATCGAACAGGCGCCGCAGTCTCCCTCCGCGCAGCCCTCTTTCGTCCCGGTGAGCCCACAATCCTCACGCAGATACTCGAGAACAGTGCGCGTCGGAGATACCGAGTCCTCCGTTCGCGCCTCACCGTTCAAGATGAAATTGATCCCCACGCGTCGCTCCAAGCCCTGACATCCACGCACCCCGTGCGCGGACCAAACATCCTAGAATATCGCGCCGGCCAAGCGTTGACGAGCACCCCTAAACGCGACCGTCGACGCGTGATACAATTGCAACAAGCCGACAAGAGATCGACCGAGAATGGACCACGAGAAATTCATGCGGGCCGCCGCCGCGTTGGCCGAAAAAAACGTTGCCGACGGCACCGGCGGCCCCTTCGGCGCTGTCATCGTGCACGATGGCGAGATCGTCGGCGAGGGCACGAACCAGGTCACGAGCAGCAACGACCCAACGGCCCATGCCGAGGTCGTCGCCATTCGCGAGGCGTGCGCGAAGCTGGAGACCTTCAACCTCGATGGCTGCGTGATTTACACGAGCTGCGAGCCCTGCCCCATGTGCCTGAGCGCGATCTACTGGGCCCGCCTCGACCACATCTTCTACGGCAACACCAAGGCCGACGCGGCGGCGATCGATTTCGACGACGACTTTCTCTACACCGAGATTCCAAAGCCCATCGACCAGCGTGCGATCCCGACGACCCAACTCCTCCGCGAGGAGACCATCAAGTCGTTCGAGGCGTGGGTCGTGTCGGAGACCAAGATTCCGTACTAGCGGAAGCATAGGTGTCGAGATTGACCGGCGGGTGGACGCTCTTCCGGACGAACTCCCGAAGCTCTTCCTCGTTCCAGAACCCGATCTGGATGCCCGGCGGCTCGCCCCCGGCGGCCATGCCGTCGTTCCGTTTCGGCTGCCCGGCCCGGATCGTCCCTTCGGCTAAGTCACCCACGAGGTGCGCCAGACCCCGGCGCTGCGTGCCTTTCGGGAAGGGCTCGCCGTGGACATCCGCAAGGCGACCGCCCGCGCACGAAAAATCTGCGAGACGGTGTTCGCTGGGCTCCCCACCGCGGCCTAGGCGCTTACGTTCGAGCTACTCCCACCAGTGGAGCGCGTCCTGGCCCTCGCCCTGGGTGCCGTTTGGGCCGCCGCCACCGGTCCGCAGGTACATCTTGCGGTCATGGCCGGCGCCGTACTTGCCGGCGAGCGCATCGACCAGCCAGTCGTGGCACATCATGTGATGGTCGTGGCGCGCCTGGGTTTCCCCGAACATGCGGGCCTGGTGATAGGTGTCCTCGTAGACCCAGAGTTCCTTGGGCGCGTTGATCTTATCGTAGAAGTCATAGACCAGCTCGACCGGGCTGCGGGAATCATACTCGCCGACGGTCATGAGGACCGGGCACTTGATGTCCGCCTCGCGTCCCTCGACGGTCATCTGCGAGACCCACTCGTCAAGTTCCTCCTCGCTCGATGCACCCATAAGGTAGCCGAAGAGCTGCTTGTAGCGGGGCGAGAAGGTATCCAGGATGAAATACTTGTCGAGGGCGGAGGTCCACGGGGCTGCGACCGCCTTGATCAGCGGATGGCCCGAGGCCGCGACCTCGAGACCCCAGTGCGCGCCCATCGAGAGCGCGTAGACCACGATCTTCTCGGCATCCACCTCTTCGCGCTCGACCATGTGCTCGGCGATCGCCAGCACCGCGCGCTCGTAGTTGGTCGGGGTCAGCTTGAGCCCGCGTAGGTTCGACATGCCCTGCCCCGGGCCGTCGATGACCAGCATGTGCATTCCGCGCAGATGCGCTTGCATTATACGCGGGTCGGGATAGTTCTCCTTGGTCATGTCGCAGCCCGGGATGAAGATCACCAGCGGCGCGTTGGGCTTACCCGGCAGCATGTGGAAATTGCACTGGAGCTCGCCCCCCTCGAACGGCACCTCGAGCCGCTCGATCGGATAAGGCGCGTGCTCGATCACCTTCTCGTAGTTAGCGATGCAGCGGCCGTGCAGGTAGCGCTTCTCGTCATTGGTCTCGAGCACCGGATGCTGGGCGAGCGCGAAGGTCGAGGAGGCCCGGTAGTAGAGCTCGAACGCCGTCGCTGAATGCCCGGCTGCTTCCTCCTCCGCGGCGACCCGCTCGAGGCGCTGGCCGATGCGGCCGAGATGCTTTGAGATCTGGGCATGGCTCTTGACGGACTTGGGCAGCGGGCGACCCTCCTCGTCCCAGTGGAAGACCTTTCCGGTCTCCTGGACGAGATAGTCGAAAATCCACTGCTGGCGATCGCGGTCGAGGCGTGGCGTGCGCATGGTCGGTGTTCCCCCAAAAGCTATGTCGAATTGTTGTTCACGCAAACTATTTCCGGGAACGGCGGGTGTCGACTCCCACGCGAAAATAAGCGCCGCCTCTGCCGTTTAGCCACCGTCAGGCCGCGAACGATGCCCTCGCGGATTCCGAGGGTATTCTTGCTCAGAAATCAATCAGTTCTCCGGTCTTCAGAGAAACTTATGGGTATGACCACCGCACTGACCGCATTTGAACTTCTATTCGACGTAGTTCCCATCAGGTTTCCCTGCGTCCAACCATTCTTGGGGAATGATCTCTCCCTACCGTTTGCACTCGAGACATTGGGTTCCATGGCTCATCTTGGATTCTGCGAGGTCGGAAATCGTTGAAACGGTGATGGGGTTCTTCATGATATTCATAATAAATGACTATCAAAGGTGGAGCAGACTCATGATTTCAGTGATTTAACGCTCGAAAACAACTGGACCTGATACTGGATCTGTAACACCGAGTTCGGGAGAAATTTCCTCGAGTAAATCGCGAACAGAATCGAGAGACCCTATCAACCGGGGCCTTGCATCTATGAGATGTTGTTCGCTTTCAAAAATAGCAACAAATGCAAATGTCCTCTCGCCAGTTTTGACGATGTAAGAGGTTGTAACTTCTGGCACATGGAAGTTTGCAACGTGACGTGCAACGAATTCGTCAACCGAACCTTCTTTCACGAGAAACCTGACCGTGCTGATGTATTTCGACATAGTGCGTCCTCATAAAGAGATTAATCCATTTACTCTGAGCGCTAAGCGCGGAAGTAATTTCACCGAAGATTTCAAACGGGATGCTGTGGCGCAGATCACCGAGCGGGGCTATCCGGTTTCGGAGGTGTCGAAGCGCCCGGAAGTGAGTCCGCATTCGCGTTTGAGTGCCGGGCCAGCCTGACCGACACCATCATCATTCCGAGTGCTGCGGCAGCTACAGTAACTGGTGCCGACAAGAACTCAATGGCGAATCCCCAGATTAGAATCCCGACAGGCAAAGTTAGAGTAATAACAAGGGCTAACGCGGCTACGCCGGAGATTTCATCACCTTCTGGATCTGATTTTGCTCCTGCTCCGGTCAGCAACGACCTTGCGGTGAAGCGACTTGCGCCGAGTACAAAACCGATTAGTGTCCAAATCATAAGATCAAAACCCGAGACTGGAAGCACTGTGCTAATGGCAAAAATAAGCGCTAGTCCAGACCCTAGGATCGTTGCCCATATTGCCCCTCGAAAATCTGAGTTCGAGCGGAGAAGCCTTTTGATGAAAACGGGAACGAACATTCTGCCCGCAGCGATACCAGCAATCATCAAGCCAGCGCCCGAAGGAAGGGGTGAGTGCTTGAGATCATTAAGTATTGGTACCACCATGTTAAATAAAGGAACAATTAAGATATTCCACAATGCCGTGAGCAAAGCGAGTTGACGTAAGCGAGGATCGGACCAGAGAGCGACTAAGAGAACCCTAGCAGATCGAACAGAGGATTTCGTAACCTCGTCAGCCGCGCAAGGCTGACGCACTATTAGAAAGATCGCTAACGGTATCGTCAGAACGGCATTTGCAAAAATGCCTACACCCGGGTCGGTTTCATGGATGAGGAATCCACCCAACGATGCACCGAGCATAGCTGCCACACCAGCCACAGCTCCGCGTCGAGCTACGGCATCCGTGATATTCGACTGGTAAAGATATGAGCGGGCTATGAAAGGTGTTAAAACTGCTGTGATGCCCGTGAAAAGACCGAAAATAGGCGCGGCCAGCCATAAGACGACGATACTTGCGTCCGTGAAGCTCTCTACGATTCCTACGGATGCCCACGAGGCGACAACGCCAAATTGGGCGATGGTAAAGACCTTGATTCGTCCCCAACGAGCAGTAATTCGATGAACTCGCGCCGAAGTAATTCCTGAGAATAAAATCAGTAGTCCCAGGAATACGCCGGTCTCAATACCGCCACTCCCCGTTGAGGCGTATGTTACTGCCGAAGTTGCACCGAGTTGGCCAATTATGGTGCCAGCAACGGCCACTCCTCCTACGATAAGAAAACCGATCCCAGACCATTTTGATGCGCGCATATTAGTGTTCCGTAGGGTCAATATTTTAAATTCTGAATAGGCGAAGGAACTGCACGACGCAAGACGAGGCCAGGTAGGACGTGTTCGACTACATCGAGATGTTCTACAATCCGAAACGCAAGCACACGACGAACGGGATGCTGTCCCCCATCGAGTACGAAAGACAGCAGAGCACGAGAACCGAGGGCGTCTAGAAAACTCGGGGCGGTTCAGGGGCAGCCATTGTATGACGGGCATCCCATCACAAAAATCAAAGATGAGCGTGAGAGGGCATACAACCTCTTTTAAAAAATCCCGATCCCCCTCCGGTATGGAGCCAGAAGGTAGATCAGATCAGAGGTAATTTAGGGGGTTTGAGGCGTCACACATTTTGTCTCACAAAATGTGCAAAATTGGTCAAAATGGCGATGGTTAAGAAATCCAAGCCACTGAAATCAAATGAAAATTTGATAGGAAATTTTATGGCGTCCCCAACGGGGTTCGAACCCGTGTCTCCACCTTGAAAGGGTGGTGTCCTAGGCCTCTAGACGATGGGGACGCTGGGGCCGATATTCCGAGCGATCGAAATACCCACTGGGCGCGGTGAAATCAAGCCCGCGTAACGCCAATCGGCGGATTCGGATACGACCATCTGAATGTTTCGAGCGCGCCGGCCGTCAGACGGCCGCCGCGTCGTCGATGATCAGCTGGACGTCGTTCCGGCCCTGCCAGTTGTCCGGCCGGAGCTTGCCCGCGAGCTGAAGCGCGAGGCCGTCGGTCTGCAAAAGCGTGTCGCCCAGAGGCTCTCCCGCCGCGCGGAAGGCGATCGCCTTGAGCCGGCCACCGTCGGGCCCCGACAGGAAGCAGCGCACATGCCCTGCCCCCACCACGTCGGCCTTGGCGACGCGCACCGACGAAAGCATGAAACGCGGCTCGGAGTTGCCGGCACCGAACGGCGCAAGCCGCTGAAGCGATTCGACGAACTCGGGCTGCACCCCCTTCACGGCAACCGCGCCATCGATGCGCAGGGTCGGCACCACCGCGTTCCGCGCTACATCGTCGGCGACGCGTTCGTCTAGGAAACGCTGCACGTCGGGAAGCTTTGATCGTTCGACGGTGAGGCCCGCCGCCATCTTGTGGCCACCGCCGTTCACGAGGAGCCCTGCCTGGCGTGCGGCGATCACGGCGCTGCCGAGGTCCACCCCCTCGACCGACCGTCCCGAGCCCTTGCCCGTGTCGCCGTCAAACCCGATAACGAAAGCCGGGCGGTTGAAGCGCTCCTTGAGCCGGCCCGCGACGATGCCGATCACGCCTGGATGCCAGCCATCGCCCGCCGCGACTAAGAGGGCGGCGTCGCCCGCTTCGGCCTCGGCCTGGGCCATGGCCGCTTCGAACACCATGGCCTCGATCTCGCGCCGCTCGGTGTTCCACTGGTCGAGCCGCTCGGCGAGCTCCGCCGCCTCGGCCGGATCGGGCGTCATCAGCAGTCGCGCCCCCATGGGCGCCTCTCCTACGCGCCCGCCCGCATTGACCCGCGGTCCCAGCAGGAAGCCGGCATGATACTCGGTCAGCCGTGAATCCACCCGCGCCACATCGGCGAGCGCGACGAGGCCGGGGTTCTGCCGCCGTGCCATGACCTTGAGTCCCTGGCTGACAAACGCGCGGTTGAGACCCACGAGCGGCACCACGTCGCAGACCGTACCCAGCGCGACCAGGTCTAGGAGACCGAGCAGGTCCGGCTCCTTGCGGCCCGACGTCTGATACCAGCCGGTGTCGCGCAGCATCCGGTTGGTCGCGATGGCGAACAGGAACGACACGCCGACGGCGGCCAGCGCCCCGTGGCCGCTGGTGTCGTCCAGCCGGTTGGGATTGATGACCGAGACCGCGCGGGGCAGCGCCGGTTCAGCCACGTGATGATCGACGACGATGACATCGAGCCCGGCCTCGCCCGCCGCCTCGAGCGGCCCGAAGGCCGTGGTGCCGCAATCGACCGTCACGACGAGGCCGATTCCCTCGGCACGCAGACGCAGCATGGCCGGGCTCGTTGGCCCATAGCCCTCGGTGATGCGGTCCGGAATATAGACCCGCGCCGGCACGCCGATGGCGGCGAGGAACCTTGCGAGGAGCGCCGAGGACGTCGCGCCGTCTACGTCGTAGTCACCGAAGATGCCGATGGACTCCCCGTCCACGATCGCGCGAACAAGCCGCGCAGCAGCCTCCTCCATGCCGGCGAGGCTGGACGGATTCGGCAGCGCGTCGCGCAGGGTCGGCTCGAGGAACGCCTCGGCCGCATCGAGATCGATCCCGCGCGCCGCCATCACCCGGCCTACCACCTCGGGTAGCCCGAGCCGCTGGGCAAGGGCCAGACCGGCACGATCGTCGGAGCCGCGCAACACCCACCGGCGGCCCGTGACCGATTTCGCGACCAGCACGTCCGTGTCGGATACCGTACTCGAAACCGGTGCGGGCTCCGTCATTCCCGGGGTCAGTCTTCGGAACCTGGCTTGCGGGACAAATTGTGCCTGGTAATCACCTCGCGAACGGTGCCGGTGACCGAGCGCATCACGATGGAGTGGGTCTCCGCGCCGCCGCGGAACTTGCGGACGCCCTTGAGCATGGCGCCGTCGGTCACGCCGGTCGCGCAGAAGATCACGTCACCGGAGGCGAGATCGTCGCGGCTGTAAACCCGGTTGAGATCCTCGATACCGAGCTTGCGGGCGCGGCCGATCTCGTCGTCGTTGCGGAACAGGAGCTTCCCCTGGATCTGCCCGCCGATGCTCTGAAGCGCCGCCGCCGCCAGAACGCCCTCGGGTGCGCCGCCGCTGCCGAGATACATGTCGATCCCGCTGTCCGGGTCGGACGTGGCCATAACGCCGAAGATATCGCCGTCGGAAATCAGAAAAATCCGTGCACCTGCATCGCGCACATTCGCGATGAGCTCCTTATGGCGTGGACGGTCGAGGATGCACACCGTCAGATCCCCGATATCGCGGCCACTTTCCTTGGCGAGTCGCTTGAGGTTCTCCGCCGGCGGCGCATCGATATCGATGATGCCGTCCGGATAGCCGCCACCGATGGCGATCTTTTCCATGTAGACGTCGGGCGCGTTCAGGAAATCCCCGTCCGGCGCCAGCGCGAGCACGGCCATGGCATTCTGGTTGGCCTTCGCCGTGATGGTGGTGCCCTCGAGGGGATCGAGCGCGATGTCGATCTTAGGCCCGCCCGCGCCCACTTTCTCGCCGATATAGAGCATCGGCGCCTCGTCGCGCTCCCCCTCGCCGATCACCACGGAGCCATCGATGTTGAGCTTGTTGAGCGCCGTACGCATGGCATCGACTGCCGCCGCGTCCGCCTCACGCTCGTCGCCGCGTCCGACCCATCGCTCTGCGGCGATCGCCGCAGCTTCGGTCACGCGAACGGCCTCGATCGCCATGTTACGGTCCATCACCGCCTCATTTCGGCTGGTCATGAAACCCCCCTTTATCTTCGTTCTTGAGCCGTGATCACGGGCTCTTTTAGGCCAATGATTCGATTCTGATCATTGTCGGCTGTTCAACAACGGAATCCAATGCCTCGATGCGCTTGAGGGTACGCCGCATAGCGGCTTCCTCGCACACATGGGTGTTGAGCACGACCGGTACCGCCTCGGTCTCCGAACGCGCACGCTGGAGCATGGATTCGATGGAAATCGCCTCGTCGCGGAATACGGCCGTGATCTCGGCGATCACGCCCGGCTCGTCGCGCACCATGAGCCGGATATAGTAGGCGCCGCGGTGGCGCTCGATGGGCGCTGGTGTCTCATCGGCCAACGCTCCAACCGGGATGCCGAAGGTCGCGACCGAGAATCCCCGCGCCACGTCCACGATGTCGGCTACCACCGCTGATGCCGTGGGGCCGGCGCCCGCGCCGCGACCCTCATACATGGTGTCGTCCACGAAATCGCCGTGGGTGACCACCGCGTTGTAGGCATCCTCGACATGAGCGATAGGTTTGTCCTTGCTCACCATGCAGGGAAAGACGCGCTGCTCGAGGCCGTCCTCGGTCATCCGCGCGCTGCCGAGCAGCTTGATCCGGTAGCCGAACTCCTCGGCATAGTCGATGTCCTCGAGCGCGACCCGGCCGATGCCCTCGGTGTAAACACCCGCGAAATTGACCCGGGTGCCGAACGTGAGGCTCGCCAGCAGGGCGAGCTTATGCGCCGCGTCGATGCCGTCCACATCGATGCTAGGATCCGCCTCGGCGTAACCGAGTTTCTGGGCTTCGGCGAGCACCGTCTCGTAGGGCAGGCGCTTCTCGCGCATCTCGGTCAGGATGTAGTTGCAGGTCCCGTTGAGGATGCCGTAAACGCGGGTGATCCGGTTGCCCGCCAGTCCCTCTCGTAGCGCCTTGACGATCGGGATGCCGCCAGCGATCGCGGCCTCGTAATTCAACGACACGCCCGCCGCCTCCGCTGCCGACGCCAACGCGTCGCCATAAATCGCGAGCAATGCCTTGTTCGCGGTCACCACGTGGCGGCCCGCGGCAATTGCAGCCTCGCACACGGCCTTGGCCGGCCCGTCCTCGCCGCCAATCAGTTCCAGCACGAGATCGACATCCGCCTCGCACGCCATCGCGACGGGGTCGTCGTACCAGTCATAGCCATCGAGGCTGACTCCACGGTCCTTCGAACGGTTCTGGGCCGAAACGGCCACGATATCGACATTGTGACCGCCGCGCTCGGCGATCAGCGCGCGATGTTCGGTCAGGACCGCGACGGTCCCGGCACCGACCGTTCCCAAGCCCGCGATGGCGATACGCAAAGAATCCGACATACCTGGCTCCGGTTACTTGGCCGCAACAGACATGTGCGCAGCATCCGCGGCGTCGGCAAGCGCCTTCGTGGGACCTGCGAAAAGCTGCCGGATGCTGCGCGTCGCCTGGCGGATGCGCTGGGTGTTCTCGACTAGCGCGATCCGAACATGCCCGTCGCCATACTCGCCGAAGCCGAGGCCCGGCGAGACCGCGACATTCGCGTGCTTCAGCAGCAATTTCGAAAATGCGATGCTACCCAGAGAGGTGAAAGGTTCGGGGATGGGCGCCCAAATATACATGCTGGCCGTCGGGGTCGGTACATCCCAGCCCGCTCGGGTGAGCCCCTCAACCAGCACGTCCCGGCGCTCCCGGTAGATCGCGCGGGTTTCCTCGACACAGTCCTGCGGGCCGTTGAGCGCTGCAGTCGCCGCGACCTGGATCGGCGTGAAAGCGCCATAATCGAGATAGCTCTTGACCCGTGCCAGGGACGCGATCAGGTCGGGATTGCCCGCCGCGAAGCCGATGCGCCAGCCCGGCATGGAGTAGGTCTTGCTGAGCGAGGTGAACTCGACCGCCACATCCTTCGCGCCGGGCACCTGCAGGATCGAGGGCGGCGGATTGTCGTCGAAGTAGATCTCGGCATAGGCCAGGTCCGACAGGACGATGATCTCGTGGGTCCGGCAGAAATCGACGATCCGGCCATAGAACTCTAAATCCGCAGTGACCGACGTCGGGTTCGCGGGATAGCAGAGTACCAGCGCGACCGGCTTCGGCTGAGAATGCAGCACTGCGCGTTCAAGCGCCACCAGAAACTCGTCGTCGGGTGTGACCGGCAGGTAGCGCACGGTGCCGTCGGCGATAATAAAGCCGAACTGATGGATCGGATAGGAGGGGTTCGGCACCAACATCACGTCGCCGGGGCCCGTGATCGCCTGGGCCAGGTTAGCGAGGCCTTCCTTGGAGCCGATAGTGACTATCGCCTCGCGCTCAGGGTCGATATCGACACCGAAGCGGCGCTGGTAGTAACCGGACAGCGCCTTGCGCAGGCCCGGAATGCCGCGCGAGTTCGAGTAGCGATGGGTCCGCGGGTCCTGCACCGCCTCGACGAGCTTCTCGACGATGTGCGGCGGCGTCGGCAGGTCCGGGTTGCCCATGCCAAAGTCGATGATGTCCGCCCCCGCCGTACGCGCAGCCGCCTTCATCGCATTCACTTCAGCAAATACGTAGGGCGGTAACCGCTTGATGCGGTGGAATTGCGTCTGCATGGGTCCTGACCGGGCTCGGGTTCACGGAATACACGCGCCGCCGCCAATTGCGACGCCGTGCGTTCTTTTACAGATGTCGGGGCGGGCGTGCGAGGCCCTTTTCAGCGGCGCTAGCGCAGGAAGAACACCTCGGCGCGGCGGTTCCCCGCCTCGCCGTTCGGCATCGCCTCGGACCAGATCGGCTGATCGTCCGCGACCGCTTCGACCGTGATCAGGTTCAACGGCACACCCGACTGGATCAGCGCCTGCGCCACCGCGTTCGCGCGGCTAAACGAGACCTGAAAGTTCGCAACCTCGTGACGCGCCTTGGACAGCTGGCGCGTCCGGCTGCTGGCATGGCCGACCACGAGCACGCTCGCCCCCATCTCGCGCTGGGCCGACGCCACGGTGGCCAGGATCGCGCGGTCACGCGCGCTAAGCCGCGCGGAGCTGTGATTGAACTGGATCGTGGCGACCTGCGTGTCCGGGGTAACCCGGTCAGCGACCGGTGCGTATGCGCCCGCGTGGCTTCCGCCGCCGAGGACGCTCATATCGAGGATGACCGAGCCGGACGCCTGGGTCACCGGATCCGTCACGGGCGGATTGCTGGCGATCTGGACGGCCGGAGCCGTGCTGCGCGGCGCAAGCACAGGTACCGGCGGGACCGCGGGCCGGGCCGCGGACGTGGCCGGGCGCGCCGCAAGCGTGGGCGGCGGCGGGGCCACGGACGGCGTGGGAGCCGTAACTTTTTCGGGCGCCGACGCGGCCGGGCGCGGTACGCTCTGTGACGCCTCGGACGCGCTGGTCGAGCCCTGCAGGCGGATCGCCTCGTCCGTGTAACGGGCGTTCTCGCGGTCGGAAATCAGGCCCTCGACAACACGCTCGCGGTTGCTTGTGGTCGGCATTTCGGGACGGCTCGGCACAGCGGTGAGCGACGGGGTGTCCGCATCGTCGGATACTTCGCGCTGTGCGTCGCTGCGGTCGCGCACGCCCTGTTCGGACGCGGTCTGGGCTGCCGGCTCATCGCCGTCGAAGATGCTGAATACGTTGTCGAAGAACGAACAGCCCGCCAGCGCGAACACGAATACGATCGGCAGCGCCTGTCGCGTGATCTTGTAAGGCCCCGACTTCATCTGCTTCCACCCCTTCATGGTGTTGCGCGAACCAAGCGTCCCCGCGTCTACTCGCTTGATCTTTTGTGCGGTGCAACATAACCTGATTACACCGTACAACACACCAGCGGATGTACCTTGAGTGTCCGCATTCGATCAAGCGCTTCAAGACACGCCGTGAATCGCAAAAAGCATCGAAGTTATAGAGGATTGGCGGATGGCTGATCAACAAAATGCAAAAAATGCCGGCAATGACGCCACCGACCCCGAGGCCCTCGCCGCATCAATGGCGAAGATCGCGGAGCGCAGCCAGGCGCTCGTGAACAGCTTCCTGTCGAACCAGTCCGGCAACATGGGCATGGCCGACCCGCTGAACGTGGGCTCCGCCTTCATCGAGCTGACCCAGCGCATGATGGCGAACCCGACGCACCTAATTCAGGCCCAGTTCCAGCTCTGGCAGAGCTATATGAACCTCTGGCAGTCCACGACCCAGAAGATGATGGGCGCGGAGGTTGAGGCCATTCACGAGCCCGACGGCGAGGATCGCCGGTTTCGCGACGCGGAATGGGACGAGAGCATCCTCTTCGACTATATCAAGCAGTCCTATTTGCTGTCGTCACGCTGGCTGACCAACACGGTCCGCGAGGTTGAGGGCCTGGACGACAAGACCGCGAAGAAGGTCGACTTCTACACTCGGCAGTTCGTCGACGCCATCGCGCCCACGAATTTCCTGATGACAAACCCGGAGGTGATCCGAGCGACGGTCGAGTCCGGCGGCGAGAACCTAGTAAAGGGGCTAGAAAACCTGCTGGACGACATGGAGCGCGGCGACGGGCAGCTTCGCATCCGACAGACCGACGAAACGGCTTTCACGCTCGGCGAGAACATCGCGGTCACCCCCGGCAAGGTCGTCGACCAGACCGACCTGATGCAGCTGATCCAGTACGAGCCGCAGACCGAGAAGGTCGATGCGCGACCGCTCCTGATCATCCCGCCCTGGATCAACAAGTATTACATCCTCGATCTGCAACCGAAGAATTCGTTCATCAACTGGTGTGTCCACCAGGGGCTGACCGTCTTCGTCGTGTCCTGGGTCAATCCGGACCCTAAGCTCGCGGAAAAGTCTTTCGAGGACTACATGTTCGAGGGGCCTCTGGCCGCTCTCGACGCGATCGAGAAGGCGACCGGCCAGAAGGAGGCGAACGTCATCGGCTACTGCCTCGGTGGTACACTGCTCGCTTCGACGCTGGCCTACATGGCCGAGAAAAAGGACAAGCGGTTCGCGTCCGCGACCTTCTTCACCGCGCTCACCGACTTCACGGAACCCGGCGAGCTGGGCGTCTTCATCGACGAGGAACAGCTCGATTCCCTTGAGGAGCGGATGGAGGAGGAAGGCGGCGTTCTGGAGGGTTCGTCCATGGCGACGACCTTCAACATGCTGCGGGCAAACGACCTGATCTGGTCCTTCGTGGTGAACAACTATCTCCTCGGCAAGGAGCCCTTCCCGTTCGACCTTCTCTACTGGAACTCGGATTCCACGCGCATGCCCGCCGAGATGCACAGCTTCTACCTGCGCCGCATGTACCAGGAGAACAAGCTGATCGAGCCGGGCGGCATCGAGCTCGGCGGAGTGCCGATCGACCTCTCGAAGGTGGACCTGCCCGTCTTCATGCTGTCCACTAAGGAAGACCATATCGCGCCGTGGAAATCGACCTACGCCGCGACCCAGATTTACTCCGGGCCGGTGAAGTTCTGCCTCGCCGGGTCGGGCCATATCGCCGGCGTGGTCAACCCACCGACGGTCGAGAAGTACGGCTACTGGACGGCGGCGAAGAACCCCGCCGACCCGGACGCCTGGTTCGAGAGCGCCAAGGAGCACCCCGGCTCTTGGTGGCCGGAGTGGCGGAAGTGGCTGGCGAAGAATGCCGGCGGCCAGGTCGACGCCCGCAAGCCGGGTGACAGCAAACTTAAGGTGATCGAGGCCGCGCCGGGGAGCTACGCATCCTTGCGGCTGGATGCCGAGGAAAAGTAGGCCGCTCGCGAAAAGATACCCGGGTCAAGCCCGGGTATGACGTGCGTAGGTAGGCTGTGAAACTCCAAGACCGTCATGCGCGGACTTGATCCGCGCAACTCGTAATAACGCCCGCTACTTCGCGCCGTTGCCCGACTTGATGTGCTCCTGGGCCATGCGCGCATAGGTGGCGACGCTCTCCGGCCAGTAGTCGAGCTCTTCCTGGCGCAGCTCCCGGAGCGGCTTCGCGGGGATGCCCGCCCACAGTTCACCCGACTTGACGACCTTGCCCGGCGAGACGACCGCGCCGGCCGCGACCATCGCGCCCGTCTCCACCACCGCGCCGTCGAGCACGACCGAGCGCATGCCGATGAAGCAACGCGACTGCAGCGTACAGGCGTGGATCAGCGCCGAATGGCCGATGGTGATCTCGTCTCCGATGACCGTCGGCATGTGCTCGGACCCGTCCTCGCGCGCGCCGTTGATGTGGATCACCGTCCCGTCCTGGATGTTCACCCGCTCGCCGATCCGGATGTGGCTGCCGGCATCGCCGCGGATCACGGACGAGTACCAGACACTGGACCCCGAACCGATGTGAACATCGCCAATGACCGAGGCGGTGTCGGCGATAAACACGTCGTCGGCGATGGTCGGGGTGATCCCCAGATAGGTTTTGATCGGGCTGGTCATGCGCTGCTTCCTGAAACTCTCCTGGCTAATCTAAACACCCTCACCCTGAGCTTGTCGAAGGGTGAGAGAGCGAACCTCATGCTTCGTCAGGCTCAGCATGAGGCGTGAGGTCAAAGTCCTTCGCCTTCATCGGCGCCGATGATCAGGTTGAGGGTCTGGACGGCCTGGCCAGAGGCGCCCTTTCCGAGGTTGTCGATCACGCCGGCGACGACGGCCTGGCCGGTCGCGTCGTTGTGCAGCACATGCAGGTGAAGCTCGTTGGTGCCGTTGAGCGCCTCGGGATCGAGGGTCGTGACCCCATCTTCCAGAGGCGCGACCGTCACGAACTGCTCGCCGGCATAGCGTGCGGCAAGCGCAGCATGCAGATCGGCCGCGATCGGCGCGCCCGGCAGGTGCCAGAGCGCCAGCGGAATCTGCACGAGCATCCCCTTGTAGTATTTGGCCACCGTCGGCACGAAGATCGGTGCGTTCGCGAGCCCGCCCCAGCGCGTGATCTCGGGAATATGCTTGTGCTGGAGACCGAGCGCGTAGGCGTAGAGGGTCGCGTTCGTGTAATTGTCGGCGTCGGGATCCTCAAACGCGGCAATCAGGGACTTTCCACCGCCCGAGTAGCCCGAGACGGCGTTGATCGTGACCGGGTAGTCGGCCGAGACGAGCCCGCCGGCCACTAGCGGATGGATCATCGCGACGGCAGTGAGCGCGTAGCAGCCCGGGTTGCTGATCCGCGACGACGCCCGCATCGCATCGCGATGGCCCTTGTCGTACTCCGGAAAGCCATAGACCCAACCGTCAACGGCCCGGTGCGCGGTCGACGCGTCGATCACCACCGTGTCGCTATCGATCAGGGAGACGGATTCCTGCGCCGCGTCGTCCGGCAGGCAAAGAATTGCCACATCGGCGTCATTCAGCGCCTCCCGCCGCGCGGCCGCGTCCTTGCGCGAGCCATCGCCGAGATGAATCAGCGACACGTCCGCGCGCGGCGCGAGCCGCTCGTGGATCTGCAGGCCGGTGGTCCCGGCCTCGCCGTCGATGAAAACCGTTGTGGTCATAGCGGTAGGGGTGTAGCGCGGCGCGCGCCAAACGGGAAGGACCTTCCGCCAAAGTTGCCGGATTTCCTCACTTTTTTTCGGCGCATCCCTTGAGACACACAAGCTCGTCGCGTAAGCTATTGAAAATCGCACATAAATTATGGACATGGCGGGCATCGCGATCGCGCGGCGCCCGGTTAAGTCGGTGTGATCAAAGCGATAAGCAGGAGAGTGCAAACCATGAATGGACTAATTTCCGTATCCCTGAAGGCCTCGGCGCTGGCCGCGGCGATGGCGTTCGCGATCGGCGGCGGCGCTCCGGACGCCCATGCGGACTGCGGCGAGGTATCGATCACCGAGATGAACTGGGCGTCCGCGTCGGTCGTGACCAATGTGGCTAAGTTCGTCATGGAACAGGGCTATGGCTGCAAGGTGACCGTCGTCCCGTCCGACACCGTCCCGGCCGCAACGTCCCTGGCCGAGAATGGCGAGCCGGACATCGCCACCGAGATGTGGATCAACTCCGCCCCGGTCTACCAGAAGCTGGAAGCCGAGGGGAAAGTGAAGACGATCGCCAATGTGCTGTCCGACGGCGGCGCGGAGCACTGGCTCATCCCGAAATATCTCGCGGACAAGCATCCCGAGCTGAAGACCATCGAGGGCGTGCTGGCGAACCCGGAACTGGTCAGTGGCCGGTTCCACAATTGCCCGGAGGGCTGGGGTTGCCGGATCGTCAACGACAGCCTGAAGCAGGCCTTCGACCTGGAAGGGAATGGCATCGAGGTCTTCGATCACGGCTCGGGCGAAACCCTGGCCGGCTCGATCGCTGCGGCCTATGCCGACGAGAAACCTTGGTTCGGCTACTACTGGGCGCCCACGGCGCTGCTCGGCAAGTACGAGATGGTCCCGGTCGATCTCGGCCCGTACAACGACGAGATTCACCAGTGCAACCGCAACACGGAATGCAACCGGGTCGGCAAGTCTCCCTACCCGTCCGCGCGGGTTGTGACCGGCGTGACCACCACATTCGCCGACCGCGAGCCCGAGGTCGTCGAGATGCTTTCGAAGCTGAGCTTCACCAATCAGCAGATGGGTGCGGTCCTAGCCTGGAAGGAAGACAACAACGCATCCTCCGAAGAGGCGGCGGTGCACTTCCTGACCACCTACAACGACGTGTGGGGCGGCTGGCTGAACGCCGACGCCAAGTCGAAGCTGGCGCGGCTGCTCAAGTAGCACCGGCACGAACCCAACGCTCATCTGCGGCCGGAAACATCTGTTTCCGGCCGCGCGTTTTAGCCCGGGCAAACAACCTGACGGACGCACAGCATGGGGACCTATGAGCCGATCTTCTCCGCCATCGGACTGCGGCCCTGGTGCGAGAGCGGCGAGCAATCAGGCGGCGGCCCCCTCTCCATGGCAGACCTGCTGGCGCAGAATGCCGGAACGGACGCGCCGGCGCCGTCGATCTGGGAAATGCCCTTCCCGTCGATGGACGAACTCCACGAGGCCTGCGCCGCCTTTCCCCAGTCGCGGGCGCTGACCAAGGGCCTCGAGGACGGATTCCTTGGGATCAAGGACGGGCTGAGCCTGGTCCTCGACCCGATCACCCAACCGCTGAGCTGGTTCCTCGAAGGCGCGCTGTGGCTATTCGAGACCACGCCCTGGTGGATCATGATCCCGGCCCTGCTGGCGGTGGTCCTGGTCGTCAGCCGGTCGCGGAAACTCACTATCTTCGTCGGCCTGTGCCTGCTGACCTTCGCCTTCATCGACTATTACAGCTTCGCGGCCCAGACGCTGGCGGTGATCTTCGTGTGCGCGATCCTGTGCGTGGTCCTGGGTGTGCCCATCGGCATCGCCATGGCGCGCAGCGATCGACTGCAGCGGGCGATCATCCCGATCCTCGACATGCTGCAGACCCTGCCCGCCTTCGTCTATCTGATCCCGCTGATCTTCCTGTTTTCGGTCACCGAGCCCAAGCTCTACGGCATCGCGATCATCCTCTACGCGATCGTGCCGGTGATCCGGCTGACCGATCTCGGTATCCGGCTGGTCGACCCCGACGTCATCGAGGCGGCGGACGCCTTCGGCATGACCGACCGGCAGAAGCTCATGAAGATCCAGATCCCGCTCGCCCTGCCCAACATCATGGCTGGCGTAAACCAGACCATCATGATGAGCCTGTCCATGGTCGTGATCGCCTCGCTGGTCTCCGCGCCCGGCCTCGGCGTTCTGGTGCTGCGCGGCATCCGCAACCTCGAGCTCGGCGTCGGCCTCGTCTCGGGATTCGGGATCGTGGTGCTAGCCGTGATCCTCGACCGAACCACCAAGCTCGCACTCGCGCGCATCAACGCAGGCCAGGACCGATGAGCGAGACCAAAATCGCGATCCGCGACCTCTACAAGGTCTTCGGACCCGACCCGATGACCGCCCTGAAGGTCGTGCGCGAGGACGGACTCGGCAAGCCTGAACTGCTGGAACGCCATGGCCATGTGCTCGGCCTCGAGAACATCAACGTGGATGCGAAGGCCGGCGAGATCACGGTCATCATGGGGCTTTCGGGCTCGGGCAAGTCCACGCTGATCCGGCATGTGAACCGTCTGATCGACCCGACCGCCGGCGAGATCGTCCTCGACGGACGCGACATCCTGGGGTGCACGCCCGAGGAGCTTCGCCGGATTCGCCGCGAGCAAATGTCGATGGTGTTCCAGAAATTCGCGCTGTTGCCCCACAAGACCGTGGCCGAGAACGCGGCGCTGGCGTTGGAGGTCCGGGGCATATCGCGCGAGGAATACATCCCCGAGGCCGAGAAGTGGCTCGACCGTGTGGGGCTGCAGGGCTATGGCGAAAGCTATCCGCACCAGCTTTCCGGCGGCATGCAGCAGCGCGTCGGCATCGCGCGTGCGCTGACATCCAATGCCGACGTCATGCTGATGGACGAAGCCTACTCGGCCCTGGACCCGCTGATCCGTACGGACATGCAGGACCTGCTGCTGGAGTTGCAGCAAGAGCTGCAGAAGACGATCCTGTTCATCACCCATGATCTCGACGAGGCGCTGAAGCTCGCAGATCACCTGGTGATCCTCAAGGACGGCCGTATCGTCCAACAGGACGAGCCCCAGACCATCCTGCTCGAACCGAGTGATCCCTACATCGTCGATTTCGTGAGTGACATCAACCGCGCCCGGGTGCTGCGCGTGCGCACGGTGATGGACAAGACCACCGCGACGGACGGCGTGAATATCGCCGGCGAGATCGACCAGGAAGAAAACCTCGAGACCGTCATCGCGATGGCCGAGGGCGACACCCGCAAGACCTACCTAGTGAAGGATGGCGAGCGAAAGGTCGGGATACTGCGCATGGACACGCTGGTGAAATCGCTGGTGCCGACTGAGGCCGCCGACGACGGGATCCGGGCGCGCTGACGGCGAGGCCCCGGCGGACAACGTGCCGAAAGATGGAATTTTCCCGCCGCTTGCGTGTTTGCAAATGACAGGCAAGCGAAAGGTTCCCCGATGGCATCGGTTCTCAAACTCCCACCATGTCTTCTTCTGACCGCCTCGCTGTTCGCGCTGCTCTTGGCGGTCCCGTCACAGGCTTAGGAGAACCGCCCCATGCCCGCCTACGTGATCGAGGAGTTCGGAACGCCGCCCGCGATCCCGTCCGGAGCGCTGTCCGACACGCTCCTCGCGGCGATGGAGGTCGCATTTGTCGACAGCATGGAGACGGCGAGCTTGCAGGAAGCCCAGAAAGTTGCTCTACGCGAAATCGTCGCCGCCGGAGATCCGCGGATCGCTTGGCTTATCGCCAACCTGATGCGGTTCGCGCCCAGCCAGTGGCTGAACGCCGAACTCGCAAACGCCGCGGCCGCCCTCCTGGAAATCAATGCCCCGACCCAGAACCACTGGGCGTCATCACCGACCAGCTCATCGCCTGGGATGTCCCGGCGCCGCCGGATTACCTGACCTTCAAGCGCGCAATCTTCCCCTCCCTCATATCCGGCTGGGAGCAGATATTCATCGAGGGCGACATCGACTGGCGGCTCGTGTCCTGGGGCGGTGTCCTGATCGACGACCGCGCGTTCGAAGAAGCGCTCAGGTCGTGCAACTGCATTCCCGCCGCGGACAATCCCGAGACGAGCAGCGCGGACAAGGCCGAATGGCTGAAGGACGACGACATCGTCTTCGGCGTCGTGGTCAATGACGAAGCGCGCGCCTATCCGCGCCGGATCATAGAGGTGCGCAAGATGGTCAACGACACGCTGGGCGGGCGTGACCTGGGTATCCCCTACTGCACCCTGTGCGGCTCGGCCCAGGCCTTTTTCACCGACCGGATGCCTCGGCGTCAAGCGCCCGGTCCTGCGCACGTCCGGGTTGCTCATCCGCTCCAACAAGGTGATGTATGACCTGAACACCCACGCGATCTTCGACACGTTTCTCGGCAAAGCGTGACGGGGCCGCTGGCCGAAAAGGGCGTGAAGCTGGAACAGCCGAGCGTCATCACCACCGACTGGGGCACCTGGAAGAAACGGCATCCGGCAACGACCGTTCTGGTCGAGGCGTTGGCGCTGGGCCGCGATCCAGGCTTCCGGAACGGCCGCGACGCCAACGGCCCGATCTTCCCCATCGGCAACGTGGACCCGCGCCTGCCCGTCCACGAAGACGCCATCGGGGTCGTCACAACATCCGGCACGCCAATCGCGTTCCAGCGCAGCAGGGCGCTTGTCGCGCTGAATCGCGGCGAGAAGATAGCATTCTAAAATATCCGCCGGGAACTCCCGGCGGGCGGGCTCAAGGCCGTCGATGCCGACGGCTCCGACATCGGCGGCCACGAGGCCTTCTGGTTCGCTTGGTCCCAGTTCCACCCCGAGACCGAACTCTGGGACGGATAGACGAGACAAGAGCGCTGTTGTAACGGCTTCCGCTCTTGCACTAGGTTTTCCCGCACATAATCGCCGTGAGGAGTAGAGTCATTTCTGACCGCAATTTCGGACGCATGACCAAGGCAGAGGTCGTCGCTGCCCAGCGCGCCTGGGCGAGATGCGTCACCGAGCAGGACATCGACGGCCTGCTCGATCTCTATGATTTCGACGCGCCGGACGAACCGGTCCTCTTCAAGCCGACCCTGGCGGACATCATCCGGCTGGATCGCGCAGGCGCACGCTCATACTTCGTGGGCGGAGATCCCGACTACCCCAACGATGATGGATTCTTAAAGCGCGGCTGGAAGCAGGTGGAGTTCCAGAGTGCGGCCGGGCCGATCCTCGAGGCCGGCGGCCTCGGCTACAAGGATATGGGGCACTACTCCTTCACCGACGGGGACGGCAACGCAACCAGCGCGGACTACACCTTCGCCTACCACAAGCTCGACGGGCGGGTGCTCATCTCGCTGCACCATTCCTCGCTGACCTGGCTGCCGCCGCTCGAGGACTGAGCCCGTTCGGCAAAAGAAAACGGCGCCCTCGGTTTCGGGGGCGCCGCTCTCGCGAAACTCTGAAAACAGCGCCTAGCGCTTCGAGAACTGGAAACTACGGCGGGCCTTGGCGCGACCGTACTTCTTACGCTCAACCACGCGGCTGTCGCGGGTCAGCATTCCGACCTTCTTGAGGATCGAGCGCAGCTCAGGCTCGCGCAGGGCGAGCGCCTTGGAGATGCCGTGGCGCACCGCACCGGCCTGGCCTGAGAGCCCGCCGCCGGTGACCGTGCACACGATGTCGTACTGGCCGAGCCGGTCGGTGACCTGAAACGGCTGGGACAGGACCATACGGAGAACGGGGCGCGCGAAGTAAACCTCGCCCGTACGGCCGTTGACGGTGAGCTGGCCGTTGCCCGGCTTGATCCAGACGCGGGCGACCGCGTCCTTGCGCTTTCCGGTCGCGTAGGTGCGGCCATGCTCGTCGATCTTCGGCTCGGCCTGCACCGGTGCCGCGACCTCGGCGAGTGCCGCGGCAGCGGCGGCGATGGTGCCCTCGGCGGGCGCGTCAGTGGTCTGGGTCTCGTCGGTCATGCCGCGCCACCCCTTTTGTTCTTAGCGTTCATGGAAGCGAGGTCGAGCACCTGGGGCTGCTGCGCCTCGTGGGGATGTTCGGCACCGGCATAGACCTTGAGCTTGCGATACTGCTCGCGGCCCATCTTGGTCTTCGGCAGCATGCGCTCGACGGCCTTGCGGACGACGACGTCGGACCGCTCGCTGTCGAGATACTTGTCCGCCGTGCGGGACTTGATGCCGCCCGGATAGCCCGTGTGCCAGTAGTAGGTCTTGTCGTCACGCTTGTTACCGGTTAGGCGCACCTTGTCGGCATTGATCACGACGACATGGTCGCCGCAATCGATGTTCGGCGTGTACATCGGCTTGTGCTTGCCGCGCAGCCGATTCGCGATGATCGCCGCCATGCGGCCGAGCACGACGCCTTCGGCGTCGATGATCCACCACTTGGCTTCAACCTCGCTGGGTTTCGCGGAATATGTCTTCATGGCGTTAGCCACCTTCTCCTGATATCTCTGTCGCGCTCGTCTCGGCCGTCCGCCGCCCCCGAATGCGAGGCCGCCACCGGAACCGGCACGGTTCGGGCAGCGGCGGCAGGGTTGTATGGCACCGAAATTGAGATGTCAAAATAAATTTATCGTTTTTCTGCAGAGGCTTACAAGAACGGTATTCTAATACCGTTATTGAGTTATACTCCTCTTTCTCTTCGTCATTCCGGCTGCAGGCGCGCCAGCGCCGGAAGGCCGGAATCTATTACCGCCCGGACAAAACAGGGCGCCGCCTGGGTCAATAGATGCCCGCCTGCGCGGGCATGACGAAAATTGATGGATGGGCAGCCCGAAAATCGACCGCTAGAATTGCCATCTCGGCCGATCCGGCCCATGTTCGGCACTTCACAGACGACGGACGCGCCATGAGCAACACCGACATACTCGAGATAACCGCCGCTGACGCAGGGCCCTTCGTACTGCGTGCCGACAATGACGGCGCGGACGGCGTGACCAGCCTCAGCCTGAACCGGCCGGACGAGCTGAACGCCCTGTCGGAGGGCATGCTCGCCGCGCTGCAAACGGAACTCGACGATATTGCAGGTGACCGCTCGGTCCGCGTGGTAGTGCTACAAGGCACCGGCCGCGCCTTCTGCGCCGGGCACAACCTCAAGCAGATGCGCGCGAACTACAGCCTCACGTACCAGCAGGAACTCTTCGCGACCTGTTCCAAGATGATGCAGTCGGTCCTGCGCCTGCCCCAACCCGTGATCGCCAAGGTGCGCGGGCTTGCCACCGCCGCCGGCTGCCAGCTTGTCGCCACCTGCGACCTCGCAGTCGCGGCGGACAACGCGCGCCTCGCCACGTCCGGCATCAATGTCGGGCTCTTCTGCTCGACCCCCGGGGTCGCCGTGGGCCGGGCCGTCGCGCGCAAGCACGCCATGGACTTGCTGCTCACCGGAGACTTCCTCGAGGCCCCCCGGGCGGCTGAGATCGGCCTCGTCAACCAGGCCGTGCCCGAGGCGCTGCTCGACGAGACGGTTGGCGAACTCGCCGCCAAGCTCGCGCGCAAGAGCGCGCACGCCCTCGCGCTAGGCAAGCAGGCTTTTTACCGCCAGCTCGAGATGGGTATCACGGATGCCTTCGCCTTCGCCGGCGCGGAGATGGCGCGGAACATGATGGATCGGGACGCCGCGGAGGGCATCGACGCCTTCATCGAGAAGCGCGACCCGAAATGGGACCAGGGCCCGCGCCAGGAAGAAGATTGAGGCGAGGATTGAGGCTTAAATGGTTCTGGATTCCGAAAAGCAATTCACCTACGCCGACGACTTGCTGCGCGCCCTGTTCGACGAGGTGAAGACCATCGCGCTGGTCGGCGCGAGCCCGCGCGGCGAGACCCGGGCAAGCTGGCGGGTCATGCGGTTCCTCCAGAACGAGGGCTTCAAGGTGTATCCGGTGAACCCGGACGCGCTCGGACAGGAGATCCACGGCGAGAAGGTCTATGCCTCGATCATGGACCTGCCCGAGAAGGTCGATATGGTCGATATCTTCCGCCTGCCCTGGAAGGTCTCGCCGATCGTCGACGAGGCAATCAAGCTGGGCGTGCCCTACATCTGGATGCAGCTGAAGGTCGTCAACGAGATGGCCGCGGCCAAGGCCGAGGCGACAGGCGCGACCGTGATCATGGACCGCTGCCCGGCCATCGAACTGCCCCGCCTGCGTGCGGCGGCCTAGCCCCTCCCCCGCGACAGCGAGACGAGCATGAGCGAGCTTTACTATCCCGACTGGCAGATTCGCCGGGTCCTGCGCGACACGGACGTGATCGCCATGGTCGGCGCCAGCACCAACTGGAACCGCCCCAGCTACTTCGCGATGAAGTATCTGCAGGAGAAGGGCTACCGCGTGATCCCCGTGAACCCGCGCGCGGCCAGCGAGACGCTCCTGGGCGAAGAGGTCTATGCGAGCCTCAAGGACATCCCGATGCCGATTGACATGGTGGACATCTTCCAGCGCTCCGACCGAGTGCCGCCCATCGTCGATGAGGCGATCGAGGTGGGCGCCAAGGTGATCTGGATGCAGCTCACCGTCCGCCACGACGAGGCCGCGAAGCGCGCCGAGGATGCGGGCCTGACGGTCATCATGGACCGTTGCCCGAAGATCGAGTTCGGCCGCCTCACCGGCGAGCTTGGCTGGAGCGGCATCAACACCAAGGTGATCACCTCGCGGCGGTCACGCCGTATCCGGGCTTGATCACCGCCGAACACAGCATCATTCGTCATGCCTGCGCAGGCAGGTACCCATTCACGCCCGTACACGCCGGGGCAGTTGTCTGAGCCAGTGGGTCCCTGCCTCCGTAGGGACGACGATAGAAGGCTCCGAAGGAACCAAAGAATGAGCGACAACGACAACCGAAACGACCGGCGCCCTCCGGGTTTCGAGACCCTGGCGATCCACGCCGGCGCGTCCCCGGACGAGAAAACCGGCGCGCGCAACATGCCGATCTACCAAACGACGGCCTACGTGTTCGACGACGCGGACCACGCGGCCTCGCTCTTCAACCTGCAAACCTTCGGCTATATCTATTCGCGCCTTACCAACCCCACCGTTTCGGCGCTGGAGGAGAAGGTCGCAGCACTGGAGGACGGGCGCGGCGCGGTCGCATGTGCGAGCGGCCACGCGGCCCAGATGCTGGCCATGTTCGTGCTGATGAACCCGGGCGATAACTTCGTCGCCTCGCGCAACCTCTACGGCGGCTCGGTTACCCAGTTCTCCCACACCTTCCGGAAGTTCGGCTGGCATGTGAACTTCGTCGATCCGGGCGATCCGGAGAATTTTCGCGCGACCATCGACAACAAGACCAAGGCGATCTTCCTCGAGGTGCTGGCCAACCCCGGCGGCATCATCGTCGATCTCGAGCCCATCGCCGGGGTTGCGAAGGAGGCGGGTATCCCACTGATCGTCGACAACACCATGGCGACGCCCTATCTGTGCCGGCCCTTCGATTGGGGCGCGGACATCTCGATCCACTCGATGACCAAGTTCCTCGGCGGCCACGGCACGTCCATGGGCGGCATCGTCGTCGAGAGCGGGCATTTCGACTGGGCCCAGAACGATAAGTTCCCGTCGATGACCGAGCCCGACCCGGCCTATCACGGCCTCACCTTCTACGAGACGTTCGGCGATTTCGGCTTCTCGACCAAGGCCAAGGCCGTCGCGCTGCGCGACCTGGGCCCGACGCTCGCACCCCAGAATGCGTTCAACATCCTGACCGGCATCGAGAGCCTGCCGGTGCGCATGGACAGGCACCTGCAGAACGCGCAGGCGGTCGCGGAGTTCCTGGAGGCGCACTCGGCTGTCGACTGGGTCTCCTACGCCGGGCTCAAGTCGAGCCCCTATCACGCGCTGGCGAAGAAATACCTGCCCAAGGGCCCGGGCTCGGTCTTCACTTTCGGCCTCAAGGGCGGCTACGAGGCGGGCGTGCGCGCAGTCGAGAGCGTCGAGCTGTTGTCGCACCTTGCGAACATCGGCGACACGCGCTCGCTGATCATCCACCCGGCCTCGACGACCCACCGCCAGCTCACGGAAGAACAGCAGATCGCATCAGGCGCGGGCCCGGACGTGGTTCGCCTCTCGATCGGGCTGGAGACGGTCGACGACATTATCGCCGACCTCGACCAGGCGCTCAGCTACGCCCAGGCGAAGGCGGCGGAGTAAGCTACTTCCCGAAACGAAAACAGCCCCGCAAGGGGCTGTTTCCAAAATATTATATCGGCGCCCTACTCGGCGGCTTCCTTCTGGTACCACTGGGCCGGCATGCCGCCGTTGATGGCGTAGGCCAGCGCTTGGACCACCTGGAACGGCTCGCGGGCCACGCCCTTGGCGGCCGCGTCCACTTCCTTCAGCGCGTGGTCATGCTCTGT
The DNA here is from genome assembly GCA_038132575.1 of Rhodospirillaceae bacterium. Taxonomy (GTDB): domain Bacteria; phylum Pseudomonadota; class Alphaproteobacteria; order UBA6615; family UBA6615; genus UBA8079. Next base: position 60,938 of record JAYPRP010000006.1, read on the forward strand.
CGGGTGGAGCGTGATGATCGGCTTGCCCAGCGCGGCGGCGTAGCCGGCGTCGAAGGCCGCGTTCCACTGCTTGTACTTCTCGCCGAAGCGCACGACGACCACGTCAGCGCCCTCGATCAGCGTGCCCGTCCGCACGGAATTCAGGAGCGCGCCCTTGTGATCGTGCCAGAACTTATCCGGCTCGGAACCGAAGACGGCGACGCCGCAATCGTCGGAATCGTCATGCTCGGTGATCGGCGTGGCAAAGGCGACTGGCAGGCCCGCCTCGGCGCAGCCATTCTCGATCTGCTCGCGCCAGTCTGAGTGAATTTCACCAGACAGATAAATCTTCCAGACCTTGTCGTTCATGGGTCTTTCCCCGCAGTTCCTGTGAATGTCGTTGGTCGGGCCGGTTATAACAGAAGCGGTAGAACCCGGCCAACGTGAGCGCAGAAATACAACTGTGCCGCGCCGATTTCGCCCTCATCCTGAGCCTGTCGAAGGAGAGGGCGATATCCGCATGCTTCGACAAGCTCAGCATGAGAGTTAAGCGTAGCGTGAGGTGGGGTCAATTCCAGTGCACGCCGCTCTCGGTGACAATCCAGTCCAGATAGTCCGCATTTCCTCCGCCCAGGGGGATCTCGGCGATACAAGGTACGTCGTAGCTGTGCAGCGCCTTCACCCGTTCACTTAGGCTCGGCACGTTTGCCACCGCGGTCTTGAGGATCAGGACCGTCTCCGCTCCCTCCTCGACCGCGCCCTGCCACCAGTAGATAGAACGCATGCCCTCGATGATATTGGCGCAGGCCGCGAGCCGTTCGCGCACGACCGCGTCGCCGATCTCCCGCGCCTCGTTAACCGAACCGCAAGTGACGTAGATCATGCCGACAGCGCGCTCGGGCTTGGTTTTATCCGACATTTCAGAACCTTATGGCGAGACTCTTGGCGTGGACGACATTGTACACTACGATCCCTCGCTTTGGCAGCCGCGGCAAGCAGCTGCAACGTTGGGGGAAGCCATGCCGGCCCGCAGGAAGTTAACGGACGAGAGCAACGTGGTGGCGCTGCAACCGCACCGCCCGCGCGGTGACCGGAGACCCGAGAAGCGCGGCATCCTCTCTGGCGCCCAGCGCGCCTGGCTCGCACGCGGGCTGGAACAACCGGGCGGCAAGCTTCCACTCTTCGACCGGGACGGCCAGAAGATCAGCGAGCGCACGGTCAAGAGCTGCATCCGGCACGGTTTCGCGGAGCCCTGGTTCGACAACCCCATCAAGCCGGACTGGCTGGTCTGCCGCCTTACGGACAAGGGCCGGAACGCACTCGCCGCTTGATCCGCCTGCGCATTTACCGCGCTCGCTAACCATTCCGAAACCGTGCACCACTAATCTGGTGTCCCATCGCACGCCCGCATCAGCGAACCGAGCGGGTGCGCCACTGGTCGCAGCGGCTGACAGCGCAAAACACGGGAGACGAACCTGATTACAGCCCCTTGGAGACCCTTGCGGATTCAGAGAAGCGGCGTCTGTGTGCCTGCGCGTGGGTGGTAGGCGCGGTCGATCAGCTAGCCACTTTCAGGGTCGCTAACCAGACCCAATGCTCGACCAGGCTCCAATCTCCATAGGCACTATCTCCGGCCTTGCCTGTTTCGGCATGGCCCCTGCCAACCATGCGACAGATGGGACGAAAACATACCCGCTTATTCACTAGGGGATGGCCGGCCTATCGTTTATTTTGAGTTCCGGTACTTTTCAAAAAATTTGATGGTCTGTTTGATAGCATCATCGAGAAGCTCTCGACCTTTCCCCTTGCCCCCCTCTTGAGTGAGGCACTTTTTCAAATCCGCTCTCTGAATCTCTGTGCCGTCGAAATGCCGAAGCCTCCTTCCATCAAAAAATATTGGATTCTTCGAACATCCATTAAAAGCAGCACCATTGAAATAAATCTCACCATTTAAGCTAAAGAAATGGTTCCCGCCAACCAGCAAGCTAATATCAACAGGGTTTCCTATTTTCTTGTGCCGCTCAACAACCAACTTACAAGCAATTGGATAGTAGTGGCTTTCTGTTCCTTTAAGAATCAGAAGTGGGTAAGGAATAGATATTGTTGGTTCTACGCTTACATTACAGCCTGGCTCCGCTGCCACTATCGCCTTCCAGGCGCTATCGTTAGGAGGAAGCAGCTGCCGCATAGCGGCATTATCCGCTCCATAACTAAACCCACTTAAAAATGTATTTGACCCGTCTAGACTTGGATATTTTTCTAGTATTTTCGATCTGAACTGCGAGATATATTGGTCTGCTCTGGGAAACTTACGTTTATCAGATGGTAAAATTCCCTTCCCCTCAAAGGCATCCAATACTGCGAATGCATAGCCATTTTCCAGTGCGGCTCTTCTGAGCCGTGTCCCATGCTCATCGGTTCGCCCAATGCCACCTTCGAACTGAAAACCATCTCGACTACTGCCATGTTGGTGAAAAATCAGGGGGTAAGGTAC